>JBFYNF010000169.1:0-11359 GCA_041304525.1 Thermoplasmata archaeon | reverse complement strand
CCGTCTCGAAAGAGATGGTGGGGGGTCTACGGTTCGACCCCGGCGCGCTCCAGCATGACGTGATGATGATCCTCTACGACCCTGTGAAGGGCGCACGGTCGGAGCCGAATGGAGCGAGTTGTGTAGAGGCTGCGGCGTGAAGGGCCGCCGCCTGATTTCGCAACAGAACCTTAGAGATATCCGTACATGTCATGTTGGAAGGATACGATGGACATCGTTGCGTGCATCGAAGGGAGGACGAGCATACGGGTCTTCAAACCGGACCCGGTGGATGACGACATCATGGACGAAGGACTGAGGTTGGCGAACCTCGCACCATCAGCAGGCAACCTCCAGGCGAGGGATTTCATCGTTGTGAGGGACGCCAAAATCAAGAAAGCGCTCATGCACGTCGCGTATGGCCAGGAGTACATCCGCACAGCGCCCGTTGTCGTCGTCTTCTGCGCGAACCTCGAGAGAATAGCCCATTACGACCAGCGGGGGAGGGACCTCTACTGTCTCCAGGACGTTGCGGCGGCGATAGAGAACTTCGCCCTCTTCATGCACAGCAAGGGCCTCGGGAGCGTCTGGGTGGGCGCATTCGATGAGGCGAAGGCAGCGGGCGCCCTCGGCACTCCGGCCAATGTCAGACCTGTGGCCATCGTGCCCGTCGGATACCCCGCGGAGAAGGGCGTCAGAAGGAAGAGGTTGCCGAACGAGAAGCTCGTGCACAGGGACAGATGGTGAGCCATGGCGAGGATGAGGGTCGACCGCACCATGGCCGTATGGGGCATCGTGTTCGGGGTGCTCGCGACCCTCACGGGCATGTTCCTTCTCGAAGCTGTCGATGGCGGGTTCGTTGCCGAGGGTTTCTTCCTAATTGTCATGTCGTGGGTCGTGGTGCTCGTCGCCGTCGCGAAACTGTTCCAGATGGTCGCAGGATGGTCCCACAGTAGAAAGGAGGAGTAGCCCCGGGAGGATTCGAACCTCCGTCACAGGCTCCAAAGGCCCGCATGATTGTCCTCTACACTACGGGGCTACGGTGTCCCTCGCTGCGACATGGCGACAGCTGGATATTAACGGTTTCTAGGCCCGAGCCTCACTTCCTCGACACCATGACCACGCCGATGACCGTCACGACGCTCCCCAAGGCAGAGACCCAGCCAATCATCTCACCCAGGACGACCCAGGCGAACGCCACTGTGACGATGGGTTCGAAGTAGAGCATGCTCCCTGTGGTCCGCGCGTCCAGGCCGGTCAGCGCCCTGAACCAGAAGACGTACCCCACGACCGTGCACAGGGCACCCAGGTACAGCGCCGCAAAGAAGAAACTCGGGGGGAACGATTGGCCCGTGAGCGTCACGTCGGCCGCGGCGAAAGGGACGACCATGAATGTCCCCAGGATCGTGATGTATGCGGTGCTGGTCATTGGGTCGTACTTCTTCACGACCTTCGTCCCTTCGACCGTGTATATCGCCCAGAAGACCGCGCACACGACCCCGAACAGGCCGCCGACGATCATCTCCAGGTTGGACACGAAGGCGAACGAGCCGTCCGTGATGACCAAGAAGCACCCGACCGCCGAGACTGCCAGACCCGCCTTCTCGCCGTTGGTGACCTTCTCCTTGTACTTCCAGGCCGAGAGGGCGAATATGGCGACCGGGCAGACCAGCATGACGATGATCGCGGATATCGAAGCTCCGGCGAACTTGATCCCGTAGTACTGGAATATGTAATACACGCCGATGCCGATGAACGCGAGTGCGAGGAACATCCGTCTGTCAGCCTTGGCGAGTCCATGGGGTCTCTTCAACAAGAGGTACCCCGCGAATATCGTGGACGCGACGATGAACCTCGCCATCGCTATCATCACAGGAGACGAGCCCTCGTCTATGGCCACATCCACGAGGACGAACGACGCGCCCCAGATGATGATGGTCACCGTGAGCATCAGGTAGAGGAAGGTTCTGCGTTCCATGCTCATTCACTCCCGCAACCAGCATGATGGATTGAGGCGGCGTCCTCGTGAACGACGGTTTGACCGTGCGCACGGCCGGTCTCCGACGACCTCTGGGCCGATGATGGCCCGCCGATGTTCGATGCACAGTCGTACGCCTCAAAGTAGGCCTTCATTCAGAGACACGCATCCATATCCCATATTATTCACTTTCCAAGCCCACGCCTTCGTGAGCATGTGCGAACGTTCATATCGCCACAGTCCGGTATTCTCCAAGGATATCATGTCCTCCACGAAAGAGGCAAGGAAGTACTCATCCGAAGTCAATGACTACAGAGTCTCCACCAAGAAACTGGCCAAGGCTGCGAAATTGAGAGCCAGGGCAGCGAAATTCAGGGAGATCGTCGCGAAGCACGACGCGAAGATCAGGGCGCTCCAGAGAAAGATCGCTGACCTGGAGAGGAAGGCGAATCAGATATCCGGACAGGGTCCGAAGTGACCTCCGCGGCCTCCGGGAACATTTTATATACGATGAAGTAGATATTGTCAGACAATCGTCATACGATGAGATGGGATGCCGAAATGATGAGAAAACTAGCTGTCCCTATCGCGCTGCGGAACGTCGGAGCTCTCGACAGGAACACGATGACAAGGACTAGGACCCTCAGAACCTCGCACGAGGGCTCGGAGGAATATCACATCCTTGCGATACTCGCCGAGAACAGGGCGAGGATTGAGAGGCTCCACAGGGAAATGGACCACTTCCATCATGATGTCGAGTGCGCTGACATCGTCAACGAGCTTGAGTACCTCAAGGCGGACATCGAACTGAGCTTGGTCGACATAGCGACCGATATCGAGGAGATGCCGAGCTCGGAGGACATACTGCTCCAGGAAGCAGAGGCCGTGTTCGCGTGACCGTCCCCTGAAACATCTTCCCTACCAAACCCCATATCCCTATTCTAAGACCTGTTTTCCGCCCCTGCGCTGCAGCGCACCATTTAAGTTGGTAATCGACACTGACGCCTCGAAGGTGTTGTTACATGAAGATCGTGAAACCTGCTAGACTGGAGAAGCGCGCGACCATCGGTATAGTGTCGCCTTCGAGCTTCTCCGAACCGTTCGGACTCGGACAGGGTGTGCACTACCTCAGGGAGTTGGGGTACAAGGTCGTCCTGGGAGAGTGCACGAGGAATCTCACCCGCTCCGGGTTCTTGGCGGGGAAGGACCAGGCGAGGGCGCGCGAGCTCTCCACGATGTTCGGCAACGACAAGGTCGATGCGATACTCTGCTCGAGAGGAGGGTGGGGCGCGATGCGGATCCTGGACCTGCTGGATTTCGGGACCATCAAGGACAACCCCAAGATATTCATGGGGTACAGTGACATCACGACACTTCACGTCGCGATACACCAGAGGACAGGGCTGGTGACATTCCATGGACCGTCAATCGAAGGGTTCGCCGGCGATATCCCGGAGAAGGACCCACCCATGGGCAAGGAGAACATAGACCGGGCCATCGCCATGATCTCGAAGGCGGAACCGTGGGGCAGGTTGGACAACCCGCCCAGGGGCATGCTCCTGAGGACAATCGTGCCTGGGAAGGCGAAGGGCAGGACCATCGGAGGGAACCTGTCCATGCTGGCACACACGATCGGTACGGAGGATTCTGTCAAGACCGACGGACGCATCCTGTTCATGGAAGATGTCCACGTCTCCGAATACGATATCGAGAGGATTCTGATGCACATGGTACTCGCCAGGAAACTCCAGAAGGTCGCGGGGATAGTCGTCGGCCAGGTCTCCCAGTTCCCGAAGAGGGACCTGGCCGGACCTAGCCTCGAGGAGGTGCTCCAAGACCTGATCGGAGGACTGGAGGACATACCGTCGTTCACAGGCCTCTGCTGCGGCCACGGCACGACGAAGCTCGTTGTGCCCGTGGGGGTCATGGCATCCATCGACGCAACGGACCCGTCCCTCACAATCGACGAGAGCCCCCTCAAAGCATGAGCTGGCGAGGACAGAGGACGAACCGTCAGCCGATGAGTGCGGACGGCACGATCAGGTTGCGCGAACCATGTGCCGAGAGGCTCCACCCCGCAACCGGTAACGTATATATACGAACCGACAGATACATCTCCTAGCGCTCCAGAGGGATGGGAATTGGACAGAGCGACTAGACTTGACGAGCCCGTAGTAGACAGACACGAAGAGCAGCTGGCATCGACCGCCTCCTCGCCTAGGAGGAAGATGATAGGCCCGTCGTTCTTCACGCTCAGCGGGGGGATTCTCAAGAGGGACCCGCGCACGTCGAACAGGATCGACTCGATGCTCACGAGGATGATCGAGGGCGGCCCGGACGCGAATTACTCGCCGCACATCGACAAGAACCTCGACTATCTGCACACATGCCTCCAGCTCGACATGATATCCATGGTCGCTCTCGAGTCGAAGCTCGATGATGAAACGACCCTCCCGAGGACGGGGCCCACGCTCGAGTGACCTCCTGGACGGGCGCCTCGCCCGGACGGCAGAGACGGCATGTTCTCAGTCCATTCACAGAAACAGAAGTGAAGAGGTTTCGTTAAAGGGTTTCACGTTGAGCTCACCGCTCCGACGGCTTAGTTCGCTGGTGGACCTGGCTCGCCACCATCGATGCCCTCGACACCCTCGTTCGACGACGAGCCCTTGCCGCCCTTGCGCTTCATCAGCATCATGGCGACAGCGGCTGCGACGACTATGGCCGCGACAATACCTATCGCTAGACCGTACGTCTCGATGAACGAGGGGGAATCGTCCGCCTCCACCGTGATGGTCACGGTGTCCGTGTCCGTCAGGCCTTCGACATCCGACACGCTGAGCGTCACCGTGTATTCACCAGCGATGTCGAAGGTGAACACCGGCGCCTCACCGTACAGGGTGACTGTTGCGCCATCGTACACGAACGTCCATGTGTAGTTGTCCACATCCGCCGATGAGGCCGAACCGTCGAAGGTCACCGTATCGCCGACGGTGATGGCCGTCACGTCCGCAGCCGCGTCAGCGACTGGGGGATCGTTCTCGGCAGCATCCGTCACGGTTATCGTCACGGTGTCCGTGTCATACAGGCCCTCGATGTCGGTCACGTTCAGCGTCACGGTGTATGCACCAGCGATGTCGAAGGTGAACACCGGCGCCTCACCGTACAGGGTGACCGTGGCGCCACCGTACACGAACGTCCATGTGTAGTTGTCCACATCTGCGGACGAGCCCGAGCCGTCGAACACCTTGACTGCGCCGACGACAATGCTCGCATCGGCGCCAGCGTCAGCCACCGGCGGCTCGTTCACAGATGCCTCCGTGACGGTCACGGTCATCGTGTCCGTGGCCGAGTTGCCCGCTGCGTCCATCACGGTCAGTGTGACCGTGTATGTGCCCACGATCTCGAACACATGGCTGGCCGTCACGCCCGTCAGGGTGACCGTCGCGCCGTCGTACACGAACTCCCACTCGTAGCTCGTCACCAGCACGTTGTCGGACGACAGACTGCCGTCGAAGGAAACCGTGTCCCCTTCCTCGACAGACACATCAGCTCCCGCGTTGGCCACTGGGACCTCGAGGTCCGAGACCGTGATGGTCACTGTGTCTGTCCCCGTCAGGCCCTCAGCGTCAGTCACGGTCAGGGTGATGGTGAACACACCTATGTTGTCAAAGGTGTAGTCCGCCGTCTCCCCCGTCAGCGACTGCGCTGTGCCGTCCGTGAACGTCCACTCCCAGTCGACGATCCCTTCGTTGTCGACCGACAGGGACCCGTCGAGGGTGTACAGAGTGCCGACGTTGATCTCATCGTCCGCACCTGCGTTAGCGACCGGTGCCTCCGTGTCCACCACGGTTATGGTCAGCTCGTCCTCTGCCCAGTTGCCCGCGGCGTCCGTCACGGTCAGCGTCACCGGGAACGTCCCGGCGATGTCAAACTGGTGCGAGGCCGTCGCGGTGCTGTACTCCACAGACGACACGCCGTCGAAGAACGACCACTCGTACGCCACGACCGCCACGTTGTCGGTCGAACCGGTCGCGTCGAAGTCGACCGTGCCGCCCATGCTGACCGTCATCGGGTCGGCGGCGGCGATCGCTACTGGGTCGGTCGCGTCCAAGACGGTTATGACGACCTCGTCAGGCGCGGACCACTGCAGGACAGCGTCCTGCACCACGAGCTCCACCGTGTAGATGCCGGGCGTCCCGAAGTTGTACGTCGGGCTCTCGCCTATCATCGTATCGACCTCGGCCATGAGGCTGTCATAGATGGTCCATTCGTAGGCCACCACTCCCGGCGGGTCGACGTCGTCAGTGGATCCGGAGCCGTCGAAGTAGACCGGCGAATCCTCGTTGACGGTCTGGTCGTCGCCTGCGTCCGCCACGGGCGCCAGGTCCGCGACCACGGTCACGACAGCGCCGTCGGAAACGTTGGTGAGCCCATCGTCAGCCCAGACCACCACGTTGTACACGTTCACAGCTGCGAAGGCGTGCTCCACCGACGGGCCCACGAGAAGGTCCGTGCCGTCGTCGAAGTCCCATGTTATCACCAGGGGCTGGCCCTCGGGGTCGCTGGCGCTAACCGTGAAGGTGTGCGTCTCGCCCACCGTGAGCTCGATGTCCGCGAGCGGCACAATCGTCGGCGGGTCGTCCACCGCTGGGTCCGAGACCGTGACTGTCGCCTCGTCATACAGCGTGTGCGTCACCAGCGAGAAGCCATCGGTGACTGCCACCTTGACGGTCTCCGTCCCAATCGCCGTGTATGTGTGCGCGGCGGTGTTCACAGTGCTCCACGCAGTGTCCCACGTACCGTCGTTATCGAAGTCCCACATGTACTCCAGGATGTCCATCGTGTCGGGGTCGGATGCGTCGGCGCTGAACACCCACTCGACGTCGCTGTCCACCGTCACGTCGGCCAGCGGCTGGAGCGTCGGGACGGCGTTGACATGAGCCACCGCGATCGCGCTCTCGTTGTGACCGTTTCCATCGTCGACGTACAGGATGACCTGGTAATCGTCCGACTCGGTGTAGGTGTGAGTCGCAGTGGCGTCAGCGGTCACCGTCCCAGGCGTGTCGTCGTCCCAGGTCCAGTAGTACGTCAGCGTGTCGCCCGGGTCGTCGTCCCATGCCACCGCGGTGAAGGTCGCCTCGGTCCCTGTGTCGATGTCCTGAGAAGCGTACTCAGGTTCGAAGTACACCTCTGGCGCGCTGTTGGACACCACGTCCACCTGGAGCATCTGGCTGATGTTGGCGATTCCATCGAACACACAGAAGTACGTGTAGTACGACGCGCCAGTGTCGTAGGCGTGAGTCACCTCGATCGTCCTTTCAGTGTTGTCAGCCGACGCGTCGAACGCCTCTACCGCATATGTGCCGTCGTCGAAGACTATCGTCAGCGTCAGCGCGTTGCCGTCTGGGTCCGCCGCACTGCCGGTGAAGGTTATCTCCTCACCGGTGAACGGATCGTCGGGTTCCGACGCGTAAGCCACATCGTATTCCGAGATTACCGGCACCTTGTTCGCGACGGAGGTCACCACCTGAATCTGGCCAGTATCGGACTTGTTGTGGCCATACAGGCCAGTCTGGTCATACACCCAGACAGTCAGAGTGTATGTACCTCTGCTGTTGTACGCGTGGTCGGCGGTAGGTACGTCCGTCACCGAGATCGTCCCGTCGTCCCAGTCCCACGTGTACAGGAGTTCGTCCCTCGGGTCCGGGTCTGAGGCGGTCACGACGAATGTCTCCAATCTCTTGGCCTCCACATCCGCGACGTCGTCGACGGAGATGCTCGGTGGCCCGTTCTGCGACACAGCGACAAGCTCGCCGTCCGTGACAGGCCTCGATCCCTCCGCGCCAACGTGGTGATCGTCGATCGAGAGCACGACGTCGTATCCGCCGTCCTCGGTGTACTGGTACCTGACATTCTGGCCATAGGCGGTGTGCCCGTCGCCGAATGTCCAGGTGTAGAATATCTCATCGCCCTCGGGGTCGGTCGCCGTCGAGTTGAACCATATCAGGGTGCCGGTGTCCGGGTCGAGCGGGTCATACGTCATCGACGTTATCGTCGGGGCGTCGTTGCTCAGGTCCCTGACCGTGACGGTGAAGCCCTTGGAGACCATGAAGTAGTCCTCGAAACCATTCGAAGCCGAGGCCTCCCTCACCGCGACATCGGCCTGGTATACGCCGTCCGAGTCGTATGTGTGGTAGGCGGTGCTCGATGCGTCCCACACGCTCGTCGTCCCGTCGCCCCAGAACCACTTGTACTCGAGGTCGGTGCTGGCGTCGTCGTCAGAGGCGTTGGCCACAAACTGCTTGGCATCGTCGATGTAGGCCTCCACGTTCTCCGGGGAGTTGTACAGGTCGGGGGCGTTGTTCTGGTTGGGGTACAGCTGCATCGCGAGCCACCACGGCCAGATATCTGGGAGCAGGAAGTAGCTGCTGTTCCAGTCACCTAGGCTGGAGGCTGCCCACTCCATGACGTTGACCGCGTAGAGCTCGTCCCTGTATGCAGGGGTCTGGCAGCCGCGCATCTCGTACACGAGCGCCTGGAGCTGGTCGGTCAAAGCCCTCCGAGATACGGTGTCCACGGTCCCGAGCGCCTCGTAGTATATCTCCTCGAAGGTCTCGTTGACCCAATAGACGTCCTGGTCCGTGCCGATGCCCTCCTCTGTGAATATCTCCATGGTCGAGACGGGGTCCGCGGTCGTGCCGATGACCCAGTCCCAGAGCCAGATATCGTAGTCGGCCTGGTACCACCTGGAGTTCATGTCGGAGACGGACTCCTGGTGGAGGTCAAGGTCGAACCCGCCGAGCCTGGTCGAGTTCACGAGATACTTCCCGCCCATCGACCACTGGTCGTCGTTATTGAGGGTGACGAAATCGAACGCGAGCGGATCCTCGCCCCCTTCCTTGCACAGGGGATAGTATCCCAGCGACCCGTCCGTTTTCTCGTTGTCGTAGTCCGGGTCAGTGGGGTCTATGAACGTGCCGTCCAGCCTGTACTGCCAACCGGCAACGTAGAGCATCTGCCTCGCGGCGTCAGGGTCGTAAGGGTCTGGATTGGGGTACCAGTAGTGCCCCGGGTTCTGAGGACCCACCAAGGAGTCCGCGTACTGTCCCAGGCCCCACAGGACGTCGTCGATGAAGCCGTCCTTGTCGACGCAGTACGACATCGCGAGCTTGATTGTCGGGTCGAGCAGGAGCTGGTTGTTCTCGCCGCCCGTGTAGGACCCACCGAGCTCCGCCCTAAGCTCGTCGCTCATCTGGTTCAGGTTGAACTCGTAGACGAAGCCGTTGCACTGCTGGAACCCGAGCACGCTGGCCGTGTAGTTCGGTGGCTTCAAGCTGCTCGTGTACAACGAGGGGTTGACGCCCAGCATGACGTCGATCGCACCAGACTGGACGTCCAACCACGCGGTGGTGTCATCCAGCTCTTCCTTGATGATCCACTTGTCCACGTGCATCTGCCATCCGTGGTTGTCCTCGCCGTACCATATCGGGTTCCTGACCAGGTCGCACTGGCCGCTCTCGGGCAGCCCGTCCATACCGTAGTAGAATGCGCCCGAGCCGATTGGCGGCGAGTTGTCGAATAGCAGGAAGTCCTCGCCATCCCAGTAGTACTTGGGCAGGATCATCGCGCCGAGCCACGATTCCATTATCGTGGCGAATGGCCTGTCAAGTGTTATCTCGAACTCGAAGTCGTTGATGATGTTGAACTCCGCGATGAGTTCGTCAGGGAAGTAAGTGTGCAGCCTGCTGTCCACCTCTGCCTGGAGAGACATGAAGCTGAACTCGACATCAGCCGCTGTGACCAGGCGGGTCGGATCCTTCACGTCCGCCTCCGCGGGGTCGCAGAAGTAGGCGTTGTCCACGATCTTGAAAGTCCACGTCAATCCATCACTGGAGACGCTCCACTCCTCCGCGAGGTCACCGATGATTTCCATGTCGAGGTTGTACTGCAGCAGAGTGCTGTAAACCGGGAATATCACCATCGCTTCACTGACCATAGTGTAAGTGTTCGGGTTCAGCGTGCTCACCGAGATCTCGGACACCCCGACCACAAAATACCTCTCCACGTCCTCCGCCCGGGCGACGGATGCGGCTTCGAACTGCTGTCCCGGTGCGATGAAATTGGGCACACCGAGCATCAGAAACGCGAAGACCACCGAGCTCAGGACGGCTATCCTTGTTCTCCTAAAACCTGTCATACCCTCACATTCCTCCACAGCTTCCTAAGTCGTCCTTCCAGCCTCATCACTCGGGTCGGGCCTGGCATTCAAGGGAGACGCGCGGCCGCGAGCGCGGCTCCAGCCTCTCGGCTCAGGATAGAACGCTCTGTCCCGCCCCTGTGATTCCGAGAGCAGTCTTGTTTCCCCCCATACCCTCGCAGAAGGACATGCGGCATAACTGCAATGCGCTATAAACCATTTTCGATTCGGCGAGGGGTGAAAAACCGATGCTGGCTCGCCCCCATTAGGCGGAGGGGTTCGGTGCTCGTGCTGAGACCCTCGGGGTGCGTCCCGGGCGCTGGGACCTGCGGGCCGAATGCAGGGCCGCAAGTAGGGCCTAGCGCTTCCTCAGCTTCGGGTTCATCACTTCGTCGAGCGCATACCCGAGCAGCGTGAAGCCAAGCACTAGCACTACGATGCACAGGCCGGGTGCGATTATCCACCACGGCAGCCCGATCTGGAACGCCATGCCATCATGAGCGTACGAAAGCATCGAGCCCCAAGTGACGGAGCCTATGGGCCTCATCTTCAGGAAGCTCAGGCTCGACTCCGCGAGGATTGACCCCGCGACGGTGAGGATGGTATTCGCGAAGATCAGCGGGAAGACGTTCGGGAGGATGTGGCTGCCGATGATGTGCCAGTCCGTGGCGCCGATCGCCCTGGCACGCTCGACGTACTGCCTCTCCCTGATTGACATGACCTGGGCCCTGACCAGCCTCGATGTCCCCGACCAGCCGGTCAGGCCGATAATCAGGATGATCCCCACCAGGTTGATCTCCCCGATGAACGCGGCCACGATGATCATGAGCACGAGCCACGGGATGGACAGTACGACATCGTTCGCCCGCATGACGATCTCGTCTTTCCAGCCTCCGGCATAGCCTGAGTACAGACCGATGACTGCGCCGAGCACTGACGATATCACCGCGGCGAATATCCCGACTATGATGGATGTCCTTGCGCCATAGAGCAGCGAGCTGAATATGTCGTAGCCTTGGGTATCCGTCCCCATCCAGTGGTCGGGCGACTCCTGGAGCATCGGCGTGAACTGACCGAGGCTGCCTCCGTCCACCTCGTAGGGCGCCAGGGCGGGGCCGAATGCAGCTATGAAGGTGAAGACGCTCAGGATGACGACGCCGATGGCGCCCATCGGGTTCCTCATGACCTGCCACATGACCTTCTCC
>JBFYNF010000168.1:0-3154 GCA_041304525.1 Thermoplasmata archaeon | reverse complement strand
CTTGAGCAATTCCTCGTTCCAACTCATCTCTCCAAGGTAACTCTGCTGATAGAGAGGATTCCATCCTGCCTCGGAGGATTTGATTTCATAGCAGACTCTCGCCATTGACTCCCCATGAATGGTATGGCATGCGATGGATAAGTTTGTCGTGGATGTGAGTCTGCCCTCCTGCCCCTATGGCCTTTTCCGAGAATAGTGGTGGACCGTGTGGGATTTGAACCCACGGCCTCTTGCTTGCGAAGCAAGCGATCTTCCGCTGATCTAACGGCCCCTGTGATGGTCCGGGAGAAAAGCCGGCCTATTTCTACCTTTGCTCACGAAACAATCTTGAGGATGTTGTCCACGGTCTGACCAGTTGTGCCCAGATAGGCTCTCGGGTCCAGCGCCGCGTCTATCTCGGCCTCCGACAGGAGCGAGATGACGCCCTTGTTGGCCATGAGGTACGATTTGAACTCCTCGCACGCGCGCTGCGACTCCATGCTGCACTTCCTGATGAGCTCGTGGGCGTCCTGCCTGCCCATCCCCTTGCCCACTAGCGCGAGTATGACCGACTCGGCCATGATGACGCTGCCGGCCCTGGACAGGTTCCGTCCCATCTGCTCCTTGTTGACCACCAATCCCGAGAAGAGCTTCGTCATCTTCGCCAACATGTCGTCCACGAGTATGAACGAGTGCGGCACGAAGAACCGCTCGGCGGACGAGTTGGTCAGATCCCGCTCGTGCCACAGGATGGCGCTCTCGAAGGACGGGGACATGAACCCTCGGACTATCCTCGCGAGCCCGCAGACGTTCTCGGCGGTCACCGGGTTCTTCTTGTGCGCCATCGTCGAGCTCCCGACCTGGTTGTTCTCGTCGAATGGCTCTGAGACCTCGGCGATCTCGCCCCTCTGCAGGTTCCTGACCTCGGTGGCGAACTTCTCCATGGAACATGAGATGTTGCAGAGCACGGACATCAGCTCGACATACCTGTCCCTGGCGACTATCTGGGTGGGGCCATCCTCAACCCCGAGGCCCAGCTCAGCCATGACTGCCATCTGGATGTCGACCGCCTTCGGGCCGAACCCGGCGCCCGTGCCGACCGCGCCGCTCATCTTGCCCACGAGGATCCTCGAGGAGCACTCCTTCAGCCTCTGCTCCTGCCTGTGGATCTCGAGCGCGTAGTTGCCGACCTTGAGCCCGAACGTGATGGGAAGCGCGTACTGGCCATGAGTACGCCCGACCATGATCGTGTCCCTGTTCTCTCTCGCCTTCTGAGCAAGGATCTTCCTGAACTCCGCCAGGTCCTTCTCGAGGAGGACGATGGCGTCCTTGATCTGGAGCGCGGCCGCCGTGTCCAGTATGTCGTTGGATGTAGCTCCCACATGGACGTACTTCCCGCTCTCGCCGCACTGCTCGCTAAGGGCCCTGATCAAGGCGGTGATCTCGTGGTTGATCTTGGCGTCAATCTCCTGCACGCGTGCGAGCTTGACGTATCTCGTGGATGCGGTCTTCTTGACGATGTCAGCGTGGTCCTGCTTGATGTTGCCGACCTTTGCGTGCGCCATCGCGAGGGCGGCCTCCACGTCCAGCAGCCTCTGGAGCCTGTTCTCCTCGTCGAATATGCCCTTCATCTCGGGCCGGCCGTACCTGAAATCCAATGGACAGACTGGCATGGGGTCTCCTCCCCTCGGCAGTAGATAATCCCAGGGGAGATAATGTTTTCGCGCCTGGAAGGCGGCGCTGCCACCGCGTGTCTACTTATCAGCGCTGATAACCTGAAGAGAACCTGCTTAAATGCCGCCGGGGCTCATTTCACCAGAGCTGACATGACCCCTGAAGAGAAGTCCATGGAAGTCTCCAAGCTCCTGGCAGACGGCTACTCCCAGAAGATACTCGCCTACACCTATGCTTCCCCCATGTCTGCCCAGAGGCTGAGCAAGGTGTGCAGGATCCCCATAGCTGCGTGCTACAGACGGATTCACGAGCTCGAGCAGGTTGGCCTCGTCACGATAGACCGCGAGAAGGAGGTCTACAAAGGACGGAAGGTGAGGCTGTACAAGTGCAAGCTCAAGACCGCGTCGATAAAGTTCCAGAACGGCAAGTTCGTCACGAAGTACGATACCTGGCCTGAGAACGGAGGTTCCGAGGAGGATCCCTCTCCCGAATCGCCCCTCTCCCTCTTCGACCCCAGCTCAGCCTGACCTGGGCGTCCTTCTGTCCAGCTCGTTGTTCACGAGCGTGATGCAGTGGTCCGCGTGATAGCTGATGGGCCCGAGTGAGACCTTCTTCGGCTCGTAGTCCATGAGTATCTCCTCCTCCTCGGGTGTCAGGTCCTGGTCGTCCCCGAGGACGAAGGTGCAGTCAGGACCGAACTCCGCACTCCTGATGTCCTCCCCGTCCTCCTTGAGATAGTATATCTTCGACTCCTTGGATATGTTGGACAGGACCTCCCTGTAGTTCCTCTCTGAAACGTATATGCCCGGGGAGCACTTCCTCTCGCCTTCGCCCTTCTGAAGAAGGGCGTTCCTGATGAGCGCGGCCGTGCTCCGTTCGTCTGGGTTGAGGTACTTGACCTCGGAGCCGTCGATCCTGATGGTCTTGGGTGGGTTAGGCTCGCCCAGCAGCATGAGGGCGATCTCCACATCCTTCCTTATGGCGTGCGAGAGGAAGAACGCCGAGTTGACGCACCTGAGCAGTATGTCGAGCCTGCCTGTGGATCCGCAGAGGTCGTCCAGTTTGAAGTCGGCTGATGTTATGGCCCGGTGGCCCAGTACGACGAACTTCCTCATCGTCAGGCCTCCTTCGCGGATATGTCCATGCCTTTGAACTGCTTCATGAGTTGCCGCCTCATCTTCCTGTTGCCCATGAAGCCCTTCATGGCCTTCTTGGACATGTTGTACTGCTTGATGAGCTCCTTGACGTCCTTGGGCGTCGTGCCGCTCCCCCTGGCTATCCTCATGACCCTGGAGGACTTGATGAGCTTCGGGTCCTCGAGCTCCTCGTCGGTCATCGAGTCCATGATGACCCTGAACCTCTGGAGCTTCTCCTGGGTGGCCTCCATGTCCTGGTCATTGATCTTGTCAGCGAAGCCCGGAAGCATGGACGTGATCTTCTTGAGCGGGCCCATGCCCTGCAGCATCTCCATCTGGTCATACATGTCCTTGAGTGTGAAGAT
>JBFYNF010000167.1:0-17945 GCA_041304525.1 Thermoplasmata archaeon | reverse complement strand
CTCTGAAAGTACGAGACGACACCGACATTGCGTGAACGCCTTGCGAAGTCGTCAGACGTCAGGCCAATCTCGAGATCGTCACCGACGGAGAATGCGGTCTCGAAGAGCAGCTCGTGCCCCTTGTGTATTACGTTGAATGTTCCTCCTACTCCGACGCGCATCTGGACTACCCCATCATAGTGAGGGTGATAGCCATTATCATGATTATGACCATGATGATGTAGAAATATGTCAGTTGGCTCTTCTTCTTACGCATCTTAGTTTTCCATTCGGTCTCGCACTTCTCGTCGCAGAACTCGTCCTTGTAAGGTATCGCCTTGTCGCAGCTGCGACAGTGTCTATGTTGCGCCAGACGCTCTACCATGTCTCACACCACTTTGAGAACAGTGAATAGGGATATATCGTTTCGCCACAGGCACCAAAGTGCCAGAGTCACCGGGGCTCAACTCTCACGCCGTCACAACCAACCTTCACTACGATCGGCCTACATCCTGCAGCCATGATAGCCTCCGACGCCCCATCAGGGTCGTCCGTGAGGGCAATCATGCTGCCGCCTCCGCCCGCGCCGGTCATCTTGGCCCCATAACTCTTCCCGGCGCAGCCCTTGACAGCCGCGTCCAGCATTGGATGCCCCACTCCTAGGGAGTTGAGCAGATCGTGGTTCTCGAGCATCAACTTGCCCATCCGCACCTTGTTCCTCTTGTCCATTGCCTCGAGACCCTCCATGACGATTTCCGCGATCCTGTCGACGGCTTCCGCCGCTGAAGGAGTCTCGTCCACCAACTTCTTCACATTGGCGACAAGAGGGCCAGTTGACGCGTGAATGCCTGTGTGGCCGATGACGAATGTGAACTCATGGACATCCCGGTTGTGCATGTACCATGCCCTGCCGTTCTTCTCGATCCGCCACAGGAAACCATCCAACTTCTCCTGGGCGACAAGCACTCCGTGCCCGTTGCTCGATGTCGAAGTGTCAGTCGGACTCGCCCTGCCTTGAACCGCGAGTTCCACCTCGAAGGACTTCTTCGCCACTGTCTCAGGTTGAAACCTGCCCTTCTCGGCGAGCATCGCCCCGACTGTGGCTACGGTAACGGCGGCGGACGAACCAAGGCCCGAGCCTGAGGGTATCCGGGACCGGGTCGTAATCTCGACCGGAGGGCCGTTCCACGCCTGGTCGAGCGCGGAGGATATGTACGCATGGTGCTGTTTCTTCATAGACCGACCGTTGACGAGGTACTCATCCGAAGCCGCAACGCTCGATGTGATGCGCAGATCTATCGCCAACGCAAGCGCGGGCTTGCCGAAAACGACAGCGTGCTCCCCGAACAGGATGATCTTGCCCGGTGCCGAACAACGCTTCATCGAAGACCTTCAGCCGCCAATCACGATATAGCCTTTTCCGAGATATGATGCGGCTGGGTGACGTAAACGCCGAACTCGTGCTATAAACCGGGGGAAGCGTTTATTACATATCGGACGGCTTCCCGAAGCGACTGGTGTTGGCAATGAGTCGAAGCTCAAGAATCGAAGGGTTCTACAAGTTGAGCCTGGCGGAACGTCTGGCCGTAGTCAAGGAATTCGCCGGGTTGACCGAAGAAGAAGCCAAGGCATTGTCCGGCGAAGCAGGATTGTCCCCTCAGGCCGCCGACAAGATGGTGGAGAACGCTGTGGGGACATTCTCGATGCCCCTCGGAATCGCCACCAATTTCCAGGTGAACGGCAAGGAGTACCTCGTCCCAATGGCGATAGAGGAACCCTCGGTTGTCGCTGCGGCATCCAACGCAGCGAAGATGGCAAGGGATAAGGGTGGGTTCAAGACGTCGAGCACGCCGCCCGTAATGATAGGTCAGGTGCAGGTGACTGGAATTCCGGATCCAGAGGCTGCCGTCAAGAAGCTTCAGGCTGAGAAGGGGAACATCCTCAAGCTCGCCAACGAGCAGGACCCGATGCTCATCAGCCTCGGTGGGGGTGCTAAGGACCTCGATGTGAGGCTCATCGAGACGATGCACGGGCCGCAGATAATCGTCCATCTCCATGTCGACGTCAGGGACGCCATGGGCGCGAACGCCGTGAACACGATGGCCGAGGCGACTGCCCCCATGATTGAGAAGATTACGGGTGGTAAGGTGTATCTCCGCATCCTGTCCAACCTTGCCGTCTTCAGAATAGCCCGTGCCGAGGCCATCTGGACAAAGGAGGCTGTTGGAGGCGAGGATGTTGTCGACGGAATCGTGGAGGCGTTTGTCTTTGCGGAGGCTGACCCGTACCGGTGCGCGACGCACAACAAAGGCATCATGAACGGCATAGATGCGGTCATAATCGCGACCGGCAATGACTGGAGAGCGATAGAGGCGGGGGCACATGCGTACGCGTCGTTGAGCGGCTCGTACAAGCCACTCACACACTACGAGAAGACCCCGGAAGGGGATCTGAAAGGAAGCATCGAGATCCCCATGGCGGTGGGACTGGTCGGCGGGGCAACGAAGGTCCATCCGAGTGCCAAGGCGTGCGTGAGACTCCTGGGAATCAAGACTGCCAACGAGTTGGCGGAGGTGGTTGCAGCCGTCGGTCTCGCCCAAAACATGGCCGCAATGAGAGCGCTCGCGACCGTGGGGATCCAGAAGGGGCACATGTCCCTGCACGCACGGAACATAGTGGCAAGCGTAGGCTGCCCACCCGAGCTCATGGAAGAAGCCGTCAACATCATAGTCCGCGAGAGGAAGATCCGCATGGACCGCGCAAAAGAAGTCGTTGATGCGCTCAAGAAATCCAAGGGGACGCACTGATCCGGACCATCCGCTGAAAAATGTATATGCACGTCAGGGCGATAATCCCCGGCGTGACGTTACTGACCTCAGGAGATCTGCTAGGGTTAGCGGGTGTCTACGGATACGTGGCAACTGTTGTCTTCCTGTCATGGATTCTCAAGGGAAGGATGAAGAACCCGAGGAAACTAGTCCACGTCTTGGCGGGAGGTATAGTGTTCTTCTGGTGGGCATTCGACACGCGGGAGGTCATGGCGGGTCTCGCGGCGGCACCCTTCGTGGTACTGCTGCTCCTATGCACGCCCTTGTCACCCGTGGAACGGCTGAGGAGAAGCCCGCTTGGCTGCAGGTCATCAGAAGGGCATCCGTACGGGCTCGTAATGTACGCGACGTCTTGGACCATCGTCGCGTACCTCCTCTTCTACGACCTCTTCGCCGCCTCGATTGCAATCGCGGCGATGTCGTTCGGAGACGGCATGGGGGAAGTAATCGGAAGGAGGTTCGGGCGCCTAGAATACCTCAAGAACCGGACAATCGAAGGGAGCATGTCGGTGTTCGCGTCAACCATCGTAGCCGTTCTAGTGCTGAACTGGTTCTACTTCGACGTAGTGGGGTACACACATGGCGGCTCCCCTGACATGCTACTCCTGTTCGCCGTCTCCCTGGCAGGCATGGTCGCGTGTCTTGAGGCGGTCACCCCTGGCAAGATAGACAACCTCGTGATACCCTTGGTCGTCGGAGGATACCTGCACATGCTGGGGGTCTGAAGATGAAGAGACTGGTCGTCATCGATGGCCTTGACGGTTGTGGTAAAGACACCCACGCGACAAGGATGAAGCAACTGATGGAAGCGGACGGACACAGAGTGCTCGTGATGTCTCACCCCTCGGGAAGGAGGTTCGGAAGACTCTCCAAGAAGGCACTCGAGGGGTCTGGGCATGCTGCGAGGGCGCTCGCCAGCATCTTCTACACAATGGACGTGCTCGGGTCGGTTGCGAGATACAACAGGATGGATGAAGGCACGGTCATATTCGTGAGGTACCTTCTTGGGACCGCGTATCTCCCCAAGAGGTTCGCGCCTGCAGGTTATCGAGTGTTCAGGAACCTGCTCCCGTTCCCAGACCTTGCGCTATTCATAGACATCGACCCAGTTGTCGCACTGAGACGCATCGAACAGAGAGACCACCGGCGCGAGATGTTCGAGACCAGAGAGAAGCTCGAGTCCGTCCGCCAAGTCGCGAAGAACCTCACAGCGGACGAATGGGTCACCATAGACAATAGCGAGGACGGAGAGGGCCCTTTCTTGGAACTGGCCCGGGTGCTGAGGGCCAGAGCCATTCTCCAAGGATGACTGCGGAGATCATTACTAGTTACCCTTGAATGCCCTCGACTTCTCACGCAACCTGCACTTCTCGCACGCTTTGTCGCACGGCTCGACGTGAATCACGATCGTAGTCCGCGGCAACGCGACCGTGATGTCCCGCTCCAGATGCTCGGCGAGGTCATGGCTTTCCTTAACGCTGATGTCCGAGGGAACCGTAAGGTGTAAATCTATCTGTCTTTCCGAACCAGTCTTCCTCGCACGAAGCCTGTGAAAGTCCACGTATTCTGACGAATGCTCGTTCATTATCCTCTCGATCTCTTTCATCTCAGAATCCGGGAGAGAGACGTCAAGGAGCCCGCGAGAGGACCTGGTCGTGATATCGTATGCGGCTCGAATGATGAACACCGCGACGAGGAGCGCGATGATTGGATCGATTAGTCGCTCACCCGTGACGAAGATGGCCACCAGAGCGACGAACACCCCGACGGAGGTCCACACATCAGTCTTCAGATGAAGCGCATCTGCTTCCAGCGCCAGCGAGTCCGTTCTCTTGGCAACAGCCATCAGCCTCCTTGAAACAAGGAAGTTCAACACTGCTGAGAACCCCATCACCGCCATGCCCGCTCCCAAGAACTCGACCTCGAGCGGGTCGATGAGTCTCCTGCTCGCCTCGTAAATGATCACAGCAGCCGCAACGAATATCAGGGCGCCCTCGATCATGCCCGAGAGGTTCTCGAACTTGCCGTGCCCGAACCTGTGGTCCGAGTCGGCGGGTTCGGCCGACCTCTTGACAGAGAAACGGGCCACCAGAGCGGCGACGAGATCTATTCCAGAGTGAAGCGCCTCGGAGATGACGCCTACTGACATCATCATGACACCGATGGCGAGCTTCGCGACAACAAGAGCTGTATTTGAGTAGACTGACAGCCTCGCAACGGCAATCTTCTCACTTGCCGAATCCATGCGTCCTTCGATTGTCGCGCGCATACTTAGGTCTTTTCAGAGCGAAACTGGTGTGTCGTCAATCCGAAACCATTATCACACGATATCATTATGGAGTTCCAGATAAAGAGAGGAATGTCCATGCCCGATGATGTCCCCCGTCATCTGGAGAGCCTCACTGTCGGAAAACTGAAGATCGTCGCTGCTCGCTACGGCATAGACGTGAACTCGTGCAAGCACAAGAAGGACTTTGTGGCACGACTATCAGCTGCCAACGTTACGGAGTCACAGATCCAGGAAGCCCTTGCCCTCAAGGATTGTACAGAGACGCCAAATGCCGGCAGAGCCGAGGAGATCGCAACCGCACGTCACGACATCGAAATCATCGCTGAGAAGACGTCTGGCGCAAGAGTCCTGCCTTTCGAAGATGAGGCAGAGGTAGAGAAGAACATTGACCGCGCTCTTCTAGTCAGACCTTCCTTCTTCGAGATCGACTCACAGGTCGAGAGCGCATGGAACCATATGATAATGGCCGATTACCACGACGCCCTCAAGGTCAACAATGACGCCAGGTCAAGGATGCTCGACCGGTTCAGTTCTTTCCAGATATTCTCATGTGCGCTCTCAATAAGGGCAGCGGAAAGCATAATGGCTAGTCTGCAGGAGGCAGAGGGGACGGTCGACCCCAGCCTGAAGACGATTCTAGCGGAGGCGAAGAGGTCGTTTATCGACGGGAGTCCCAAGCATCGAGAAGAAACCTTGGAAGAACTGGAGAAGCTGACATCCAGAGCTTATGAAGCCTTTTTCGAGGGGAGCACAAAAGCGGAGGCGGAATTGCGCGCCATGCTCGCAGACTACGAGTCGTTCGGGACGCAGACGCAGGAGTCCAGGAGGCTCCTGGAAATCGCTGAGCAGGCGAGGCAATCCTTCAACGTCGCTGAGTATGCCAGACTACTGGAGGAAGCGCATCGCGCAGGAGCGACGGCGAAGGATGTCAGGAAGACGGAGATCGAGAAATCGTTCGGGATTGTAAGATCTGCCGTCCACGAGGCGAGGGAGGTCGGCGCCGTCCTTTCTGTGGGGGAAGACGACCTCGCCCACGCGAGGACGGCCTTCGATGAGCAGGCATTCAAGAGAGCGACCGATCTTCTTGCAGCCATCGAGAGAACCGCCGACCAGGCCCATTTCGAGAGGATCAAGGACAAAGACGTCAGGGACAGACACGTCAAGAGGGTGACGGAGACCATAGCCGGCCTGGAGAAGACGCTTCAGGAGGCGGCGTCCTACGGCATGGATGTCGAGGAGGGCCTGCTCTTCGTCACGAGAGCACGAGGAGCACTTGGCAACAAGGACATAATCAACGCTGCTAAACTGGCCCGGCATACGAAAGACCAGACAAACACGTTGGAAACGGACCTCGACAAGGAGCGAGTTAACCGTGGTATCGCCAAGAAGGTGGACGATGCGAAGTGCGGAAAGTGCGGGAAGGAAGCGCTCTACTCGTTCCCGAACGGCATGAGGAAGTGTGTTGAGTGCGGACATTCGTTCTCGATGACCGTCGCACCCGTGTCGACCACGATGGAACCGATTGAGAAACCCGTGTCGAGTTCGCAACCACAGAAGAGCGAGACCGAGGATACTTCGGCTCTTTCGGAAGGGCAGCCGAAGAAGAGAGTTCTCACGCGGTCTCTGAAGAAGCTCTAGATGCCATGCTCAGGCTCAATGGACTTTGTTGTTGCCTGGCCTCTCCTTCGCGAGCCCTCGTATGATGTCGCCGCGCGTCACGATCCCAACGAGTTTCTTGTTCTCGACGACCGGGAGCCTCTGAATCTTGCGCTCGACCATCATCACAATGGCCTCGTTCACGGTTATGTCAGGATGCACAGTGACGACCTCCTTGGACATGACGTCCTTGACGGGGGTGTTCCCGACCTCCTCGTAGGCCTCGAGTATCTCCCTCTGAGTGACCTCTTCTTGGAATGCTATTCCGAGGGACGATATGGAGGGAAAGACTAGTCGGAGGTCCTTCTTTGTCGTCTTGATAGACCTGAGCACATCTATCTCGGTGAAGACTCCCACGACATTGTCGTTCTCGACGACGGGCACACCTGACACGTTCTTCTCGGCCAGCATTGCCGCTGCATCCTTCACGAGCGTCTCTGGAGGGATGCTCATCACGGGTGTGCTCATGACTTCTCTTACCTTGACCATTGTACCGACTCGACCATCCGCAGGAAAGCTATTAAATCCTTTTGTCTGGTTCTCTTGACAGGGGAACTCCGGGAACTAGAACAACATGATGCGCACAAAGCTGAAGCCGATCTCCGACATCGAACTGTCTTCAGGAATCACCGCCCGCGAACTCACATCCCAGATGCTTTCCTCAGGCGGCTTCACCGCCAAGAAGCTCGGTACGGCGTGCGAAATACTCAGATCGATGTACCGGGAGAAGCAGTGCACCGTCTTCCTATCATTCCCGGCGTGCATCGTGTCGACTGGCACAAGGGGCGTGATCCGGAAGCTTGTTGAAGAGAAGCTTGTGGATGTCATCATCACCACATGCGGGACCCTGGACCACGACCTCGCCAGGGTGTGGAGGAAGTACTACCACGGTGACTTCCTCATGGACGACGGGGAGCTCTACAGGAAGGGGATCAACCGACTCGGAAACATACTCATTCCGAACGAGAGCTACGGAATCGTCCTCGAGCAGAAGATGCAGCCCATACTGAACGACCTATACAATTCCGGAAAGAAGATCATGTCGAGCAGGCAGCTCGCAGAGGAGTTCGGGCTCAGGATCAACGACAAGAAATCGATACTCTACTGGGCGGCGAGGAACCAGATTCCCGTATTCGTCCCGGGCATAACTGACGGGGCGTTCGGCTCGCAGCTCTGGCTGTTCAGGCAGCAACACTCTGATTTCGGCGTCGACGTGCTCAAGGATGAACAGGAGCTGTCCGACATCGTGTTCACTTCTAAGAAGGCAGGTGCCCTCATGATCGGCGGCGGCATATCCAAACACCACGTGATATGGTGGAACCAGTTCAGGGACGGCCTTGACTACGCGGTCTACCTGACGACGGCGGAGGAGTACGATGGCTCTCTGTCAGGCGCCAGGATACGCGAAGCCGTGAGCTGGGGTAAGGTCAAGGAGAAGGCCAAGTACATCACTGTCGAGGGTGACGCCACAATAACCCTGCCGTTGATTGCGGCATCAGTCCTAGACGCGGGCAGGCCGGCAAGAGATTAATATTGCACAGTCGGCTTACCCATACCGAGGCGGGTCCAAAATGATCCCGAACGAAGGTGGGCCAGAGATTCCAGTCAGTCAAGACCTCGTCGCATTCGCGAGGGAATACATCAAGACGTACATGGACACCGTGGAGGAGAAAAAACCTCAGAGCTATCCACGGTTCGCCCAGGACGCACCGTACGCCACCAAGGTGTACATCCTGCCGAACGGCTGCATCTGCATGATATTCAACTCGGCCAAGGAACAGTCCGTCGAGGGCGCGGGGAAAGACTGGGACGAGGTCCAGGACATCATCGTGAAAGGCGTCGATCACTTTGCTGGATTCTACCCGTTCGAGGGGAGGTCCCTCGGCGACTGGAACAAGCGGGGCAAAAAAGACGCCCTAAGAGACCTCAGGCTGATGGAGAAGTCCGACCTGGCAAAGGTCGGGGCGGAGCTCGAAGGGGTCATCGAGAACCTCGCCAAGATAGGCAAGGCTAACCCGTGGCTCGTGAAGATGGGGGACGAGATGATCTCCACGCTGAAGGGCATGGACGGCAGAATGAGAGGTGGCTTCCCGACGGTGGACGCCATCGCGACGCTACAGTCCCTCAAGGCATATTCACCCAGCTCGGAGAGCGTCAAGATAGAGTTCCCGGACAGGGAACTCCTTGAAAGGATAATGGATGGCATACAAGAGGTCGCGGGCCTCCAGAGCAAGTTCGACATGGTCGAGACCAGGATGTTCGAGATGGAGAAGGCGCTCCACGCCCCGGACGTCTCCGAGAAGATGTCTGACACCACTGACAGGGTGGACCGGCTGGAGAAGCAGCTCGAGAAGGTCTCAAACATCCTCACCATGCTAAACTCGAAGGTCGAGAGCTACTTCTCGAAGACCGCTGAGAAGGAGCGACAAGGTGACCTTGAGAAGCGGATAGAGGAGCACACCACGAGGGCACTCTCGCACGAGTCGAAGATCGCCAGCCTCGAAAAGGAGGCCGAGAACCTCCTGGCCGAGATGCGCGAGATGACCTCTAAGATGGAAAAGGACATCCACGACAGCAGGAAGAGGATCGCGAGGGTCGAGAAGCACTTCGCGGACTTCGCCAAGCTCGTCCAAGACTGAGTTAGCCATGAAACGCATATGCATTCTTCCAGGCGACGGGATAGGGCCAGAGGTCGTAGGTTGCGCGGTCTCGGTGCTGGAGGCCGTGGCACCAGGGCTCGAGTTGCTCCACGCCGATATCGGACAGAGCGCACAGATCGGTCACCACTCATATCTCCCGGACGAAACGATCGAGCTGATGCGGACATGCGACAGCACGCTATTCGGAGCCGTGACATCCTCCACCGACCCAGAATACACTTCACCGGTTCTCGCATTCAGGAAGTCACTCGACCTGTATGCGAATGTTCGTCCTGTGAAGAGCCTCGTCAAGAACATCTCCAGATCGGCCGTTGACATCGTCATAGTACGCGAGAACTCGGAGGGTCTGTACCATCAGCAGGAGACGGTGGACGCTGAGGGAGTAACGACTTACAGACGTGTCACCAGACGCGGCTGTGAAAGGATCGTCGACTTCGCGGTAGAACACGCGCGTAGACGGAAGCGTCACAAGGTATGTTGTGTCCACAAGGCGAATGTCCTCAGACAGTCCGACGCCCTATTCCTCGATGTCTTCAGAGAACGGATGGCGAACGCACCTGACCTCGAATCCCGAGACCAACTCGTCGACTCCGCAGCGATGTTCTTGGTGACCGACCCTTCGAGGTTCGACGTCATGGTGACGCTCAACCTATACGGCGACATCCTGTCAGATGTGGCTGCGGGCGTGGCCGGCGGGCTCGGATTCGCCCCTTCGGGGAACATCGGCCCGAAGCACTCAGTCTTCGAGCCTGCCCACGGGTCTGCGCCCGACATCGCAGGGAAGGGCGTCGCCAACCCGACGGCAACGATCCTCGCCGCGGCCATGATGCTCGACCACATCGGCATGTCCCACGAGGCGAAGGATGTCGAGGCAGCAGTTTCAGGCGCTTATTCCTCCGGGCATCTGACTGTCGACCTTGGGGGCCGCCACGGCTCCAGAAGCTTCACTGACCACGTAATCGAGAGGCTGCGCGCCTGAAGGAACCGAATGGGCGGGTCAGGCGAGTCCACTCAGACCTAAGGAATCCGGCGAGGCCGCTCTCGGGGTCAGATATCCGATGCCTGACGAATCCGAGCCACACGAGCGCCACCGACGCGCTGCATAGAATCGCGATCTCCCAGATGGAGAACACTCCCAGAAAGGCGTCCTCAGCATAGTCCATCATGATGTGCACGCCCCAGAACAGGAGTGGGAGCGCGAGCCTCGACGCGGTTGCGACAGGCCCAACGATCATGACCGCGGCCGGCGTGTGCATCATCGATTTCCACTGGCCATCGGCGTTCATGAGCGAATCGAAGTCAACGAGGCCCGCGATGCCATGGACAGCCACATAATCCTTCAACCCGAACAAGTGATCGATGTCGATGAACACGCCGAAAGTGAGCGCAACAAAAGAATCATTCCTGTCGAGCATGAGCACTTGAATGAGTAGGAGGCTCACGACGAGGTGCGTAATAGCTAACATAGGCTTCAGTTTTCTCGGCTGTGCGCATTCATTATCCGCAAGGGTATATCTTGATATCGCATGCACGGAGGGCATCCTGGCCTTCACGATTGCTGGAGAAGGATGATGTGCGGGGGCTGAGATTCGAACTCAGGGACTCCTTCGAGACCAGACCCTCAATCTGGCGCCGTTGACCGGGCTTGGCTACCCCCGCATGGTTGGTGCTGGCCCGGCTTCGTAAAGCGTTTACCGATTAAAGCCTTTCGTCTCCGCCTTTTCGACTTACGCAGGCGTGCCTCACTAACTCATCAAATAAATACTATCTTGCATTACCCTCACACGATACCTATGAACCAGAGCCCGAGCTCTGGACGATGGGGAACAAAGGGGAATATTGGATGATAGGCTTCCCGAGAGGAAAGGTCGCGTTCCGAATGCTCCAGGACAACGACTTGGAGTCGCTTCACTGGGGAACGTTGGATGTGCTTGAGAACGCCGGCATCAAAGTGTTCAGCGAAGAGTGCCTGAAATTGCTCGAAGACGCTGGATGCACCGTGGACAGGAAGCAGAGCCTCGCCAAGATACCGGGCAACCTGGTTGAGGAGGCCATAAGGAAGGCCAAGAAGAACATCACACTCTGCGCCCGTACATCGAAGTACGACGTCGTCTTGGACGGCAGGAGGACATACTGCTGCACTGACGGAAACGGCACGAGTGTCATGGACTTCGAGACCGGCAAGAGGAGGATGTCGACGAGCAAGGACCTCGCCACCGTCGGCAAGGTCGCCAACGCCCTCGACTCAGCCCACATATTCTGGCCTTGCATCAGCTGCCAGGACATACCCGACTACTACAGACATGTCGCCGATCTCAAGGTCGCGCTCTCGAGCATAGAAAAGCACGTCCAGGTCGAGACCACGAGCCACAGACGAGAGGCTCAGTGGCTAGTGAAGCTCGGCACGGCTCTTGCGGGCGATGAGAAGGCCCTGAGGAGGAGACCGATATTCTCCTCGATGCACTGTCCGTTCTCCCCACTGCAGCTCGACGGAGGCTCGACCGAAGGTGCTCTCGCACTGGCACGCGCCGGCGTCCCGATATCATTCTATGGCATGCCCCAGGCAGGCATCACGGGACCCGTCACACTCGCGGGGTCCATCATCGTGAACAACGCGGAGGTCCTCGGCGGACTGACCATGGCCCAGCTTGCAGCCCCAGGATCGCCGTTCATGTACGGCACCGGTGGCGCGGCATTCGACATGAAGACCATGACCTGGGCAGGCGGCGGCCCCGAGAGGGCGCTGATATCCGCAGGCTCGGGCGAGCTCGCGCACCACTACGGATTCCCCATACTCTGCGGAGGCATCGTCACATCCGCAAAGGTCCCAGGGCCCCAGTCCTGCTACGAGAAGATGTCCAGCGGCCTGCCCCAGTTCTATGCTGGCTGCGACATGGTGGCCGGCCTCGGCCTGCTCGATGATGTCACGATGCTCTCCTACGAGCAGATGGTCATCGACAACGAGATGGTGAAGATCATGGCGAGGTTGGCCCAGGGCGTCATCGTAGACGATGACCACATGGCTATCGACCTCATCAAGAAGGTCGGCCCGGGAGGCAGCTTCCTGCCCGAAAGGCACACGATGTCGTGGCTGAACAAGGAACACTTCATGACCGAGATAACAGACAGGAGAACAGGCGAGCTCTGGGAGGCAGATGGCAAGAAGAGCGTCGTCGATAGAGCGCATGAGAAGGCCGCCAAGATCATGAAGGAACACGTGGTCCAGCCGGTTCCTGCGGACATCGCGAAGCAGTTCGAGAGCATAGTCAAGGCCGCAGAGAGCGACATCAAGCAACACGGCCTCAACTGAGCGTCTCGGCAAAGTCTATTAGGACAAACCATCCTTGGGCTGGACGGGCCGGTGGAGGAACCGTCCAGCCCAGATAAACCACTTGTGCAGGTGCTAGATTGATCCCATCAGAACTTATCCGTGACTTCGAGATGCAGATGAAGGAGCTGCGCATAGGTCATACTCCCCTCGCACGGGCCCAGAGACTCGAGAAGAAGCTGGGCGTCCGGAGGCTGCAGCTGAAGCTCGAGGGGGAGAACCCCTCAGGGACTCACAAAGATCGCATGGCACTCCTGTTCGCGCTCGACGCGAGGGACAAAGGCAAGAAGACTCTGGCAGCTGTCACATGCGGCAATTACGGAGCTGCCCTCGCATACGTCTGTGGGAAGCTGGACATGCGGTGCGAGATATATGTCCCATCTACATTCGCAGCGACCAGGAACAAGGACATCGAGGCCTATGGCGGTCACATAGTCGTCGCCGAGGGTGACTATGAGGCAGCCCTCAACGCATCCATGAGGGATATAGACCGGAACCGCTGGTACAACGCCAACCCTGGGGGCGAAAACAAGGAACTGGCCGTATATTCGTACTCATTCATATCGCGAGAGATCGCCCAGGAGCTCGGGAGGCAGCCTGACTGGGCGTCTGTGCCATTCGGCAACGGGACCGTCATCGCAGGCATCTGGCAGGGCTTCAGAGCCATGAGCATGAAGCCCAAGATCCTTGCATACTCCAACAACAACTCCGCGGTCAGGGGTCTCGTGAGCAAGTCCAAGGACCCAATCCCTGTGCCAGACATACAGATAACAGCAGTCAACGAACCGCTATCCGGCAATTTCCTACTGGACGAACGTGACGGGATGGACGCCGTACTCGACTCGAACGGGACCGCGTTCGAAGTGAGCGATGACGAGTTGGTCAACGCGGCGAAGCTCATGAAGACTGAGGAAGGGCTGGATATACTCCCGGCTTCCGCAGGTGCGATAACCGCAATCAAGATGTTGGACTCGAAGAACCATACGTTCGTCGCAGTCATCACAGGCAGGGTCCACGATCATCTCTGAGCCTCTGCACGTATTTGTGCATCTGCCCGATGGACACAACAATCCGAACAACATATTAATACATCAAGGTACATTGCCAGCCTGATGGACGCAGCCGCAGGTAAGCTCAGGTTGGTTCTTCTCGTGTTGACCCTAGGGGTCCCTGTTGACCTGCGGATTGAAGGCCTGTAACGGGCGCGCGACATGGGGTGTTGTGATGTCCGTTCGGGCGATGTCAAGGAGTGTGAACAAACGATGAAGGGCGCGAAAGCCACGATCAAGCTGCTGGAGAGACAGAACGTCGATGTGATGTTCGGCATACCCGGCGGCGTCCTTCTTCCCTTCTACGATGAGCTGGTCCAGTCGGACATAAGGCACATACTCGTGAGGCACGAGCAATGCGCGGCGCACATGGCTGATGGCTATGCGCGCGTCTCGAAACGACCCGGCGTGTGCGTAGCGACGTCCGGCCCCGGTGCGACCAACCTGGTAACAGGTGTCGCGACCGCGTTCATGGACTCGTCCCCGATCATCGCGCTCACGGGACAAGTAGCCACTGGCGTGCTCGGGAACGACGCGTTTCAGGAGGCGGACTCGTTCAGCCTCATGATGCCGATAACCAAGCACAACTTCAGGGTCACTGACCCGAAGGACCTGGCCGAGACGGTTAACAAGGCGTTCATGATTGCCATGACGGGACGCTACGGACCGGTCCACATCGACCTGCCGACGGACATATTCACGTCCGAGGTCGCGGATACTGACCTCGCGAAAACCGTCCGTGTTCCCAAACCCAAGAGGAACCTCTCGGGGCTACTCGATGCGATCAAGCTCCTCGAGTCCTCGGAGAGGCCGACAATCATGGTCGGAGGAGGCGTCGCGTGGTCGAGAGCCGGGGGCGAGATCACCAGACTCGCGGAGATACTGATGGCGCCTATAGTGACCACTCTGATGGCGAAGGGGTCAGTGTCAGAGAATCATCCGCTCGTGCTAGGGGTCTGTGGGATGCACGGGCGACAGGTGGCCAATTACGCTCTCAACAACTGCGATGTCCTGCTCGCGATAGGGACGAGGTTCAGCGACAGGGTCACCGGCAAACTGAGCGAGTTCGGCACGAAGACGAAGGTCGTGCACGTAGACATCGACTCTTCCGAGATCGGGAAGAACGTCAAGGGCAGGGTAGGACTCATCGGGGACGCCTGGACGGTCGTGAACGCACTCATAGCGGGTTTGCAGAAGAGGAAGAAGAAGGAGACCTGGATGGAGCGCATGAAGACGCTCAACAAGGAGTGTACATGTGACTACGACCTCAAGTCCAATCCCATCAAGCCCCAGAAGGTTGTCCACGAACTATCTAGGCTCCTGCCGGATGATGCTATAGTGACGACTGAGGTGGGACAGAACCAGATGTGGGCTTCACATTTCTACAAATGCTACGGGAAGAGGATGTTCATCACCTCAGGGGGCCTGGGCACGATGGGGTTCGGCTTTCCTGCCGCCCTCGGCGCCAAGATTGCCCGACCGGAGAGCGTCGTCGTGGACATAGCCGGGGACGGCAGCCTCCAGATGGTCTCGCAGGAGTTCGCGACCGCAGTCGAGAGCGACATACCCGTGGTCGTATGCCTGCTGAACAATGGATGGCTCGGCATGGTCAAGCAGTGGCAGAAACACTTCTATGGGTCGAGGTACATGGCCACCAAGTTCGGCGGCACACCTGACTTTGTCAAACTAGCCGAGGCGTACGGCGCCGAGGCGATCAGGATCGAGAAGCACTCCGAGGTCGCCGAAGCAATCAAGAGAGCGTCCAAGTGCGACGTGCCCATGCTGCTCGACTTCATCATCGACCCCGAGGAGGACGTTCTACCGATGACACCTCCCGGCAAACGAACGTCGGAGTGCATAATGGGCAGATGCCAATGGAAAGGAGGTGCGTGAATGGAAGTACTCATGTTGCTCGTCTACGACCAGCCAGGTGTCATGCAGAGGGTCATGGGCGAGTTCACCAGAAAGCGGATAAACGTGGAGACCATCGTGGTCGGCAAGTGCGAGATGCCTGAGAGGGCCAGAATCGTGCTCTCGGTCGAGAACAGGGAGAAGGCGATGAACGTGATCGAGCACCTGAGGTCCCTCCAGGAGGTCATAGAGGCCGATATCGTGCTTCCCGACAGGCACGAGGCGTACGCGATCCTTCTCGGGAAGGACGGCGTCTGCAGAGTCACTGGCACAGCCGAAGAGGTGGAGGCTCTGATCAAGAAGAGCCAACCTCAGAGATACATAGAGGCTATGAACGCGATATGATACGGACGTGGTGACAATGGCAAGGATGTACTACAACAAGGACGCGAACCTGAACGTCCTCAAGGGCAGGAAGGTCGCAGTCATAGGGTACGGTATACAGGGGAGAGCGCAGTCGCTGAACCTCAAGGACAGCGGCGTCGATGTCGTGGTCGGACTGAAATTCAGGGACGACTACTGGAAGCAGGCGAAGACAGACAAGATGGAGATCCTCGGAATACCAGAGGCGGTCAAGACGGCGGACATCGTCATGATGCTCATCCCGGACGAGGTCCAGAAGATGGTGTACGACGCGGAAGTCGCCCCGAACCTCAGAAAGGGCATGACGCTGGACTTCGCCCACGGGTTCAACATTCACTTCAAACTCATAGTGCCTCCGAACGACGTGGATGTCATCATGGTCGCACCGAAGGGCCCAGGCGCCCTCGTGAGAGAGACCTTCCTTGCGGGGAACGGCGTCCCAGCACTCATAGCGGTGCACCAGGACCACACGGGCAAGGCGAAGAAGACCGCCCTCGCGATGGCCAAGGGCCTGGGCGCCACCACGAAGGGCGTCATCGAGACGACCTTCAAAGAGGAGACCGAGACGGACCTGTTCGGTGAACAGGCGGACCTGTGCGGAGGCGCGAGCGAGCTCATCAAGAAGTCGTTCGAGGTCCTCGTCGAGGCCGGGTACCAGCCGGAGATAGCATACTTCGAGGTCCTCCACGAACTCAAGCTCATCATCGACCTCGTCCAGAAGGGCGGCATCGAGGGTATGTGGGACAACGTCTCCAACACGGCGGAGTACGGCGGAAGGACGCGCGGGCCCAAGATCGTAGACGCACGGGTCAAGGAGAACATGAAGGTCATCCTGAAGGACGTCCAGTCCGGCGCATTTGCCAAGGAGTGGGTCGAGGAGTGCAACTCCGGATTGCCCACCCTAACGAAGCTGCGGAAGGAAGGCGAGAAGTCGCAGATCGAGGTCGTCGGCAAGTCCATCAGAAAGATGTTCAAGTAGGGCGGTCGCTGCAAAAGACATAGATACAGGGCGGCCGTTTTTGTAGGTCGAGGCAGGCGATGAACGTGGAGCGTTGCATCCCAGCGGACAAGAGGCTCGGAAGGTTCGAGGGGCCGGAAGGGCCATTCATGGGCCTCGTGGACGGCCGAACCGTGGAGGTCACGGACGCCAAGGACATATCAGAGATCCTCCAGCATGGATGCCGCGGGACAGGGGGCCGTATAGAATTGGACGGACTCAAGGTGCTCCCGCCGGTCCACAGGCCATCCAAGATCATATGCATAGGCCTCAACTACAAGAGCCACATCAGAGAGATGGGCTGGGAGACTCCGAAGATGCCCATCATATTCACGAAGCCGCCGTCCGCGATAGTCGGCCCGGGGGACAGCATCGTCATGCCACGAGCGTCCTCGAGAGTGGACTTCGAGGGCGAGTCCGCGCTCATAGTGGCAAGCAGGGCGAGGGACGCGACAGACGGAGCAAGCCATATCCTCGGGTACACGTGCATGAACGACGTGACGGCCAGGGACCTGCAGAAGACGGACCCTGACTGGACCAGGGCGAAGGGGTTCGACACTTTCGCGCCCATGGGGCCGTTCATATCCCCGGTCCAGGCATCGACGGTCGTGACCCGGTTGAACGGGAAGACAGTGCAGAGCTCACCTCTCTCCGACAGGGTGTTCGGAGACGCTGCACTCGTGGAATACATATCGACGGTCATGACGCTCGAGCCAGGGGACGTGGTCGCAACTGGCACCCCCTCGGGGATAGCACCCATGAAGCCTGGCGACATCGTCGAGGTCGAGCTTGAGGGCATAGGATGTCTGAAGAACCCGGTCGTGAGAGGATGACCGGGTCACAGGAGGTTGGTTGACATGGCGATAGAGCCGAGCGAGAAGATA
>JBFYNF010000166.1:0-2755 GCA_041304525.1 Thermoplasmata archaeon | reverse complement strand
ATGTGAGGCTTCCTGGCACTCTCGAGCGTCTCGAGCTTGACGTCCTTGAACTCCTTCGGGACGCCCACATAGACCTTCAGGCGCTTCAACGCGTCGCGGCCCCTCGGCTTCTTGTAGTTCACCATGTTCCTGACCGCGCGCTTGAATATCTGATCCGAAGTCCTCGGGTAGAAGGGGCCCTTCGCCTTCTTCTGGCTGCTGCCCCTCTCGGTCCGGTGTTGGTAGAACGCCTTGAGCTGTACAGCCCTGCCGGAGATGACCGCCTTCTCAGCGTTCACCACGGCGATCTCCTCGCCGTTCAGCAGACGCTTCGCGACATGGGTGCAGAGGCGGCCCATTATGAGTCCGTTCGCATCGATTACCGCGACCACATCTTCACCCCATTATCCTGACCTTGGACCCGTTCGGATTCTTCTCGACGAGTTCCTCGATCGATATGTTCTTTCCGCCGGCCTTCGAGATCTTCTCCATCGCCTGTCCCGAAACCCTGTACGCGGCGACGGTGACCTTCCTCGCGATCTCGCCTGAGCCCAGCAGCTTGCCTGGGACGACTATCACGTCGTTCTCTTTGGCAAAGCGGTTGATCTTGCCTACGTTGACCTCCGCCCAGTTGCTTGCAGGGCCCTCAAGGCGCAGCGCGATGTCTCGCCAGACAGGTGCCTCGTTCTCTCTGCCAGCATCCTTGAGATGCTGTATGAGGGCTACGAGGTTGGGATTGGATTTTTCGTTCTTTCTTCCCATGCTGACTCCTCCGACATCTATATGAGAGCGTCCGAGTAAATGTGGGGTCGTTTATAAAGCTTTGCGTCTGCCTGGGCAGCGGAACTCGAGCATCTGGCTATGGTTAACGCCTCGTCCCCAGCGCGACTGAGGACAATATGGTTCCGCGCGTACTGGTCATCAGTGTGCATCCAACAGAAGATATATACGGCCTATGTCATACACGAAAAATCCAGTTCATTCCCGGGGGTTCAGATGATTCGTTTTGGACCGGCAGGCATCCCTCTGTCCTGCAAAGGTCGCACATTGAAGGACGGAATCGAGGATGTTCACCATCTAGGGCTGACCGCCATGGAGGCGCAGCTGGTGCGCGCCCATGTACAGGAGAGGCCCGCCGAGGCCGAAGAGGTCGGGTTCTCGCCGAGGGAGCTCACCACTGACATGGTCATCGAGATTGTCAGGAAGAAGGGGACCAAGGACGACATAGTCTCCGACCTCGATGAGAAGATCAGGAAGGGCGACACTCTCGTGGCGCTCACGAGCGGCATCGCGAAGAGCTACAAAGAGCTCAGGGAACTCCGGACGATGGCCGACGAGTTGGACGTAGCCATGTCCATACACACGCCCTACTACATGGACCTCATCAGCGACGGAGAACTCTGCTTCAAGAGCATGGACGCGATCCGATGGGGAGGCATAATCGGCGGTGAGATCGGGGCGTCGATGATAGTCACGCACCTCGGCCTCTATGGCGATGTGAGCCCCAAGGTGGCCGCCAAGAGGGTCAAGGAACGGATCGGCGAGCTCGCCAAGTGGTACAAGAAGCACGGGATTAAGAGCCCGCTCGGCCTCGAGCTTAGCGGCCGCCAGGAGATATTCGGTTCCCTCCCAGAGATAGCCAAGATATGCAAGGAGACGGACGGGGTCGTGCCGGTCCTCAACTTCGCGCACTATCACTCGAGGGAGAGCGGGATCCTCAAGGAGCCGAAGGACTTCGACGAGCTCTTCGGGACCGTGGCCGACATAACCGGCAGGGAGTATTACGCGCACTTCTCCGGTGTCGAACACGACGCTGGCAACGAGAAGAGGTACACATCGATCAAGAGGGGAGACCTCAGGTTCGAACCTCTCGCGGAGGCGCTCGTCGACAGGAACGAGCCCATGACGGTGATATCCGGATCCCCGCTCCTGGAACACGACGCGATGTACATGAAGGTCATAATGGAGAGGGTGCTGGCCAAGAAGGTCTCGAAAGAGGTCAAGGAGAGCACCAACAACAACAAGAAGGACAAGGCCGGGTCCAGATGAGAGAGAGCTTCGACTACATCCTGAAGAGCATCGCCAAGACCCTCGAGAACGAGGTCGAGAACACCGACCAGTTCGTCGAGTGGATAATCTCGTCCCGCAAGATATTCGTCTACGGGGTCGGGAGGTCCGGGCTCATCGGGAAGGCCTTCGCGATAAGGCTCGTCCAGATGGGAGTCGATGTCTACTTCGTGGGCGAGACCATCACTCCGATAGTGGAGGAGGGCGACCTCGTCATAATCGTCTCCCACACGGGCGAGACCATGTCGGCAATCCAGACGGCGAACATAGTCAGGAGGGTCGGTGCCAGGGTCATTACCATCACCGCCCACCCGCACTCCAAACTCGCGACGGCGTCGAACGTGACAATCATAATCCACCCTCCGAAGGACGAGGAGAGGAAGCGTCTTGCCCCCATGGGGACTCTTTTCGAGGACGCCACCCTCATCTACCTGGACACGATCGTCGCGATGCTCATGGAGAAGCTCGGCCAGAGCGAGGGGCAGATGCGAAGGCGCCACGCGATCTGGGTTTGACCCTGGAGTTCACCCGACTTCTTCTTCGTCGGCCTTCTTCTGAGACTCGGCCCGCTTGCGCCTCATCCTGAGATGCCATGCGACCAGCAGGGCGGACACGCCCAAGGCCACGGCCGCGACGAAGTACGGGAAGTATTCCTCGACCCAGTCCCTGACGCTTCCGACGAAGCCGCTCTCGTCCAGGAGGATGCTCA
>JBFYNF010000165.1:0-18691 GCA_041304525.1 Thermoplasmata archaeon | reverse complement strand
CGTGGAGAGGCACAACCCTGTCGTGGACTTCGCCAAGAAGGCCATCCAGAGCGGTGAGTACGGGGAGCTCATCACTGCAGCTAGCAGGCGCGTGTCGTCCCTGCCGTCCAGGATAAAGGACGTCGGGGTCGTGATGGACCTCGGCATACACGACATAGATGTCATACAACACGTGGTGGACCAGGACGCTCGGTCGGTGTACGCCCTGGGCGGGCGCGGCAAAGGAATCGAGATCGAGGACCAAGCGAACATACTCATCGACTTCGACAAGGGCGCGACTGGGTTCGTGGAGGTCAACTGGCTCACGCCCATGAAGGTGAGGAAGCTAGCCCTCACGTGCAGCAAGAACTTCGTCGAGGTGGACTACATGGAGCAGAGCGCCCAGGTCTGCTCATCGTCTTTCAAACCCTTCGAGTCCGGCAACTTGTTCAACGTGCCGCTGGAGTTCGATCTGAGGCGCATCGCCCTCAGGAAGGAGGAGCCCCTCAGGCGGGAGCTCACCGACTTCATCTCCGCAGTGGAGAAGGGGCGGCAGCCCCTGGTGCCAGGCGAGAGCGGCGTCAAGACCCTGAAGATCGCCGAGGCGGCCCTCAGGTCCGTCAGGTCAGGCAACAAGGAGCCGGTCAAGTGAGCCTCGGGGGGATGGAGCGATGAAGGTCCTCGTCACGGGTTCCTCGGGGCAGCTCGGCTCGTACATATGCGAATCGATGGCGGGGGAGCACGAGGTCTCCGGACTGGACATCGCGTCGTCCAGGCACGCGTCCACGAAGGACCTGACTGTCCTTGGCGACATCAGGGTCGCAGCCGACGCCGAGCGTGCCGTAAGAGGCATTGATGCGGTGGTGCACTGCGCCGCGCAGGTCAGCGTCGAGCGGTCCACCGAGGACCCGGTCACCGACGCCCAGACGAACGTGCTCGGGACCGTGAACATGCTACATGCGTCCGCGCGCTCAGGCGTCAAGAGGTTCGTATACATCAGCAGCGCCGCAGTGTACGGCAATCCTCGCTCGGTCCCGATATCGGAGGACCATCCGACCGAGCCCATGAGCAACTACGGCGCGAGCAAACTCGCAGGCGAGAAGTTCACGCTCGCGTTCGGCCACACGACCCCGATGGAGGTCGTCGTCATGAGGCCGTTCAATTTCTACTCTCCGAGGGCGGACCCGAAGAGCCCGTACTCCGGCGTGATCACGAAGTTCGTGGAGCGCGTGAGGGTGGGCGAGCCGCCCATCATCGAGGGCGACGGTCAGCAGACCAGGGACTTCATACACGCAAGGGACGTGGCGTCCATGGCCGTCCTGCTGCTCGGCGCGGAGGGAGTGTCCGGCAAGGTGTTCAACTGCGGATCGGGCCAGTCCACCAGCATACTCGAGCTCGCGAGGACGACCGTCTCGGCCTCGGGCAGGGATATGAGACCGGTGTTCACTGCCCCGAGGAAGGGCGACATCAGGCACAGCGTCGCGGACATGTCTAGGGCGAGTGGCGCGCTGAGGTTCTCGCCGAAAGTGTCCCTGAGCGAAGGCATATCAGAACTGCTCAGATGAGCTTCTTGCCGATGCCCACGTACTGGACGCCCGCCCTGCGCATCTTGTCCGCTGAGAACAGGTCCCTGCCGTCCACGACCATCGGGGTGCGCATGAGCTTCTTGAGCGTCGCGGGCGTGATGCGGGAGTACTCCTTGTGCGCCACCATGAATATCGCGATGTCCGCGTCCTCGAGCGCGGCCTTGAGGTCTTTCGTGGCATCGACCCCGTCCAGATGGACCACATATGGGTCGTGCACGGAGAGCCTCGCGCATCTGGTGAACGCGTGTATGACTGGCAGGGAGGGCGAGTTCCTGATGTCCCCGCTGTCCTGCAGGAACGACGCTCCCATGACCGCGACGTTGGCCTTCTTGCGTTCTATCTTGGCCCTCTCGAGCATGCCGTTCGCGAGGTCGAGGATGTGCACGGGCATCGAGTCGTTCACTTCCCTCGCGGTAGGGATGAGCCTGGGCTTCGCGCCCTTGCCCCCGTGGACCAGCAGCCACGGGTCCTTGGGCAGACAGTGCCCACCGACGCCGGCGCCCGGGACGTGCATGTCCCTGAACGGGCACGTGTTGACGAGCCTCCTGACCTCGAACGCGTCGGCACCCAGTTTCTCGCATATGAGCGCGACCTCGTTCGCGAAGGCGATCTGGACGTCCCTATACGCGTTCTCGGCCGTCTTGACGATCTCGGCCGTGGTCAGGTCCGTCGTGTGGAGCTTGCCCTTCATGAACCGCGAGTAGACGGCGGTCGCGCGCGAGACGCTCTGTCTGTCATAACCTCCGAGGACCCTGTCATAGTTCCTGAGGTTGTGCAGGAGCTTCCCGGGCATGACCCTCTCGGGGCAGTGCGCGAGCTTGAAGTCCTTTCCCAGCGTCATCTTGGATGCCCGCTCGAGCGCGGGCGCGAACACCCCGAGCATGGTTCCCGGGGCGACGGTCGACTCGACGATGACGAGTGCGCCCCTGCGCATGTGCTCGCCGATGCCCGTGGCCGCGGCCACGAGCCTTGAGTTGTTCGGTTTGTGTTCGTCGTCTATGGGCGTGTCGACGCACACGAAGACGATGTCCCTGTCCGCGCACGCGGCGAAGTCGGTCGATGCCCTGAGCCTTCCCTTGCCCACGACCCTCTCGAGCATGTCCGCGAGTTCGGGCTCGTCCCCCGTCAGGGGCAGGACACCCTCGTTGATCTTGAGCGCCCGCTCGGCGACGACATCGACTCCCACGACGTCGCAGCCGCTGTCCGCGAGCAGTGCAGAGAGCGGTATGCCGACGTAGCCGAGGCCGACGACGGCCACCTTGCAGAGTGGCATCGCGAGCCCATAAGATGGCCGGGGTATAAGGTTTTCCTAGGCCCGACATGGACCGGGCCAGCACGGCCGCTCTTGCGTAGAGGAATGAAAAATAGGATTTGGGGAAAGGGTTTGCCGTTAGGCCTTAGGGTCCTACTGCGGCGGGGCCGGAGGCTGCTCGATTGTCGGCATCGGTGCCGGCTCGTGCTTCTCCTTCGGCTTCAGTATCGGTCCGCTCCTGCCCTTCAGGAACGGCACGACGATCAGCAGGACTATCATGACGATGATGAGCACGAGTATCGTGAAGTCTATCGCGCTCATGCCTGCGATCTCCTTGCTCCAGCCGCTCTGGTCAGTGACCACGTCGAACTGCACCCAGTCATCTGACAGCCACGAGCCGCCCACGCCGTCCCTCAGCGCCACGGATATGCCGTACGCGCCGTCCGTCGTGTCGTCGGGGACCGTCACGGTCAGGGTGCCGCTCGTAGAGGTCGTGAGCACGGACATCTCGATGTAGTCCACGCTCGTGTAGAACCTGACCTCATACACCGACAGGTGTGTGGCGCCGTTGGTCGTGATCTCGTAGCCGAAATCGATCTCGTCACCCGGCTCGAACGCCCTGGTCACGAACCCGGAGTCGCTCTCGAGCCAGACCGTGATCGTGTACTCTTCCTGGAGCCATACTGTCGACGAGGCGTCGACGTTGTTGCCCAGGCCGTCCTTCAAGGTCACGGTGATCGTGTACGAGCTCGACGGGTCGTCCAAGGGCACGGTGTAGCTTATCGTGCCCGAGGTGGCGAACGTCATCGATGTCGCAGCGACCGAGTTGCCGGAACCATCCTCTATCTCGTAGGACAGCAGGCCGTCAACCATCATGGTCAGGATCTCGAAGTCCCACTGGACGGCGTCCCCACCGGAGTAGACCTCGACAGCCGGTACGAGGGCGATGTACGCCTTCTGCACCCATGCGTCGTCCCATCCATTGAGGAAGTAGCCGTTCACTATGGTCACGGCCTCGATATCCAGCCAGCCGACGAACTCGAGAGGCACCTCGAAGGTAGCCTCGCCGGAGGACGTGTTGCCCACGGTCAGGTTGCCGGCGCTCGTGTAGACGATGTAGAACACGGAGTTGTTCGCGACCTCCTCGGAGCCCCACATGATCGTGAAGGACACCGACGCGGTCTGGCCGCCGAAGTACTGGTCCCTGTCCAGCTGGACCTCCAGACTGTACTCGAGCTCGATGTTGAAGGTCGTCATCCTGACGACGCTGTACCCGACCTTGGATATGGTCGCGGTGACGACATATGTGCCTGCATCGGCATCCACATCGAGCGTGAACTCGTGCTCGACCAGGCCGTAGTCGCCTGTAACGAGGCCGCTGACGCCGTAGTCAGCGAGGACTGACCCGTCCTTCTCGACCACGATGTCGACGTCCGCTCCAGGCAGATCGTCCCAATCGACCCAAGCATCGACGCTCACGACGACTACCTCGCCCGCGAGATACCATGTCTCATAGGTCGAGACTGTTCCGCCGAGCTGTCCGATGTAGACGGTGAAGCCGGTCTCCATGCTCCTGCCGTCTGTGTCGTTCGCCCAGAAGTAGAGCTCGTAGTCAGATGTGAGGTTGATCTCGGCCGGTATGGTGAACTCCTCGATGCCGAAGTAGCCTGGGACCAGTTCCCCGGTCTCGAGCTGCGCGATGCCCGAGTCGTTGTACCATATCGCGTTCCACTCGACTGTGACATCGGAGTAGAGCGCGAGCGTGGCCATGTCAACCACCATGTACTCCACCATGACGGTCTCGCCAGGCAGTACATAGTATCTGTCAGTGTCCAGCATGAGTGCGTACTTGGCGACCTCGAAGTACTCGTAGTACCACAGCACGTCGGACGCCTCGGCCCGCACCTCGATGACGTATTCCCCGTCCTTGGCATCATCGGGTATGGTGAAGGTCTCGGTCCAGACACCGGTCTCGTCTACCGTCTGGTATGTCCATGGCGGCACGAGGTCGTCGTCCGTCTCGTTCCATATCTGCACGTAGAACGCCTCGGTGTTGCCCGTCATCAGGGTCACCGTGACCTCCTGGCCAGGGTAGTAGTACCAGTCCGGTGGCGGGTCCAGGGTCAGACCAGGCTCTCTGAGTATGATCTGCTCCCTCACGACCTCGCTCCATGGCCAGACATCCATCGTGACTACGATGTCACAGATCGTCATGTCTCCGGTGATCGGGATACCGTTGGTGTTGAGCCAATCCACGGGAATCGCCGAGGAGCTGTTGTAGTAGCCGACAGCCGGGTCGTCGGTCGCCGCGTAGATGTAGTCCCTCGTGACCCCGTTCTGGTCCACGAGCGACACTATGATGTCCGCGTCCACGAGTATGTCCTCGTAGTACAGCGTCACGTTCACATAGATATCGTCTCCGCGGAAGTACACGTCCATCGGTGTGCCCGCGTCATCCGTCGTCTGCACAGTGCCCGTGTAGTATACCGCTGCCTTCGTCGGAAGGGCGGTGAACACGATGGCAATCATGCACAGAGCAAGCGCTATGCTCAAAATCTTGCTTTTCATGGGCTATCCCATCCTCGGTCATTATTTGTTGGTCTATATATATAAGTTTGCTGAAATCTGTACTGACTATATAAACACCGGCAAATCGCCGTACGGACCGTAAGGCGATTGCTATGGTGCATGCGCGGCTATATGGGCGCGTCTGCGCACGCTCGTGACGGGCAATCTCCGCGCTCAGTGGTCGCAGTGATCGTGCTCGTCCCTGTGTCCCGCGGTCGACCGCATCTCCTCGATGTTCGCCTCGCTGAACGGCGACATCGCCCTGAGCTTCTTGATGACTCCGGGCATCACATCGAGGACCTCGTCGATCTCGTCCTCCGTGTTCCACCTGCCGAGGGTGAACTGCACGGCGCTCTGCGCCTCCTCGGTAGGGATGCCGCACGCGAGCAGCACATGCGACGGCAGGAGGCTCTTCGATGTGCATGGAGAACTCGAGGACACCGAGATCCCCATCATGTCGAGGTTGAGCAGCATGGCCTCGCCCTCGACGAACTTGAACCTGAAGTTGGCGTTGTTCGGGAGCCTCTTGGTCGGGTGGCCGTTCAGGTGCGAGTCCTCGACGCGCTCGAGCATGCCCTTCACTAGCCTGTCCCTGAACCCCGTCAGCCTCTCTGCCTCGGCCGACATCGTCGACCTGGCGATATCGGCAGCCACACCGAAGCCCACGATGCCCGGGATGTTCTCGGAGCCGGACCTGAGCCCGCGCTCCTGTCCTCCGCCCTGTTCGACGGCCTCCAAGCGGGTTCCGTCCTTCACATAGAGCGCCCCGACGCCCTTGGGCCCGTACATGTCGTTGGATGACAGGGACATGACGTCTATGCCGAGCGCCTGCACGTCTATGGGGACCATGCCCGCTGCGGGGGCGGCGTCCACGTGGAAATAGACGTCCTTCTCCTCCAGCAGCTTCCCGATCTCGGCGACCGGTTGCAGTGTCCCTATCTCGTTGTTCGCGAACATGATGGATGCGAGGACCGTGTCCTTCCTGATGGCCTTCTCCAGCTCGGCGATGTCCACGAGTCCGTCCTCATCGGGCGGGACGAACGTGACATCAAACCCCTGCTTCTGCAGATGCTTCATGATGTTGAGGACTGAGATGTGCTCTATCGCTGACGTGACGACGTGGTTGCCCTCGCCCTTCAAGCGCATCGCGACGCCCTTGATGCCGAGGTTGTTCGCCTCGGTCGCGCCACCGGTGAATATGATCTCCTCCTTTCGCTTGGCGTTGACTAACCTCGCCACGTTCGCCCTAGCGTCTTCGAGAACCTTCTTCGGCTCCCGGCCAGCGCTGTGGATCGACGAGGGGTTCCCGAACCGCTCCGAGAAATATGGCATCATCCTCTCAATGACTCGCGGGTCCACTGGACAAGCCGCCGCGTGGTCCATGTAGACCCTCCGCTTGGGTCCGTTCGGTGCTTCGGCCATCGTATCCTCCTGATACCTCACGAATGTCAGGCGACCCTAAAAGGTTAGCACCGCATCATACTCGAGGACGAGGTCGTTCAAGGTGGCAGCGCCCACGACCTTCGCTGGTGACTCGAACTCATCCTGGGACGCCTTCGTGCCCCACAGCTGCGCGCTCTGGGCGCACACGAACATCTCGACGCCCGCCTTGGCCGCCTGGTCCATGACCTCCTTGAGGCTGGGGAAGTTGCCCATCTTGATCTTCTCAGGCTCTCCCTTCTTCGCGCCCAGGATGCCTTTCCCAAGGAAATACACGGCCGCGTCGATGCCCATGGCCTTCGCGGTCGATGCGAGTACTAGCGGCGCGTACAGTCTCTCAGGCGTGTCCGGCCCAGATGTCTGGACATAGAGTATTTTCTTAGACAATTCCATCTCCTCCCATATCGTGGCTCACAAGATCCGTCTGATCAGGAACCTGAACCCATCGCCCACCTTCTCGACGGACAAGAGCTCGTGCCCCGAATGCTTCGCCCAGCTGCGTATGTCCGATTCGGAGGCTGGGTCGTCTGCCAGGACTTCCAGGACCTGTCCAACCTGGACCATCGAGATTTCCTCTCTGGTCCTGAACACCGGTTCCGGACAGTAGAGACCGATGCAGTCGAGGGTCTTGGTGGGTCGGGGGAATCCTTCGCCTCTATCAGGCATGACTACTCCTGGCCGCTCTGACAGACGACCTTACTACTAATAACACCGTTACTCATAACCCTTTGCTTTGATAAAAGTTATCCCTTGTTCTTCAGGGTGCATGGTGTAGTACAACGGGCTCACGCACGCATCATCACGACCCTTCCGAGCCTGCCCGCGAACCTCTTCGTACCGAAGCCGACGCTCCTTGCGGACGGCCGGTCTGGCCGAGTGTCAGAGTGCTCCGTCGCCAGGACGCTCACGGCGGCCACGCCCGTCGGGGTCGCGCGTTCGCCGGGGTGGTCTCCAGGGACATGCACGAGGCCATTGAGCAGGAATGCGGCCGCGGGCGCCGGTATCCGCATCGTCCCGTGGGACGTCACGGTCACGCCCCTTCCAGTTGTAATGGTCGAGCACTTGAAGACCTCGCCGGGGACGGAGATCATCGGCGCCACGAGCCCGACCCCCGCGATGTTGAGGAGGGCCTGGGGTCTGCCTATCTCGTGCAGGTGCACCTGCTCGGGAGGCAGGTTGTGGGCGGCGGATTCCGCATCGAATATCTTGTCCAGTATCCTCCGCGCGATGTCCCCGCGCGAGCCGAGCTCCGAGCTCATCCTCGACAGTGAGGAGAACGCCTCATCGTGGGATGTCGTGCCGAGTGACTGCTGCCTGGTGATGTAGGAGAGTGCGAGCCCCTTCTCGCCGTCCTCTTCGATGTCCATCCAGCTGAAATCGGTGTCGAACGATCTGGCGGCCCGAGACATCCTGCCAAGGACCTCATGGGCGTCGCTGGGCGGCAAGAGACCGATGGAGGCTGCGAGGACCATGTCGGCGGACAGCCCTTCGCGGGCGTCTATGTATATCACGCTCTCCAGAACAAGCGTGCGGGAGATAACTGTTTTGCAGAGGGCTCGTCGAACCAGCCCTCACTGCTTGACCTTGACCTTCCTGATCTTCAGCTTCCTCTGCTTCGGCTTCGCCTCTGGCTGCTCCTCCGCGGGAGGCTCTTCGGCCGGCTTCGGGGTCTCGACCGCGACATCTTCCTTGGGGGGCTCCTGTTCGACAATCGTCTCCTGGACCGGGGCAGCCTGCTCAGGCACCACCTCGGCGGCGGGCTCCTGCACCTGCTCCTCTGGTGGCGTCTCCACGGCCGCAGGCGCCTCTGGCTCAGGCGCCACGGTGGCGGCGGGCTCTTCAGGGACCTGAGCGGCCTCCTCCACGACGGGCGCCTCGGCAGGGGCCTGCTCCACGGGTTTAGCGACCGGCTGTTCCTCGGGCTCGGAGAACAACGTGCCACACTCCTCACACTTGGGCGCGTCCGCCTTGACCATAGCGGCGCATATCGGGCACTGATAGCTGACATCCTCGAGGAACCCTGCACCGCACTTGGGGCACTTCTCCTCGGTGCCGTCGAGCATCCAGGAGCATCTGGGACAGCTCAGTCTCTTGTCTTCCTGCTTGACCTGCTCTGACTCGAGGCTGATGATCTCGGTGAGAAGTGAATCGATGCTCTCATCGGAGTCCTTCTTGTCCGTCCTCTGGTGGAACTCGTCGTACGACACGTGGCAGGCCGGGCAGACGGGCGAGGAAGGGTCGATGTGCTCGCCGCAGAACGGGCACTCGAACTTAGTGCCCTTGCCGTACTTCGTGCCACACCTGGGGCACACATCCTCGGATCCCGTGACCCTGAAACCGCACACGGGGCAACCGAAGAGATTCTTCTTGGAACTCATCTCAACATGCCCAGCCGTCCAATCGTCTTGGCCGATTTAAACACTTCCGCTATTTGGATTCATCCCCCGTCTAGTTCGATGTCAGGGGCGCGGGGACGAAAAATGATATATCGACGCATCGCATCATACACGCCGGCACGGACCCGCGCGTCTCTCGAGGGAAGGTCGGGACGCACGAACACCGAGGTCCGTCGGGGTGCTCGAGTTGAGACCGTTTGGATACCTCATCTGCGCGGCTTTCTTGACCGTGTTGGCGCTGGGCCAGGTCATGGTCCTCCCCGACTCCGGTGGCGAGGACGAGCCGTTGGCCGTCCGTTCGATGGGTTCGGAAACAGACCCTGTCGCCGTCATCGTGCCTCTCCCTGAGATCACATCCAACGGCACGCGGTACTACCTCAACGGGACATTGTCCTACGACCCCACCAACGACTACTTGAACGAGTCCGAGACGATAGTCGACTACATCTGGGAGATAACCCACGAGAACGTGACCGTGTACGCGTACGGGACCCAGGATTGGTACAGGTTCGAGGATGTGGGCTTGTACAAGATCAAGCTGACTGTGAGGGACTCCTGGGGCAACACGGGCGTCAACTTCACCGCGGTCATCTCCGTCGATGACGCCGACTTCGACGACCTGCCTGACTGGTGGGAGCTGTTGTACTTCGACACCATGGACCCGGGTGCGGCCGATGACTTCGATTCCGACGGGTACACCAACCTGCAGGAGTGGGCTGGTGGGACGCTTCCTGACGTGGCCGACCCTCCGCCCCCCGAGCCGGGGATCCTCGAGGAGAACTGGATGTACTTCGCGGCTGCGGCCGCGGTAACGGCCGGTGTGCTCGTCGCCATGTACCCGCGGATCAAGAGGAAGCGGAAGGACCTCGAGACGAAGAAGATCGAGATCGCGATAGAGCTCGAGAAGTCTCTCGACGAGGAATGATCATTCTCATAGCGTGAGGGCGAGCACGGCAGTTCCGACGACCGCACAGTAGGCGCTGAACACCCAGAGCTTCCTCGCGCGGACCGCCTTCAGGAGATAGCCTATGGACACGAACCCTGTGACGAACGCCGCGGCCGCGCCGAGCACGAGCGTGCTCATCTCCACGTCGTATCTGTCGAGTGTCAGGAGGCCGTAGGAGAACGCTCCCAGGAGCGCGGGCACGGACAGCAGGAACGCGAATGTGGCCGCGGCCTCCTTCTCGAGGCCGGAGAACATGCCACCGGATATCGTCGAGCCGCTCCTGGATATGCCCGGGATGATGGACACCGCCTGCAGGGCGCCGGCGATGATCGCATCCTTCACGTGCACGGTCTTCCTCTGTTGTGGCTTCGCCATCCTCTCGGCCGTGAGGAGGATGGCCGCGTTCACAAGCAGCGCTGCGCCAACTAGCGGGAGCGAGAACAGGTCCTCGGCGCGGTCGGACAGCGCGAACCCTACGATGGCCACGGGGATGGTTCCGAGCAGTATCAGCCCTCCGAGGGTCCTGAGGCCCTTCGCCTCCTCGCCCTTGTCCCCTGGCTTTAGCATCGCCAGGACGATCCTCCCAAGCTCCTTCCTGAAGAACGCGCACACCGCCAGCAGCGTGCCCATGTGCACGGCGAGGTCGAACACGAGGTTTTCGCTCGCATCCATGCCGAGGAGTTCCTGCGTTATCGCGAGGTGCCCCGAGGAGGATATCGGCAGCCATTCGGTGATGCCCTGGACTATCCCGAGGAGCAGCGCCTGGAACGCATCCATATGCGTGGCTGAGTGACAAGGCACCTATTCAACCTTCCGAACCCCGCCAGATGACGCCTCCCGACAGGAATCAGAATCGAGACTGAAGGGAAAATGTATTTATCTGCATGAATTGGTAGCATGACCTCACGCATGGCCAGCGGAGGCATGGCATATCCGCAAGCAGATCGTGCGTCCCTGTCGGGTGAAAGGTGTATTGATGCGGCTCGCGTTGATGCTCAGCGTACTGTTGGCCACGGCCATGTTGCTCGCCGGGCAGGTCCAGCAGACAGTCCCCGATTCCTACGGCCAGAGCGCGCTCGCCCAGATATCCTCGGACTTGTCCGGGTCCGTCACCGATATCGTCATTGAGACGAGCGACCCGATCGTGTATGATCAGATCTCGGGGCTCGTCGGTTCTTACGGCGCTGATATCACATTCTCGTCCAGGGACACCGGCCTGATGAGCGTCTCTATGGCAGACGCGTCCGCAGGCCTGGTCGAAGTACTCTCATCCGTGCCTGGGGTTGTGAGCGTCTCATCCGAGAAGAAGGTGCGCGCGCTCCTGACGCCAGACGACCCCGGTATCATCAACCAGTGGGCCCTGGACAAGGTCGACGCGTATGAGGCGTGGGACATAGCCCTCGGCACGCACGAAGTCGTGGTGGGGGTGCTGGACACGGGGATAGACTGGAACCACCCGGACATCGCGGCCAACATATGGTCCAACGAACAGGGCTATCATGGATACAACTTCATCGAAGACAACTGGTTCCCGATGGACGACAATGTCAACGGCTACGACGACGACGGGGATTGGGTCGCGAACTTGTACACATATCACGGCACCCATGTCGCTGGCATAGTGGGAGCCGCGACAGACAACGGAGTGGGCATGGCGGGCCTGGCGCAGGTGCGGCTCATGGCCGTGAAGGTCATGAACGACTCCGGCGAGGGCACGGACTCCATCGTCTCCAGCGGGATCAGATGGGCCACGGACAACGGGGCGAATGTCATAGTCATGAGCCTCGGGGTCGATGGCACCTCCCTGCCGCTCATGAACGCCGTCGACTACGCCGCAAGCAGGGGCGTGGTGTTGGTGGCGGCCGCGGGCAATGCCGGCACGAGCACGCTCAGCTATCCGGCTGCGTTCCCGAACGTCATCGCGGTCGGCGCGACGGACAACATGGACCGCAGGGCGGACTTCAGCAACTTCGGCTCAGAGCTCGATGTCATGGGGCCAGGTGTGAACATATACTCCACCCAGGGAGGAGGGAGCTACCAGTACCTCTCAGGCACGTCGGCGGCCGCGCCGCATGTCGCGGGGGTCGCGGCGCTCATGCTCTCGGTCAATCCGGCACTCACGCCGGAGGATGTGGGCGAGGTCATCAACGAGACCGCCCGTGACATCAGCATATCCGGATACGACACCGGCACCGGCTGGGGCGTCGTCAACGCCTTCGGGGCCATCGAGGCCGTGGCAGAGCCGACCGTGACGATCACCGATTATCCAGAATACGTCTCTCTGAACAGCACCTATTCCATCTCATGGCTCGTGAGCGGAGGGGACCCGGGCACGATCTCAGAGACATACCTCCAGTGGGGCTTCGCTCCGGGGGAGGTCGCGGGCACATCGGGGTCGTTCTCGGGGACCACGTGGGCCGAGTTCAGCGTGTCCGACCTCCCGTCGCTGCCGACGAACGGCACGATATACCTCGTCGCATACGCCGAGGTGGACGGCTCGATGTACGAGTCCGAGGAAGTGCAGGTGCCGGTCACGGACGTCCCCGAGGACAACCTGTTCCTTGACTTCCTCAAGGACGTCCAGGACTTCATATTCAACGAGATGGGCCTCATACCGTTCCTGCTCATGATGTGCGTATTGGTCGCGATACCTGTCGTCGTCGCGGCCGCGCGGTCGAGGAGCAGGAGGGCGGCAGCCGCATACGTGCCTCCGACGGTCGGGACGCACTCGAGCCTCGACACGTATCAGCCGGTCCCAGGGGCCCGTCAGATACCGCCACCCCCTCCGCCCCCGCCGAGGTACGAGGCGTACGTCGACATCGTCGGCTCGAACGTCGTGCCGCCGGTGGTGAAGGTCATCGAGGGGACCAAGGTCGTGTGGGTCAACCGCACATGGGCCGCCCCGCCGGGCACCAGCGTCAAGAGCGGGACACTGGACGCGAGCGGAGAGCACCACGACGGCCTGTTCCAGAGCGGGCTCCTGATCGCCCCCGGGGACTACTGGAGCTGCACATTCCACAAGGCCGGCGAGTACAGGTACTATCTGACCAACGTGTGGAGGATGGGCACGATCGTGGTCGAGTCCTACAAGTCGGACCAGGCACCTCCGAAGCTCGAGACGTGAGGCTGGGCCGCATCGTTTTCTTGAGAAGTATGGAAGAAGATTGTGGGAAGTGAGCCCGGCCCAGGTCCGGAGGCTCTCAGACGCCTTGACGGCCGCGCAAGCGAACGTTCGCGGTCGCCCGTGACTGGCCCCGTCAGGGCCGCCTCGGCGCCTTACATGCCTCTTTCACTGGGATGCGGGCTCACCTCATTGTTTTCTGTGTTCATTTCCCGGACTGACCGTTGTCGTCCTCGTCGCTGTGGCACTCGCCCTGCGGCTCACCCTCGGGCCCGCCCTGCTCGGGCGCGTCCTCGACGGGCTCGTCGCACTCGTTGGGCTCGACCTCAGCGTCGCACGATGACTGGTGCTCCTCGTAGTTCTGTTCGCAGTTCTGCTGCTCGGAGCCCTGGTTCATCTCCCTGTGCCGGTAGCAGTTGCCGTTCTGCTCGCCGTTGCCTTCGTGATCGTCCTGGTCCTCGTCGTCCTCATCTTCGTCCTGGTCGTCATCGTCGGTTCCGTCATCGCCGTCACTGGAGTCTTCGTCATCGTTCGAACCGTCATCTTCGTCGGTCTGGTCGTCACCGTCGTCCGATCCCTCATCAGTGTCCCCGTCAAGGTCGTCGTCGCTGGTATCGTCATCGGCGGCGTCCTCGTCTCCGTCCGTAGTGTCGTCAACATCTGACGTATCATCGGAGGAGTCGTCGGTATCGTCCGTTGATGAATCGTCGTCTGCGGTGTCGTCCTGGTCGTCCTCGGATGGCTGGTCATCGACAGGGGGTATCTCGGTGTTGATGTCCGGCTTGTCATCGCCGCCTATCAACGACACGACTAGCACCGTACCAATGATTAGTATGGCGCCGACCACCACTGAAGTGAGCAACCTCTTGCTTATTCTGATCTACTCACCTCCGCGCCCCGCATCCCATGGAGCTTGAGGAGTGCAATGTCCTATCTGATATTTATGTCCTATGCGTCAGACAGCGCTCCCTGGCGGTCCGAAACCGCGTCAGACACCACATGCGGCGGCTCCCTCCGGTATGATGAGCAGCGCAACACCGTCACGGCCGCGCGCGCGTTTACGTTATCGGGGGAAGAGGCTCGCCCCCGAGGCACGTCACGACCTCAGCGTACCCGTCGTACAACATGTCCGTGCTCGCATCGCTCAGGTGGCCGCTCCGGTGGAACGCGTCCACCTGACGGCAGAACGCATCGAGTACATCCAGGCACAGGTCCATCTGCCCGATGTCATACGCCGCCTGCGCGACGAACAGTTTCGCTATGAGGCCGTTCTCCGAGAACCCCCTGAGCTCGTCCGCGACCGCCTTCACGAGCGGGAGCAGGTCCATGGGCTCGCACTTGTCCGGTACCGGGGGCGGCTCGTCCTGGACCTCGACGAGCATCTCGACGGACGAGAGCGGCTTCGAGCCGTCCCAGCCGCCGATCGCAAGCACGGTCCCGTTGGACGTGACCGCCGTGCCGTGCATCCCCCTCGCCTTGGCCATCGGCTCCTCGGCCCGCCACAGGAAGTCGCACGGGCACACGCTCTCGCTCTCGCTCGACGCCCCGAGCGTGCTCCAGGACCCTGTCGCGACCACTCGGCCGCTCGACATGGTCGCCAGGCCGAAGCTCGCCCTCGGGACGGACATGCCATCCGATGTGACCCACATGTCCAGCTCCGGGGAGTAGACCTCGACCGATGAGAGGACCACCTCATCGGAGACCCCTCCTGCGACCATGACATCGCCTCCGTCGAGCGCGACCGACGACGCGCTGTATCTCTTCGAGTTCATGTGAGAGAGTGAGCCCCACGAGTTGCCGACGGGGTCGTACGCCTCGCTCGTCCCATCGGCGTCCCCGCCTATCGCCAGCACCTTCCCGTCCTCGAGCGGCTGCAAGGTCAGGAACACCCTCGCGTACGCCATGTTGCCCGCTGGAAGGAACGCGTGGGTGGAAGGGTCATAGACCTCCGCCTGCTTCCATACCCCGGTCATCCAGTCAGTCCCACCCGTGATGAGGACCTTGCCGCTGTCGAGCAGCGCGGCGGCGTGCCCAGACCTTGCGAAGCTCATGTCCCCGACATACAGGCTCGCGCCCTTGGAGATGTCCAGCAGCTCGGCGGACGACGCCGCTCCAGTACCCGTCTCGCCTCCGGTGATGAGCACTGTCCCGTCCTTCAGCAGGGTCGCGGTGTGTCCCACGCGGGCGACGTTCATGTTCGGGCCAGGGCTCCACCTGTCGTCTTCGGGGTCGTAGACCTCCGTTGTCCTGGTCGGGCCGTTCGTGGATAGTCCTCCTATGACGAGGATGTCCCCGTCCGTCAGCTCGACCACCGCGGGAGACGAGCGCGGGAACGCCATCGGCGACGCGTCGAACCAGAGCAGGGAACATGACGGTGACACATCCGCCGTCCTGTCGATCGGGACGGTCATGTAGGCGAACGGCGCGGCCCCGCCGATACCCATGACGAGGATGACCGAGAATATGGCCGCCGCTGAGCCTCTAGGTCTCCCTCTTGAAGTGAGTGCATCCACTCCGCTCCCTCCCCCGGTACGGTCTGTCCCTCGGGTCCCCCGACCCTCGCTTCAGCCCTTCGCTACGTTCCGAAGCGCAGAACATGCTCATGCAGTTTTTGGTGTACTGACTCCATCTCACGCCTCGGTCGGTTCAGGCTCCCGCGGAGGCTCATCGGGCCCCGTCTCCAAGGGCTCGACGACCTTGGCGGAGCGCTCGAGCAGCGCGACCTCTCGCGTGCTCAGGACCCTCGGGTCGATGACTATGACGATCGCGCAGTCATGGGCGAGGACGAAGTCGTGCAGGTGGTTCACGAACCTCAGGACGGTCTCGAAGTCGTTCTGCGTGATGAGGTACTCCGCGCCTTCGATCAGCACGACGGTCCTGTCGCGTTCCTCGACGAACCTGGATATCTTGAGGCTCACGAGGCTGAGCTCCGTGGGGTCCACGTGGTTCTCCCCTGCCCTGCGAGTGAGCCACATGATGCTCTTAGCGTCGAACTCGTGCACTTCCCTGAGCCTGTTCGGATGCTCCCTCGATATGAGCATCCCCTCCGCCCCGTGCGCGACCGCTTCGTTGTACATCGCGAAGGCCACGTTCGGCCGCTTCTCCTTCACGAGGTAGATGAAACCCTTCTCGATCGGGAAATGCTCTCCAGGCAACGGTCTGAGGACGGGATATCCCTCGCCGTTGGTCATCGGCGCGCCGGAGATCCTGGCCAGTGAAGCCTTGGCCCCCGTCCCCCTGCGGTGGTACAGGACCGCTCCGAGAGCGCCTATGGATAGCACCAGCGCGACAGCGGCGAAGTACGGAAAGAAGTCCACGGCCACGCCTTCGTCGTCGACTGGCAGCTCCTCCGCCTCCACGACGAAGTCCCGGTAGGTGATGTCCGTGCCCCAGGTGTAGTCAAGGTCGCCCCACGCCGTGTGCACCATGTACTCGATCCTGAAGTAGTAACTGTAGGTCTGGGCGCACGCGTCCGCTGGCACGGTGAGGTTCAGAGGATATGTCTCGATGCCGGCGCCGTCCGGCGCGAGCCAAGACGACTCGTTCGAGACATCGTTCCAGGCCCACTCGTTCGGCGCCATCCAGTAGAAGTGCACGCTGACGTTCTTGACCTTGACCATGTAAGCCAAGGAATCGTAGATGTAGTCCCCGGAGGGCATCTGGTTCACGACCGAGACCTCGATCGAGAAGTTGTCCCCGGCGCAGTATGAGCTCTGGGCGGGGACGAACCCGAAGTCGACCGATATCACATCGGACTGGGCGCGCGACCCGCTGCTAGACATCGCTAAGAACACGCATGCGAACATAAGCCCTGCAAGGACGGGCTTCGAACCTGCGCCCATCTCCCTTCCCCGACGCGGTCAGTATACGCGTCAGTACCCTCATCACGGACTCGCTACATAATCGTATCCGAGGTATGGCACGGCATCATACGAGGACGCGCCTCTCCTCTTTCGTGATGTTCAGGACGACCTGCGTGTAGGTCCTGTCCACGTTCGGATGGTCCAAGACCTTCTTGACGAACGTGTTGAGCTCTGCTCTGGACTTGAACCTCGCCTCGACGATGGCGTCCCACTCGCCCGTCGAGTCGTACACGGCGAACACACCCGCCTCCTTCGCGAGGTCCTTCTCCGTGTCGATGATCTTGCCGTGCATGACCTTGATTCCTATGACGGCCATGATGTCGTACCCGAGCTTGGTCGCGTCCACGATGGGTATGTACCCCTGTATGACGCCCGACCGCTCGAGGTTCTTCACCCTGTTCGATATGGTCGTCAGCGAGACCTGGAGCTCCTTCGCGATGTCCCTGAAGCTCTTTCGGGCGTTGTCGTTCAGGCTCCTGAGGATGTCAATGTCAAGCTCGTCCAGCTCGACCGTGCCAGCATCCTTCTTCTCAGCTGCCATCGGTCTGCTCAATGGCTTCTACTCATAAATAACTTGCACGTTTACGCTCATTCGATGGTCAAAATGCGGTTTTGGAGGGCTATTTGTGGTCAATCGCCCTGTTTTTGGCGAACAATGTTGATATATGGCCGAACACATACAGTATATGTAGGAGGTCGTCAAGGATGCCGGGAGATGCCATTTGTTCTGATGCGAGGCTGAAGTACTGGGAAGAGGAATGGTTGTCAGAGCTGCTGTCCGAGGCCCTCCGACTCAAGAAGCTGACGCCCGAGGAAGAGGCCGAGGCGGCCGCCTCCGCGAAGGGCCACGACCTCTCGTAAGGCGCTACAGCTGTCTTGCGTTCTTCTTACCAGGTATCGATCACTGGATGGCTGGCTCGTCCTTGGGCTCCGCTATCCCCTTGAAGTAGAAGTAGAAGACCAGCGACGAGATGACATAGACGATGGAGCAGTAGATGAACGGCTCCGGCTTGGAGTAGTCGTTCGCCCAGACGTACCCGCTGACCGCGAAGGCCGCCGCGTACGCTACGGTCCATGTGAGTTGGCTGATGGCCCAGAACGAGGCTCTGATCTCCTCGTTCACGATGTTCATGACGAACGCGTTCAGCACGGGTGTCGGGACGAGCATCAGCACGCTCCTCGCGGTGAAGAGGAACCCCACCAGGAGGAGGGAGAAGGCCGAGTACGGGATCGCGAGGAGGAACGCGACCGAGGCGATCTGACACGCAGCAATGAGCAGGACCGAGCCGCGCGCCTCCGCGAACTTGGGTATGATGAACCAGCTGATCGCGATCGCGATGTTGGCGGCGGTGACCATGGCCGTGAGCTCTAGGGACGAGGCGCCCATGCTCTCCTGGAAGACCAGCGGGAGCCACGGTATGACGAAGCCCGCGCCCACCCCGATCAGCGCGTTCTGAAGCGAATACATGACGAGCCTCATCCGGGCGGTCCGGTCGAAGCTCAGCCTGAGCTTCTCGCCCGACTTCTTCGTCTCGGAGAC
>JBFYNF010000164.1:0-7506 GCA_041304525.1 Thermoplasmata archaeon | reverse complement strand
GCGGAACGCTTTCGTGCGTGGACTGCCCGCAGGTCCTACTCCTCAAACTGTGTCCAGCTTCCTCTGGTTCCCGTGCCCGTCGTAGCACGCCCAGCTCCTCATGTTGTACGGCTCGCACACGATTATGTGGCAGTACCCGAACCTGTTGAACAGGTCCAGGTCCGCGTCCGATGGATAGCAGCTCCCCGACGGGTGCGAGTGCACCGTCCCCACGATTTTCGGCTCGTGCGGCATCATGTGCATCCGGAACAGAGCGGAGGTCTCCCCCGATTCTGTACCTGGCAGGAGCCAGAGCTCCTTGATGACGCCCTTGTCGGCCTTCAGCATGGCCGCGAACTCGTTCGGGTACTGGGACTTCGAGGCCTCGAGTATCATCTTGAGGGTCCTCTTCTTGATGGCCTTGACGGGCTCCATCCTCTTCGTGAAGTCGAACAGGGGCACCGTCGTCAGCCCTCCAGGCCCGCCCTGTCCTTGATGACCGAGACGAAACCCTCCTTGTCCTTGACGCTCAGGACTATCTGGTCCACGAGCGGCCTCATGAGGCTGCCGAACTGCTGCGGCCCGTCCAGTTTGATGGATATGAGCTCCTTGAAGGACGCCGTGACGAACACGGTCTTCTTCTTGGCCACGTACTTCACGCCTATCCCGACCATGACCGAGCCGTAGGTGACCTTCGCGTCGGAGATGCCCTTGATGTACCTGTACGGCACGGTCGTGTTCATCAGCAGGCCCATCCTGAGGTGCAGCCCCTTCTCGCCCGCGTGGTGGCTCGTGAACATGGGCGGTACGAACAGGAACAGGAGCGGGCCGCATATCAGGACCGCGCACGCAATCCACATGACGCGCGCGAAGTCTTCGACGGCGTCATAGGCGAGGAATAGCATGGTGGCCATGGCTGCGGCGTCTATGGCCGCGCCCGCGGCGAACCACAGCTTCGGGTAGTCTATCCTGACGGCGTCGACCGCTACCGGTGGCATCGTATCATCCTTGGGGCTCAGTGCCTGTGCCCTATCATGGGCGACGAGGCCATCAGCTTCTCCTCCAGGTTCTTGTAGAACTCGCCCTTGAGTATGACGAACCTGGCCTTCTTCTCGGACGACGAGAACACGATCTCCTCGTTCCCGGTCAGGAAGACCTCCTCCTGGCCGTCCGCGACCATGACGCACTCCTTGGGCTCGTGGATGGTGACGGATATGGAGCTCTTGGCGGGCACGACGAGAGGCCTCGCGGACAGTCTGAAGGGCGCGATCGGGGCTATCACGAGCGCCTCGACCCTCGGGTCTATGATGGACGAGCCGACGCTCATCGCGTAGCATGTTGAGCCCGTAGGGGTCGCGACTATGATCCCGTCCGCGCGCATCTGCGTGGCGGGCTTGTTGTCGACAGACACGACGAAGTGCCTCATCTTGGCGACATGGGCCGTGTGCACGACCGCCTCGTTCGTTGTGTCCTTCATCCGCTTGCCGTCGACGACGACCTTGAGCTTGAGGCGCTTGTCGATCTTGTAGTCCCCCTTGATGAGCTGGGCCATGGACGCCTCTATCTCGCCCGGCTGAACCTCCGTCAGGAAGCCCAGGACGCCAGCGTTCACGCCCAGTATGGGCAGGCTAGTGGTCTGGAGCGTCCTCAGGATCGTCCCGTCGCCTCCGACGGTGATGAGCACGTCCGCCTTCAGCTTGTTCAGCGGCACCCCCTCCCGTCCGAGCGCCTCCGCCGTGCGCTCCTCGAAAACGATGTCCTCGCCCTCGAGCGCCTCAACGACCTTGTTCGCAACGCGCTTGAAGTTCTTCAGCTCCGGCGTGCCTGAAATGCCTATCCTCATAGGACCAGCTCCTTGATCTTCGGGTCACCATATGCCAGGAAGTTCTTCCTGTCGTCCAGGGAGAGCTCCATGTCCAGCTTGTTCCCGGCGAGGTCGACGACCTCACCTCCGGCCTCGCGCAGTATGAGGCACGAGGCTGCTATGTCTACGATCCTGATCATCCTCGACCGCTTCGTGCAGTTCATGTAATGGGCCTGTGCCGAGCCCTGGGCCACGAGGCACATCTCCAGCGACGCGCACCCCATGGTCCTGACCCTCGATGCCATGGCCTTGACCTTCTCGCTCTCGGGCGCGACATCCCGGCCGTCGAACATCAGGAATAGGGAATCGTCCCGGTTGAACTTGGATACCGCGATCCTGTGGCCGTTGAGCTCCGCCCCGCCGCCCCTGCGGGCGTAATACGTGTCGCCAGAGAACAGGTTCCTGACGAGCGCGTGGTCGCAGTCGGCCATGGTCTTGTTGCACACGGCCATCGATATGGAGAAGAACGGGATGCCCCTGGTGCAGTTGACGGTGCCGTCGATGGGGTCCAGGACGAGGGTCTTCTTGCCCCCTCTGTCTACGAACCCTATCTCCTCGCTCAGGACGTTCAGGCCTATGTCCTGTTCGTCCATGAACGCGAGGACGGCGTCCTCGGCGAACTTGTCTATCTTGGATGTATCGGACCCGCTCGCGCCCTTCCCGACCGGGATGTGCCCTGCGTAGTCCTTGGGGAGCCCGCGGTACTTCCGCATGACCTCGTCCGCGATGTCGTTCAGCTCGGCCTTCACGGTCGATGTATCAGGCGGTATGGCTATATTAATTTCCGGTCCTGACTACCGGGGCCTGAGCCCTTGGAGGATGGCGCCCCCGCCAGAGCCGAGGAGCTTCCTGATGCTGATCTCGGACCCGTACTCCTCGCCGAGCCGCCTGGCCAGCTCGGAGGGCATGCCGTCCCTCTCCAGCTCCCTGACGAAGGTCTGGGAGGCCTTCCTCGCGGTCCTCTTCATCCTGAGGTAGCTCAGGCCGAGCTTGAGGACCAGCGCGGGAGCCTGCGTGCCGACGGTCCCGACCAGCTTCAGTATATCGGTCCTCTCGTCACGGTCAGTCATCTTCGCCCGATTCCTTCTCGAACTTCTTCTTGATCTTCTCTCTGACCTTCGCCTCGATGAGATCGTCCACGCCGTCGTTGTGGCTGTGCCCCTGGATCGCCTTGCCTATCATCCCGCCGATGCTGAAGCTGGACATGAAGTCCTGCGTGAGCTCGAAGGCCTGCTTCTCGTCCATCCCAGCGTCCTTCATGGACTTGTAGAACTGGGCCACGGCCTTGGCCATGTTCCCGGCGTTCTCCGCGTTGTACATCGTCTTCGTGATCGCTTCGACCAGCTTAGGTATCTCGGTCGAGACGACCGAGAGTATCTCCTTGAGCTTCTCCGGCTCCATATCCTCGTCCATTCTCCTTCACTCATCCCGGCCCTGCTCGGGCCTTCTGATTGATAACATGCGGGGTATCGGTATATTACCGAAGCGGACAGAAGTGGCCGACGCTCATTCATTCCCCTTCTTGCCGAGGCCCAGCCCGAGGAGCTCGTACCACTTCTTCACGTAGCCCTCCGAGAGCCAGTACTCCCTGGACCGCGAAGAGCCCTTCTCGACCACGACCGCCTTCTCCTGGAGCAGCTTCAGCCTCTCCCTCACGATCCTCCTGGATGCCGAGCCCCTCCTGTCCTTGAGCTTCTCCGTGATCTGCGTGATGTTCTGCCCGTCCCGCTCGAAGAGTATCTTGACGATCTCCCTCGATATGTGGTCCTTGACGCCGGGCATGAGCAGGTCGGGGGATATCTCCCCGTACTTCTGGTAGAGGTCTATGAGCCTGAAGTAGCTCGAGGATATCTTCTGGAACCGCTCGATGTACTCGAGCAGCTGCGAGTAAGGCCCGGAGACCATCCTCATGGACTCCTCGAGCCCTTCCATCTTCTCCGCCAGGGACCGTATCTGGTCCGTGACGTCCTCGTCCGGCATCGGCTGTTCGTATGCCTTCCGGTGTATAACTTATTTATCGGCTATGGCATAGGCCGAGCCATATGGCGCTCGTGAACCCGTTCAAGGAACTCGAGGGCGCGCCCAACGTGTACACGACCGGGCGCACCCTGATGACGGTCAACGCCGCCCGTGACATCAACGTGTATGGCGAGCGCCTGGTCGAGTTCCAGGACACGCAGTACCGCTCCTGGGACCCTATGAGGTCCAAGCTCGCGGCGCTCATGCTCCTCGGAGGCAGAGGCCTCGGGCTGGACAGGTCCACCAGGGTCCTGTACCTCGGGGCCGCGTCGGGCACGACCGCGTCCCATGTATCGGACGTCGCGTCCTCGGGCATGGTGTACTGCGTCGAGGTGTCCGCTAGATCCTTCAGGGACCTCGTGGGCGTGTGCGAGTCCAGGAAGAACATGATACCCATCATGGCCGACGCCTCGATGCCGGAGAGCTACGCGCACATGGTCGAGGGCGTGGACCTGGTCTACCAGGACATCGCCCAGAGGGACCAGGCGGAGATATTCGTCCGGAACATGAGGCACTTCGAGGTTGAGAGGGGCATACTGATGCTGAAGTCGAGGAGCGTCGATGTGAACCGGGAGCCGGGAGAGGTGTACGCCCAGGTCAGGAAGGAACTCGTCTCCAAAGGGCTCAATATCCGAGAGGCCATCGACATATCGCGGTACGCGATGGACCACGCGGCATTCGTGGTGTCCCCATGAGCGGGCGGGAACCGTTCGCGTACGCGATCGCGTTCCAGGGGGACTCGTTCGTCATGGTCCGCCATCGCGGGCGCGCGTGGGAGATGCCTGGCGGGAGGCTCGAGCCTGGAGAGACGTACGAGCAGGCCGCTGTGAGGGAGTTCTCGGAGGAGACGGGCATGGCGCTCGAGCCCCTCGGGACCATCGATGTCGAGGGCGGCAAGGTCGTCGTGGGGCGCGCTCACTCGCGGTGTTGCGGGCCCTCTCATCCGGACGCGATCGTCGAGGCCCGGATGTTCAAGGAGCTCCCGGAGGATCTTTCGTTCCCCCTGGTGGAGTACCGTGAGATGCTGTCCGAGGCCCGCGCCATTGTCGAAACCTTTAAATGAGGGAAGAATATAGTTGGCCTGCCTCGCCACAGGTCAAACCAGTTACATCGGAGATAGAGCACAATGTCAAGGATGCATTCGAGCAAGAGGGGCAGATCGGGCTCCAAGCGCCCCATGACGGACAAGAACCCGGACTGGGTCCAGCAGTCCCCAGAGGAGATCAAGGATCTGGCTGCCAAGCTGGCGGGCGAGGGCAAGAACATGGCCACGATAGGCCTGATCCTCAGGGACCAGCATGCCATACCGAACGTGAGGCTCGCGACGGGCAAGAGCATGAAGGAGATACTCGAGGAGAAGGGCATCAAGCCCGCGCTCCCGGACGACCTGTCCAACCTCATGAAGCGCGCGGTCGAGGTCAACAAGCATGTCCAGATGAACAAGAAGGACCTGCACAGCACGCGGGGCATGCACCTGATCGAGTCGAAGATACGCAGGCTCACGAAGTATTACAAGCGCGAGGGCCTCATACCTGAGACATGGTTCTACTCCATGGCGAACGCCGCGCTCGAAGTCGAGTGAGGTTTCCATGAACGGGAGCATCGCACTCCCGGCTGATTTCTCGGACGCGGTCAAGCTCGCGGCCAAGATGGTCGACAAGGCGGAGTACGTCAGGGTCATCTCTCATTACGACGCCGATGGGCTCGCGGCAGGGTCCGTCATGGCCGGGGCGCTCAGGCGCATGGGGAAGCAGTTCCACCTGTCCATGATAAAGGGCCTCGACGGGGGTGCGGTCGAGCGCATAGCCAAGGAGGGCAACGCCAACATCATATTCCTCGACATGGGCTCTGGCCAGATAGACGGGCTCGAGTCCCTGGACGCGAAGGTCGTCGCCCTGGACCACCACAAGCCCATCAGGAAGTCGAAGAAGGTCGTGCAGGTCAACCCGCACTTCCACGGCATGGACGGCATGGTCGAGGCCTGCGGCGCGTCCCTGAGCCTCCTGTTGTCCGTCGTCATGGACGAGGCCAACTGGGACCTGTCCCCGATAGCCCTCGCGGGCGTCGTGGGGGACCGGCAGCACATGGGCGGCATGAAGGGCCTGAACCAGCAGATACTCGAGCTGGCGGTCGAGAGGAAGCACGTCACCGTCCAGCGCGGGCTGAACCTCACGGGCACGACGGTCCTGGACACCATATCGAACTCCGTGGACCCGTACTTCGTCGGGTTGTCCGGCAGGGAGGAGAACGTGGCCGCGTTCCTCGAGTCCGTCAAGATCAACCCTAAGTCTCCCATGGGCTCTCTGGACGAGGTGTACCGGCGGAAGCTCACATCGATGCTCTCGCTGAGGCTCATGGGTCAGGGGTGCAGGCCGGAGACGGTCGAGGAGCTAGTATCGGATGTGCACTGGATACCCTCCATGGGGCTGAGCGCGTCCGACCTCGCGGACCTGTTGAACGCCTGCGGCAGGATGGACCATGAGGGCCTCGGGGTCGCCCTGAGCATGGGAGACAAGGGGGCGCTCGAGCAGGCGAACGGCCTGAGGCGGCAGTACACGTCCAAGATACTGAAGAGACTCCTCGAGATAGAGGAGGACGGCGCCGAGCAGAAGGAGAACATACAGTACTTCGACGCCCCGGACCCGTCGCTCGCGGGCGCCCAGTGCGGCCTCGCGATGCAGTACATCCTGGACCAGGGCAAGCCGACGCTCGCGCTGTCCAGGGTCGACGGGAAGGTCAAGGTCTCCAGCAGGGGGACCAAGCACCTCGTGTCGAAGGGACTCGACCTGTCGTCAGGTCTGAAGAGGGCCGCCGAGAAGGTCGGAGGCACGGGCGGAGGACATTCGGTCGCGTCGGGCGCGACGATATCGGAGGAGAAGCAGGAGGAGTTCCTGTCGCTCCTGGACGAGATCGTGGGCAAGCAGCTGCACTGATTGGGCCGAAGGGTTGATGTCCCCAGGAGTCGTTCATTTCTCAGGAGGAACGGGCATGAAGTGCGCGATCTGCGGGGCGGACAACCCCCAAGGGATGAGGTTCTGCGGGATGTGCGGCAAGGAGATCGTCCTTCCAGCGGTCTCGCCTGGCGAGGCGAGGAACAGGTTCTGCGTGGGCTGCGGGAGGGCCATGTCCTGGGACGTGAACGTGTGCCAGTACTGCGGACATGACTACAGGGTGCCGGCGAAGGATGCCTCGAAGGACTACCTGGTCGTCGGAGGCGTCCTCACGACGATCACAGGCGTTTTCTCGATCGTGCTCACGACCATCATAATCTCGACGATGGGGGAGTTGGAGACGCAGAGCATCGCCCTGGCCATGCTCATCTACTCGTGCGGAGTCCTCGGCGTCCTGGGTGGCATGCTGGCCATGATGAGGAAGCTGTTCCCGTTCGCCGTGCTCGGGGCCGCGTGCGCCATCATGGGTCCGGCGTTCTTCTTCGGGATACCGGGGCTCGTGCTCATCGTGAAGTCCTCGAGACAGTTCGAGGACGCGCCGCGTGCTCATCCGTGATCATGAGACCTGTCCCTCCCGGGGGAAGCCCCGCCCGGGCCTGCTTCGAACCTATCGGGCGCTCCAGTCCGCCTTCTCTCGCGGCATTCTCGAGGACGCCCCGGAGGACCTCTCCGAGCAGATGGGCCTGACAGGGG
>JBFYNF010000163.1:0-3445 GCA_041304525.1 Thermoplasmata archaeon | reverse complement strand
CATCGATGTGTCGGTCGACACCAGCTCATCGGTCGCTGGCACCCTCGTCTCCGCGGGCGTGACGGCGGAGGGGATAGTGACGACCTTCGGTGCCGTGAGGGTCATCGGCGAGCCGGCCAAGGCCTATGTGGAGGCGGCCCCGGACGAGGTGCGGATCGACGGCGCGTTCGGTGACTGGTCGGGCAGGACGGTCGTCGACAGGGATGATTCTGCCATGAGCAACCCCAACATCGACATGGCCGAGTATGGCAACTCGAGTGCAGCCAACCAGTCATCGTTCTACATATCGGTCGAGGGAGACGCGTGCAGCGGTTCGTTCGTTCCAGTGGTCAGGGGCAAGCCCACCTCGGGCGGAGGGGGAATCGTCGTCCCCGTCAGGAGGACCGCTGAGGACATCACGAGGATATACGTGGACATCGACCGCGACCCGTCTTCGGGGAGAATGCTCACTTTCGGATCCAAGGTCATCGGGGCGGACAGACTGATCGAAATCAGAGGCCTCCAGGGGAACATCGTGTCGTCGACCGGATGGACGTACACCGGTTCTGCCTGGGAGCGGACGGCGTACTCCGTCGTGGCTGCCAACGACCACAAGAGGCTGGAGGTCGGGATCGAGGCGGCCGCATTCGGCTGGACCTCGGAGATAGACTTCGTTATAGAGACCACCGACTGGAAGTCCAGGACCGACTGGTCGGACCCGGACCCGTTCGCCACGGCCGATGCGAAGGCCTGGCTGGTCGACTCCGCGACGACGTCGGCGACGGCCACGGACAGCTCCATCCAGAGGAAGCTGTTCTACGACGGCGTGAACTTCTGGAGCTTCTATTTCGACGGGACGAACACCCTCTGCAGGTACTCGACCGACCTCGGTCAGACCTGGAGCGCCCCCGCGGACGCTCAGCCCTTCGTCACGGCCGGGGTCGACAAGGTCTCGGTATGGTACGAGTCATCCTACAACACAGTGTATGTCATAGGTGATACAGCAGTGCCATCTCAGGATGCGCCGGTGCAGCGCGGTGTCGTCTCTCCCGCCAGCCACTCGATCTCCTGGGCAACTAGCGACGGCAGCGCCCCCGTCTCGGACACGATCAGGGCCACCAAATTCACATTCCTAAGCGTGGACGCCGCCGGATACCTGTGGGTGATGGGGACCAACAAGGTCAGCTCAAACAGCTACAACCTCGCCGTGGTCAAGGGCAACGCCCCCGGCGACTTCCGCAACTGGACCGCGAGCGGGACCATGCTCTCCTCGTCAGTCTCTCAGACCTTCATCAAGGGCGTGGTGCTCCCGTCAGGCACTGGCTCCGATGTCTGGGCCGTGTACTCGTACAGGGGCGACGTGGCAGCGCGGAAGTGCGTATCCGGTGTATGGGGCGCCCAGACCATGATCTACGACAACACCGAGTTCTCATTGACGGACGTCGCGCCCCCTTCGGCCGTTGTGGATTCGGCAGGCGTCGTGCACGTCGTGTTCGGCGACAGCAATACCGACTCCGGGACGCTCAGGCCGCACATCAGGTACGCCTACAACAGCACGGCCACATCGTGGTCGTCGACGACGGTGATCAGCTCCTCGGCCTCCACGCACGGTTACATGTACCCGACGGTGTCACTCGAGACGATTTCAGGGGCAGTCTACGCATTCTTCGTCAACGCGAGCGCCTCCTCGTCCAACGAGGTCGTTGCGTTGAAGAAGGCGGAAACCGGGCTCTCGTGGTCGGCGCTGTCTCTCCCGAACCACTCAACGAACGTCAAGACCTACCTCACCTCGATATACTCGGTCGCAGGCGAGGGCTTCGTATGCATCCAGTGGACGGAGACCATCCCGTCGTCTGACTACGACGTCTACTTCGACAGGATACCGGAGTTCTCCGAGGTCGTGGTGCCCGTCGTGCTGATGCTCGTGGTGTTCTTCGTCGTGATGAGGCGTAGGGAAAAGAAGGGCAAGGCCGCCTGACCTGGTGGGCCGGCGCGCCCCCTCGGTACGGCGCAACTACTTCGAGTCGGATGCGCATACCTGTTTGAGGGTGAGTCAATGCAGCAAGCCAAGAGCGGTCAGGTGCACATCCTTCGGCTCGACGATGGAGAGGACATCCTGGAATCGATACTCAAGTGGGTCGGAGACCTCAGGTCGACCATGGTCATCTGCACTGGCCTCGGAATGATCACAGACTTCGAACTCGGGTATTTCCACCAGGGGGAGTACATCAGCAAGTCGTATTCCGAACCGCATGAGATCATATCCATCCAAGGCGTGGTCTCCGGATACGGCGATCACAGGGTCCACATACATGTCGCGGTCGCAGACAGGGAGCACAGGATGTTCGGCGGCCATCTCCTGAGGGGAAAGGTCTGGATGAGCAACGAGATCGGCATGCTGAGGATGGACGGTGTGCGGTCGACCCGGGCCATCAACCCGGAGAAGGGAGTGGCGATATTGAACCTCCAGTGAACCCATCGATCACGAGGGGTGGTGCGGCTGCCGGGATTTGAACCCGGGCTTGAAGCTTGGGAAGCTTCAGTCCTAACCGCTAGACTACAGCCGCGCGCTTGGCGAATATATGCCTGACCTTCATAAACCTATCCGCATGCATCCGTCGCCTGGGTCCCGGGGACCCAGTCATCCGAGCGGACGGACGTCCAAGAACCGGTAGCCATCCCGTGCTATCCTTACCCCATGCTCGGTCCTGAGGGAGCGCTCGAATATCGGCCCATCGGTCACCACCGTGTGGTACTCCCCCTTCTCCCCGGACGCATCCACGCCGGCAGCCTCGAGCTCCTCCACGAGGCTCCAGTCTATGCGCCTGCCGAGGACCTCCTCGGGGAGAACCCCGTCCCTTATTGCCACGACCGTGGCGGTGAAGCCACTGTCGATGAACTCTCTCAAGAGGTCCCTTCGATCCCCCTTCCAGAGCGGTTCGTGGGCGGACACGCCTGCGGTCCTGCAGACCCCCTCGACCCACGCCCGGTGCTCCTCAAGGTCTATGTCCCCGAAGACCCCGTGGCGGACGCCAGTACCCTTCAGTTCCCCGACTGCTGAGATGAAGACCTCCTCATAACTGGCCCATGAGGCCGGATGGAGCACGATGGGCAGGCCGAGGCATGACGCCTGCTCTCTGAGAAGGGCCTCCGAGAGGCCATGTGACCGCGAACGGTCACCCGTCTCCGTCATCATCGTCAGAAGGACGCACGGTCCACCACCGTCCCTCAACGCCCTGTGGAGAGCCAGACAGGAGTCCTTCCCCGCGCTCCAAGAGCAGAAGAAGCGTGCTCCCCTCTCGAACATCTCGATCAGTCCGGGTGAGGCCGGCCGGTCACTTCACGGTCTCAAGCTGGCTGATTATGTTCCAGATGAGCGTGCGCCCGTGCAGCGGTATGTTCGGGTCGTTCGCGAGCTCGTCGAGTATCATCACGGCGCTCGCGCTCCTCACATCGAGCGCCTCGG
>JBFYNF010000162.1:0-5388 GCA_041304525.1 Thermoplasmata archaeon | reverse complement strand
ATATGATCCTGGTGTCGGCTATGACGCCAAGGGGGACGCTGGCATTGAGGGAGAGCGAGTTGCCGCCGTCCTTGATCGATGCCCTGGGGCTCGCTATGCCGTCGTGCGACGCGGAGGTCGGAACACTGAGGAACGGCATGTTGAGGTTGAATGACGCGAGCTTGGCGAGGTCTATCTTGCTGCCCCCTCCGACGCCGAGGAGGAATGCTGCCTTCACGTCCTTCGAGACCTCCTCGACCTTGACGAGGTTCGTTCTGCTGGCCTCGCCAACAACGCACTTCTGCACGTCGAACCCCTTGTCTGTGAGGATCTGCTCCACCTGCTTTGCGGCGAGCTCCCCCGTCGTCTGTCCCGTGACGATTAGGGCGGTTCCCTTGAGCTCGAACTCCTCGCACATGGTTCCTGCCTGATCTATGACGCCGTGTCCGGCGAGGACCTGCCTCGGAAAGCTCATCGCCCTGACCTTGGTGAATCCATCCGACATGTTGCCGCACTACCTTCGGACTAATATGCACGTCACGTTCTTCAACTTATCGGTTTGTATATCCGTTGCAGAATATTTATGCCAGTGGGGGTGCCCCTCAGGAAGCCGCTACCCTCTGCATCTTCTCTATCAGGTCGTCCATCCGGAAAGGCTTCGGAAGGAACTCGGCTGCACCGGCGTCCCTCGCATCCCTCTCTATGAGGACGTCCGCACTGACGAATATGATCTTCTGCTTGGGGTTGCTCCTCATGATCTCCTTCGTGGCCTCGACGCCATTCATGACCGGCATCCGATGGTCCATTACGATGACATCGGGCTTCTGCGGCGAGGCGGCGTACTTCCTCACGGCCTCCTCCCCGTCGAAGGCGGTGGCGACGACCTTGTATCCCCTGAGTTGGAGGATGTCCCTGTAGAGCTCCACTATGAACAGTTCGTCGTCGACGATCATGACCGTGGTCATCTGTCGTCCACCCCCTTGAGGGATATCTCGAACACGCACCCTCGGTTCTTCACCGGGTCGAGCACGCGGACGCCCATGCGCCCTCCAATGGCCCGCGCGACGCTTCCGGCGAACGCTGCACCCGACACTCTCGCCATCTTGGAGAGGTCCATCGGCACAACGCCCGCGAAGATGTCGCTGCCGATGCCGGACGGGAGCGCAGCTGTCGTGGATGCTACTTCGATATTCCAGTAGACCGAGCCGTTGTGTTTCTGCCGAACGGAGGTGACGTCTATACTCGGGCGGTCCTCGGGGTCCAGTTGCACGATGTTCATGAGCAGGTGGCCGAAGAGGTCCTGTATGTATTGGCCGCCCTGAACCTCGGTTCCAGGTGCTATCCCCGCCGTGTTGATCGTGACCTTCTTGTGCGGGAACATGCCGGAGACATCATGTGAGACAAGAGCTAGCGTGTCGGCCACGTCCACCGGTGTGGTGGGCACGGGCGTCCCCATGCTGGACGAGACGAGCCTCCTGATGCCGTCAAGGAGCACGGACGAGGTCCTCACCTGGGAGGTCGCTTTGTCAGCGAGCTCCTTGATCCTCTCGTCGGCCCCTGGGAACGAGTGTATGAGTTCCAGGTAGCTGAGGGTCGCTTGATTGTTGTTGAGCATGTCGTGGCTGAGCAAGTCCATGAGAACGCCGACTTCTCCAGGTCCAACGCGCACTTCGCTTCCCGCCAACTCAAATCCCTCGGATGTATGTCGTGTCTTTATGCGAACGGTCTGGGCCCTTATCAAGCTTTTCGGCTTGTGTTCGGAACCTTGCCATACGACTGGCTGACTTCGGTCGGTCTCAGGCGCCCTCGAAATCCTCCAATGTGACCTTGGGCCGGGCGGATTCCTCTTGTGCGCCCTCGCCTACCCATCTCCAGTAGTTCTTCGGTAGTTGTTCTGCGGAGTATATCGGGTCCCTCTTGGATTCCATGTGCTTGACGTCCGACAGGAGTGTCCAGTATCTTCCCGCATCCTTCCTGGACAGCTTCTCGGGGAAAGTCTTCCTGGAGTCCACGAGGATCTCGTTGTTGTAGTTGATATGCGCCGTCTCGTCGCCGACGAGGGCTACCGTGTATCCGGGCCGCTTCTTCGCGAAATGCCTCAGGACCAGGTCCGCGATGTCGTGTTCGAGGCTCGCCTTGCCGAGGAGCACCTTGTTCCTCTCGTCCTCCTGGAACGTGATGTACCCCTTAGCCCTCCTGAACTCTCCGGTCACCCGCCTTATCCGGTCCTTCATCTCCTTCGATTCGGGACTGGTCTGGGCGAGATATCCCCTGGTGCCCTCCTTCTCGATCTGCGCGAGGACCGTGAAGATGAGGTTGAACCTGTCGGGCGACCTGTACCTAGACGCCCAGAAGACCTCGTCCTCGACTATCTCGTAGAGCTTCTCATCCTCGAGGAAGTCGAGTCCGCCGTGCTTGTCCCTGAATGCGCTGTACTGGGCGTCATAGTCCTCATCGTCCGCGTCCACGGTCTCGTCGAAGTAGAATTGCTTCCCGTGGTCGCGTGGCGTGGGCTTCGCCCCGGTCACTCTGCTCACCAGGAACGCGGTGATTATCGATCTGGGGGATGGCCCGAAGAGCACTAGCATCTTGACACTGCTCTTGGTAATTATAATCTGAGCCTGATATAAGCTTTGGCCAAACGTCGCAAAAGGGAGGCGCCTCTGAAAAAGGCTATCTACCCATTATGTCATCGGAATGTCGCTTGACCCCTTCGGAGGACGCCGGAACCACCAGGAAGCTGAGCCCATCGGCGCTTGTGGAACAAGCCAATGCGGCGTATGACGCGGGCGACTTCTCGCGCGCGTTGATGCTGTTCGACGAGGCCATCTCATCAGGGGTGGACAACGAGGTGGTCCAGAACAACCGGGGCGCCGCGCTTGACGCGATGGGCATGTATGAGGATGCAACCGAAAGCTACAGAGCGTCCGCGGAAAGGTCCCCCAAGTACGAACTTGCGTGGCACAACCTCGGCAACTGCCTGTTCTCCCGTGGTCTCTACGAGGACGCGGCGGAGGCATACAGGAAGGCATCGGCGCTGAACCCGACGAGGGTTCAGAACCTTGCTGGTCTAGCGAACTCTTATTCGAAGCTCGGGAGGACCCGGAGGGCGAAGGCCGCAGTCAAGAGACTCATGGCCGAAGGGTCAGCGGACCCATCCGTGCGTCTCACGGCCGCCGAGATTCTCTTGGATCTTGGCCTGAGCCATGAGGCTGCGGATGTGTGCAATGAACACTTGCGGCTCAGAGGCGACTCGCTCGAGGCGCTTACGATGCTAGGCACGGCACAGCATGAGTCCGGGGACTTCGCGCGCGCAGTCCAGGCGTTCGAGAAGGCCCTTAAGCTATCGCCCAACAACAAGGAGCTGCTCAACAATCTCGGATATTCCCTCTTCTGCGCGGGTTTCCTCGAACCAGCGCTCGCATCGTTCGACAAGGCCTTGGCAATCGACCCCGGTTACAAACACGCTTGGTATAACAAGGGCTACTCCCTCCACGGGGCGGAGAGACTCAACGAAGCCGTCGAGTGTTACAGACGGGCGCTCGAGATAGATTCCCAGGACAAGGTGTTGTGGAACAACCTCGGCAACGCGCTCTACAACTTGGGCATGTTCGGGGAGTCCATACCGAGGTTCGTGGAGGCCTTACAGGTGGATCCCGACTACGAGATCGCGTGGAACAACATAGGGAACGCCCTCGAGAAGATGGGCATGTGGTCAGAGGCGATCCCGTTCCACGAGCGTTCCCTCGAGATCCGACCGGACTTCGACTATGCGCTGTATGCGAAGGGCATGTGCCTGTCCATGACCGGCCGCCCTGAGGAAGGGTACGACCTCATACTCGAGTCGCTCGCCCTGAACCCGGACTACGACGAGGCTTGGAAGGCCAAGTCCAGGGTGGCCCGCCAGCTGGGCCGCTGGGACGAGTCGCTCAACGCCATCGAGGAGGCGCTCGCGACAAACCCTGCCTTCGCCGACGGCTGGGCGGACAGGGGTGACATCCTATCGGCCATGGGCGACCTACCAGGCGCCGAGGCATCGTACAGGACCGCCCTCATCCACTTCCCTCCGATGCGTAATGGTTCTCAGGGCGAATCGGCGATGCTACGCCGCAAGGCCAGTGTCCTGCTCAGGCTGGGGAGGTTCGACGAGTCCGTGAAGCTGCTCGCAGATGCGGTGTCCTCCCGGAAGTACGATCCTGGTACGATGTCCGACTACATCGGGGGTCTGAGGATGTCTTCGAAGGCGGAGATGCCCGACCTCCTGCGCGCGGTGATGGATGATGTTGATGACCCTGCAATCCTCCTTGACTACAGCGAGCTGTTGCTCGATAGGGGCATGCACGACGAAGCCCTGAGGACGCTCGAGAGACTCTCCTCCTCGGAAGAGCACAAGGAGCGGGTTGCTAACATCGAGGCGCGTGCCTATGCGTCCGCCGGCATCCCCGAAGACGAGGTCTCGGCGCTCCTTTCAGGCCTGTCCAGCAGCGCGGCATCCAGGCTGCGCGGAGAGCTGGCCGAGGCGAAGGGTGACCTCGCGGCTGCGGAGGCCGAGTATTCCAGGTCCCTCGAATCGGAGCCGTCGGATTACTCCGCGGCGGAATCACTCGCCCGAGTGAGGCTCAGACTCGGTAGACCGAGGGACGCTCTGGACGCTGCGAGGACCGCGCTCGGGATCGACCCCACGGAGCCAGGCGCGATCGCGTTGCTCAGGGAGGCGCACGAGGCGGACTCCAGGGGCAAGGGAAGGGGATCCAGATGACCGACATTCGCCTGAGGAAGAGGCACAGGATGAGGCAGAAGGAGATAGCGGCGATAGCGTCGAGGATCGAGTCAGCCACGGGGAGCAAGGTGTTCTCCGCTTCGGACACGGTTGACATGGCCGAGGCTCCCGGGTACGACGCAATAATCGTGGATGGGAAGGTCCTGGCGATCGTGCTCGAAGGTACGCCTGTCCTGACAGTGAGAGGCCTGCTGAGGTATGGTGCCTCCAAGAGGCACGTCACGGTCGACATGGGCGCCGTCAAGTTCGTCGCGAACGGGGCAGACGTCATGGGCCCCGGGGTCGTCGACGTGGACCCGTCCATCGTCGAGGGTGACTTCGTCTGGATAAGGGACGAGAGGAACAAGCGACCGCTGGCGATCGGAAAGGCCTTGGTCCCCGCCTCCGCGATGATGTCGAAGATGAAGGGAAAGGTCGTCGCGTCGGTACACTTCGTTGGCGACAAGCTATGGCTTGTCGACGAGGTCGAGGAAGAGGAGGAAGAGCCCGCCGAGCCCGACCAGTAGCTTTTATATCCGAACAGCGTGATTACTCTGGCGAGGGATGCGCTTGACGATTCTCAAGAAGAAACCCTTCTCCGGGACGACAGAATCCGAGCCTAGGGAGACGATGGGAGCAGAGCAGTACAT
>JBFYNF010000161.1:0-10305 GCA_041304525.1 Thermoplasmata archaeon | reverse complement strand
GCGTATCCAGGATGCGGTCTCCGATGTGTTCGGCGTGCGGTTGGAGAAGGGCGCCCTCACGCATGATGAGGCGGGTCATGCCGGGCGTCTCGTGGGGGAGCGATACTCCAGGGACGAGTGGAACATGAGATTGTGAACTACATCTCCTCGGGCGCTTCGATGCCCAGGCACGAGAGCGCGTTCCTCAGCGCCCACATGCTCGCCTCGACCAGGGCGAGCCTGGCGTCGCGGATGTCGCCTTCGGCCTTCAGCACGGGCACGTACCTGTAGAACTGGTTGAACTGCGACGCGAGCTCCTGGGCGTATGACGCGAGCGTGTGCGCGCGCCTGTTCTCGGCGCAGTCGTCCATCACCGATGGCAAGCTCGCGATGAGCTTCGCCAGGGCCTTCTCGTGGTCCGTGACGAGCTTCTTCGCGTCGAACACGCCTGCACGCCCGCCCGACTTGGCTATGATGGAACACGCCCGCGCGTGCGCGTACTGGACGAACGGCGCGCTCGCGCCCTCGAAGTTGAGCGCGTCCTCCCACTTGAACACGATCTGCTTCTCCGCCTGTATCCTGATGATGTTGTACCTGAGCGAGCCGATGCCTACCACGCGCGCGATTTCCCTCATCCTCTCCTCGGACAGGTCGGTCCTGCGCTTCTTGACCTCGTCGTACGCCCTCTCGACGGCCTCGTCGATGAGGTCGTCTATGTAGACCACCCTGCCCTTCCTGGTGGACATCCGGCCCTCGGGGAGCGACACGAACGCGTAGAACACTATCTCGGGCTTCCTGTCCACGCCCATGATCGTCAGGGCCGCGGCCAGCTCCTGCATGCCGAGCTTCTGGTCCTCCCCCAGGACGTTGATTGCGACATCAGTCCTCTTGAACTTGTCCATGTGATACGCGAGATCCCTTGTGGTGTACAGAGAGGTCCCGTCGGCCCTTGTGAACACCCACTTGGTCTCCCGGCCGCTTATACCGAAGCTCTCCAGCTCCAGGTGGTACGCGCCGTCGACCTCCCTGCAGTGCTCGGACGCCTTCAGCTTCTCCACGACCTTGTCCACGGTGCCGTCCTGGACGAAAGTGGACTCCCACGTGACCCCGTCGTACGATATGTTGATCCTCTTCATGCTCGCCGTGATCGCCGCGAGCACCTTCTCGCAGGCCTCCCTGGCGAGCTTGACGGTCTCCTCGTCCCCGTGCTCCAGCTTCAGGAGCATCTGGTCGACCTGCGCCAGGACCTGCGGGTCCTCCTCGACGCGCTTGTTGGCCTGCTGGTAGAACAACACGTGCCTGTAGTGGTCCGCGTCCCTCTCCGGCTCCTGTTCGAGGGTGAGGTGCTTGACCCCCCAGGTCATGATGACCACCTGGCGGCCGACATCGTTCACGTAGAACTCTGTCGTGACGCCGTACCCGGCCATGCGCAGTATCCTGGCGACCGTGTCGCCTATGATCGGGTTCCTCGCCCTGCCCACGTGGAGGGGTCCGGTCGGGTTGGCGCTCGTGTGCTCCAGGAGTATCCTGACGCCCTTGGGCTCTCCCTTGCCGAACTCGTCCTTCCGAGCGACCGCGTCCTCGAGCGCCGCCTGGGCCAGGTCATCGAAGCGCACATGGAAGTTGACGTATCCTCCCTTGGCCTCGACCCGCTCGATCATGCCCTCGGGCGCTATCTTCGATGCTATCTCTTGGGCGATGACGACAGGGGCCTTGCGCATCCTCTTCGCGAGCGGGAAGCACGGGAACGCGAGGTCTCCCATCCCCTCCGGCGCCCGGTCGAGAGACGGCTCAGTCTCGATTCCGAGATCGGCCAGCGCTTTCGAGAGCGCCTTCGCCGTCTGTTCCTTGAAAGTCTTGAAAGGGTCCTGTGCCATGTCCTCAGTTCACCCTGAACCGCAATATCCCCGCGATGCCGCCGAAGGCCTTCTTCAGCAACTCGCCCTCCTCCGATTCACCTGATATGAATTCAACCTTCGTGTTGTGGTCCTCTGCCTCCTTGTGGAGGTCGCCTACGAGGTCGTGGACCTGTTCGACATCCATAATCGCCTGGCACTTGTCGCACTTGAACTCCACGGTGGAATCTCTGGCCAGCCCCTCCTTCGTGAAGCCGCAGGACGGGCACTTCAGGTCGAGCTTCACCTTCCTCATGTCCTCGGACAGGAGGAGCTTCTCGACCGCGCCGATCATGAGGGCGTTCCTGACCTGCTCCTCGCCGTAGATTGACAGGCCCCCGTCGGGCTTCCTGATCTCCTCGAAGAGCTTCTGCATCAGGTCCTTCTCCCTCATCAGGTCGATGCTCCTGAGCGCCTCCCTGGCCTTCTCCACCAGCTCGCTGAGACCGTACTCGTCCGTGTACCCCACGTCGAAGGTGTCGATGATCTTTTTCTGAAGTTCGTAGTGGAGGTACTCGCTCTTGACGAAGTACTCCTTGGTGGGGCCTGGCCCGCCCACGAGTATGCCCTTCAGGTCCTTGTTCTGCAGGAACGAATCGTTCGCGATGTCCGCGACCTTCTTGTAGAACTCGTGTGCGGCGATCTCGATGAGCCGCTCGAACCTGCGAGCGGACTGCCCTCCCCTGCCGTGCTTGCTCGGGACCAGGGACGGGATGTTCTTGATTGGCTCGATGCGCTTCCCGTGGAGCAGGCCGATGGTGGCCTCGCCCCTGTCTATGACGATGAGGCCGTAGGAGTCCTTGTGCTCCAGCATCTGGTCGAGCGGTTCGGTGAAGAACCCCGAATCGCATCGGTATATGAACGTCTGGACCGGGTCCGGCGGCTCCAGGACGTACTGCACCATCTGGGTCTGGTCCGCGGATGTGGACCTGTGCCCTACGAAGAACACGAGGCCGTGCTCCGGGGGCTGCCTCAACCCCTTGAGCCTTGCAAGGATGGATGATATGGCGGACTGCACGTTCTTCCTGGTGCTCGCCGACTTGATGTTCGATGACTGCGAGTATTCGTTCCTCAGGTAAGCCGCGACATCCGATATCTGTCTCGACGGCGGGATGTACAGAGATATGAGCTCCGTGCCTCGGCCGGAGATCTTCCGTACCTCCTCGAAGCTCCGACGGAACTCGTATTTCTGGAGTTCGGTCAGCTCAATCATGATAGAATCCAGTCCCAAGCTTTTTGTACGGGTTAGAGCGTTCTTCGTTATAAAGGTTGACCACGATGGATATCACAGTTTTGTCGCTGGGTGGGTCGGTTCTCGTGAAGGACGAGGACCCGTCAGCTTATCTGTCCGAACTCGCACAGATGCTCGTCGAGGTGTCTTCGCACACGAAGCTGTACGTCGTGGCGGGCGGGGGCAGGATCGCGAGGTTCTACATACGGGCGGGACGGAGCCTCGGGGCGACAGAGCAGTACCTGGACCTCATGGGCATCGATGCCACGAGGCTCAATGCGAGGCTCCTGATCGCCGCTCTCAAGGGACACGCCTGTCCAGAGCCCCCGAAGGAGTACGAGGAGGCCGCTCTCGCTGGTGCCAGATATCCTATCGTCGTCATGGGCGGTGTCACCCCAGGGGTGACGACGGACGCCGTATCGGCCCGCTTGGCGGAGCGAGTGGGCGCCACGAGGCTCGTGAACGCCACGTCCGTGGATGGGGCCTACACCGCGGACCCGAAGAAGGACGTGTGCGCCAAGAGAATCCCACGCATGTCTCACGAGGAACTCGTCAAACTGGTGACTGGGACGGCCGAGGGCGCGGGCCCGACAACGGTGTTCGACCCGATCGGCGCAGAGGTGCTCATGCGCACGCACATACCGCTGACGATAGTCGATGGGCGCAGCATGAAGAATCTCAAGCTCGCCCTCGAAGGGAAGGAGTGCGTGGGCACGATCGTGGACTGAACACTGTCAGAGTGGCTCGAGGTCGTCGCTGCTGATCTCCTTGATGCCCAGGGATGAGAACCTCCCCTGGAGTTCCCTGTATTTCTGCTTGGGCATGCTCTTCTTGTGGAAGTAGACCATCTTCGCGCCACCGCTCTTCTCGGACATCTGGAGTATGAGGTCGTCGTTGAGCGCGTCGAGGGCGTAGTTCGCAGCCATGTGCCCCATCGCGACCTTCCTGCCAAGGGCGATGTCCGTGAACCTGGGTGCGTAGTGTCCGCCTCCCACACCGAGCACCTTCGGATATCCGTCGTCCCTGATCGCGAGTATCGATGCCGCTATCGCCTCGGCGGCGTCCTCCCTGCCCCAGAGCTCCTCGTAGCTGCCGATCTCGATGTAGAACGCCGGCGACCCGAGGATCGGCCCGTGGTGGGTCGTCTCGAAGGACACATTGAACCCCATGCCCTGCGCCATGACCCCCAGGGTCCTCAGGGCCGATGTCATGAATCCAGGATGCGCCCAGCTCAGGGTCGAGGGTCTCCCTCCGAAATCGGCGGAGGAGTAGTTGCCGACTGAGTGGACCGTCAGCGTCGGTATCCTGGACTCCGCCCGGTGCTTCGACGCGAATATGACCACTTCTGGCTTCGTGCCATGGGCCCTCTCGAACCTCTCGTCGATGAAATCCTCGTCCAGGTGTATCCTGTCGACCTGGACCATCCTGAAATCCCCGTGGGAGAGCACTGGGTTCGAATCGAACTCGCCGCCCTCGGTCCAAGTCTCCTTCTCCAAGAGCCTCGCGCGGATGTTCATGGACGCGTTGTCCTCGGATGAGGTCACTATCAGTTTCACGTACACAATACCGACGAAGCCGGAGTTAACCCTTTCAGTCGCCAGCTCCGCCTAAGTGTCCCTCACGACATCTGAGAAAGTGCCTTATACCCATACTCGATTTGTCCACGATGGTGCCAGAGGTGCTAAGGACCACGACCATCGGCAGCCTGCCGAGGTTCGACGACGACATCGACATCGCGCTCGGCAGATCGGTCGAGTTCCAGCGAGCCTTGGGCTTGGATCTGCTCTCGGACGGAGAGCAGAGGACGGACATGATATCGTACTTCGCAGAGTCCTTCCAGGGACTGGAGGTCCACAAGGGCTTCCCGGTTGTGACCGGCAAGATCGGGCTCAAGGGCTCCCCTGAGGACTTCACGAAGGTCAAGGACCTGGCCACGCTCAGGAGGCTCTTCCCAGACGTGTCGCCCAAGGTGGCTATCACGGGCCCGACCACGCTCGGGATGACGTGCGCGTCGAGGAAGGTCGAGTCGCACTACAAGGGGCTATCTGACTTCAGCCTATACGAGGACATCGCCGCCGCGCTCGCGCCAATCGCGAAAGCCCTCGCCGACAGGGGGGCGTATGTGCAGATCGACGAGCCGTTCCTGTCGCAGGGGTTCAAGGACCTCCCCGAGAGGGTCGCCCTGCTCGACGAGGTCGCGCGCGGGCTCTCGCGTGAGCGCACGAGCGTGCACGTCTGCGGGTACATAGGCAGGTTCGGCGTCGTCGGACACCTGCTGCGTCTCCGGAGCGTCTCCACGCTGTCCTTCGCCTTCTCCGGGAGGCTCGAAGAGCCCAACATCTCACACATCGACCGCGCCCCGTTCGAGGAGCACGGGAAGAAGCTCGGAGCTGGGTGCATATCCGTCACACCGATGTCCGAGTCGGAGGTCCAGTCGCCGGACCAGGTCCGTTCCAAGCTGGGTGACATCTGCGGACGCGTGGGCAGGGAGAATGTGGCATACGCTCACCCGGACTGTGGTCTGAGGGCAACCAAGAAGGAGCTGGTCCCCATCATCCTGAGGAACATGCGCGCCGGGGTCGACCTGTTCGGATGAGCCCGGCAAGAGGCAGGTGCCAGTGAGTCAGTGTCTGTTGGGTGAGGAAGCCGCCCGAAGGAACGTCAACTACCTCGCAACCTTAGACTTCATAATCAGCCTCGGGTTTGGCCTCATCCTTCCGCTCTTCCCTGTCTACATCGACCTGCTGGGAGGAGGAGGCCTCGAGGTCGGCATCCTGTTCTCGTCGTTCGTGTTCACGAGGGCGTTGCTCGCCACCCCGTTCGGGAACCTCTCGGACAGGCTGGGGAGGAAGAACATCATACTCGCGGGCAGCATCCTGTATGCCGTCCTAGCGATACTGTTCACAGTCCCTGACACTTGGTTCGGCCTCATATTCGTGCGGGCGTTCCAGGGCGTCGCGAGCGCTATGGTGTGGCCTGTGAGCGAGGCGCTCGTCATCGACTCGACCCCGGCGAACAAGCGGGGCGCGTCCATGGGCAAGATCGTCATGGCATCCAACCTCGGGTTCGTGATAGGCCCGTTCGTGGGCGGCGCGCTGTTCATGTTCGCGAGCCAGACGCTTGGCTACTCGGACCAGGACAGCTATAAGTTCCCGTTCTACTTCACCGCGATCCTCGCGCTCGCGGGCTCGGTTATGACCTGGCTCTACGTGACGGACGCGAAGCACCCGGAGAAGGTCCGGACCCGTCTCTCAATCAGGGGGCTCCTGAGCCCGCCCGGGGTCGAGCCGGAGCGTCTCAGGTACCTGAGGATCCTGTACCTCAACGCGTCCATAGAGGGGTTCTCATTCGCGAGCATAGGCCCGCTGATGGTCCTCTTCCTCGCGTTCAGGTTCGAGCTCGACGCAGGCACGATATCGATACTCATCGGGATATCCATGGGCCTGGGGGCCCTCATCGCCTTCCCGTCGGGCCGTTATGCGGACAGGGTGGGCAAGAAACTGATGTTCGTCGTCGGCGGATACGTGGCCTTCGTCGCGATCATATTCATCCCGTTCAGCTACACGCTCCCAGTGGTGATCGTCCTGTTGGCCGCGAGGAGCATGGCCTTCCAGGTGTCATCGCCTGCACTGAGAGCGCTCCAGGCGGACATAGTGCCGGAGAACCTCAGGGGCCGGCTCATAGGACTGCTCGAGTCGATGACCAACATGGGCTCGGTAGTGGGCGCCCCGCTCGGCGGCTTCCTTTGGGACTGCTTCCACGGCCGCGACTTCGGCCTGCCATACTCCCTTGATGGCACGATAATCCCGTTCCTGTTATCCGGGGTCATGGGCATCGCAACGGTCATGATGGTCCATATCACCGTCAAGGAACGGGCCAAGGCGAAGGCCGGCCCCTGACGGGACCCTACCTGCATCCGCGCGACTGCATGTGATAACTGCTTTTAAATAACGGTTTCTCGGATTCTTCGACCCATGGGTGGAACTCTAACTGTCTCGGAACGGATACTTTACCATCTGAGCAACTACGTGAAGTACGAGGACAAGTTCGAGGTCCCGTTCGACGTGACCCAGGACGGCATCTCGCAGGCCATCTCGATATCTCGCGCTCACGCCGCGATCGAGCTCAAGAAGCTCAAGTCCGCGGGGACCATCGAGGAGCGGCTGTCCCATGTCAAGAAGGGCAAGTCCCGGCGAAAGGCCTACTCTCTCACGGTCGCTGGCAAGGTATTGGCGGTGACAGTGGTGCAGTACGTGAAGGACAACGACATCGACCCGATGGTCGACCCGTCGAAGGTCATGCCCATGACCAACATCGTCTCCAGGTCGCGCTCATCTAGGAAGTCGTCTCCTCTTCCTTCTACGAAGGACTTCTTCGGCAGGGAGAATGAGTTGACGGTTCTGAGGAAGGCACTCGACTCCCCGTCCGTGAAGATCCTGTCCGTCAAAGGCATGGCTGGCATCGGCAAGACCTCGGTTGCGTCCAGACTCGCGTCGGGACTCACAGGCCAGAGGGTCTTCTGGTACGCAACGAAGCCCTGGGATGTCCCCAGGACCGTGGCGGAGTCCCTCGCGCAGTTCTTCCTGGACAACGGCTGCAGGAAGATGTACTCCTACCTCTCCTCAGGGCGTGCGGAACTGGGCGAGCTCAGCGTCCTGTTGAAGGAGGAGCTCTCTGAGAACGGCTACACCTTCGTATTCGACGATGCGGACTGCGCCGAAGGCCTCCAGGACTTCCTGCACATGTTCAGGCACAGCAGCGGACCTGCGAAGGTCATCGTCACGGCCGAGAACGTGCCCAGGTTCTACGACAGGTCCGATGTCGTCGCCAAGAACGAGGTCTTCGAGCTGGAGCTCGGCGGGCTGGACAAGCGGTCCGCCCTCAAGATGCTCGAGTCGAGGGGCATCAGGGGAGAGTCTGCGGACAAACTGGTCGCGATGACCAAGGGCCATCCGCTATCGCTGGAGATGATCACAGTCTCGGGGTTGTCCGAGGCGCGGACCCAGGTCACGAGGTTCCTTGAGGACAAGTTCTACACGGGCCTGTCAGAGTCTGAGAAGTCCCTGCTCCAGCTCGCATCGGTGTTCAACAAGCCCTTCTCGACGGATGCGATACCGAAGGACCTCAGGGATGCGAGGAAGGGGTCCATGCTGAGGGAGGTCGCCAGGGGGAGGTTCGAGATCCACGCGTCGCTCAGGGAGTTCGTGTATGAGTCCTTGAGTGCAGAGGAAAGGACGAGGTGGCACAGCGCGGCCGCGGACCACTACCTGCGCCAGGGAGACCTCCAGGAGAGGCTCCATCACCTGATCCTGTCCAGACGTGGTCTCGAGGCCGAGATGCTGATGGCCCGGTCTCCCGACGACCTGCTTGGTCAGGGCAACGTCCAGCGGCTCTGGGCCGCGATATCGTCCTTCGAGCCGTCGAAGCCCAGGTACCGCATCCCGGCACTCATGCTCAAGGCGAGGGCCGCCAACGCGGTAGGCGAGTTCGACAAGGCCTGGGCCATCCTCGGGACGGTCGCCCGGGAGGGCGAACCTCACACGCAGATTGACGCCCTAGTCGAGATGGGCAATATCAAGAGCAAGAAGGGTGAGCTCGAAGAGTCGCTGAATATCTTCCAGGATGCGCTTGGGATGTCGAAGGAGTCGCCCGGAGCGCGTGCGAAGGCACTCATAGGGCTCGGAGTCGTCGAGAGCAAGCTCGGCAACGCCAGCAAGGCGCAGGAGCTGCTCGAGAGGAGCGCCAGGGACTCGATGGCTGTGATGGACCAGAAGGGCATGCTCATGGCGCACATGGAACTTGGCAACCTGTTCATCGCCCAGGGCAGATACGAGCAGGCCACGGACCACTTCTCGAAGTGCGCGGCCGGGTTCGGCCCAGTCGAGCTCACCAACGTGTATGTCAACATGGGCATCGCGTGCGCTCACATGGACAAGGTGGAAGAGGCGAAACTACACCTGGAGAACGCCGTGAGGCTCGCAGGAGAGACAGGGCAGCCGAGGTCGAGGGCGTATGCCCTCACATCGCTCTCGGAACTGTTCATGAGTGCCGGCGACCTGGAGGCCGCGAAGGAGCACTGCTTCCGCGCCCTGGACGTCTTCACTGAGATGGGGGACGGTCATGGCATGTCGGAGGTGTATGCGAACCTGGGCATGGCCGAGCGAAAGGCAGGGAACCTGCAGGCGAGCGAGGAGTACTACATCGAGAGCCTGAAGGCGCTGGATGGGATGGACGCCCCTGAGTACCTGGGTGCCCGCAAGATGGAGTACGGCGCGATGCTCGCCGAGAAGGGTGACAAAGCCAAGGCCGAGAAGATGCTCAGGGAGTCGAAGAAGGTCCTTGACAAGGCCGGTGCCAGGGGCATGTCCGCGAAGGCGGACGCCGAGCTGAAAGCGCTTCGATAACACTCGTCTGACGGCCACTTCTGACCGGAGGGTTCAAAAACACTACCGTTCCTCAACCGGGGTTGACATGACCGAGACGGTGGGCCAAGCCGACGAGAAGCGGCTGATGCGCAGGTTCTTCGTCATATGGGGCTGTCAGGCATCCTCCCTCATCGGTAGCGCGCTCGTCCAGTTCGCCCTTGTGTGGTGGCTCACGATCGAGACGGGTTCCGCGACAGTCCTGGCCTTCGCCATGATGATGGCGATGTTGCCGCAGATAGTCATAGGCCCGTTCGCAGGTGCGCTGGTGGACCGCTGGAACAGGCGGCACGTGATGATATTCGCGGATATAGGCATCGCCTTTGCCACGGTCATCCTCATCGCGTTGTTCGCCCTGGACGTCGTTCAGGTCTGGCACATCTACGTCGTGCTGCTCGTGCGGTCAGCCGGAGGCGCGTTCCACTGGCCAGCTATGTCCGCATCCACGACGCTGATGGTGCCCAAGAAGCACCTGGCCCGAGTGGGCGGCCTGAACCAGGCCATCTCCGGTGCGGTCAGCATCGTAGCACCCGCTCTCGGCGCCATCCTGATCATGGCCCTGCCCATGTGGGGCGTGCTGTCAGTCGATGTCCTCACGGCTATCGTCGCCGTCGCGCCGCTCCTGGTCGTCAACATACCTCAGCCCGTGCGCTCGAAGAATTCCGACGGGCAGGATTCCTCGGTTCTCGACGATATGCGGGACGGTTTCAGATTCCTCCGGTCATGGAAAGGCGCCATGATCCTCGTCCTCATGATCATGGTGATCAACCTCCTGTTC
>JBFYNF010000160.1:0-13729 GCA_041304525.1 Thermoplasmata archaeon | reverse complement strand
AGTCGTTCGCGACCACGCCTAGTGATGTTCCCGGACCATTCGAGCGCCCTCTCGTTCGCAGAGGAGGCCGCGGCTGCTGCGAAGCCTGTCCACATATTCTTCGAGAGCGCCCTGAGGGTGTCATACACGAACAGGATGCTGGACTCCCCGCGCATCACGCCCGGGGACGCGGTCATCGTCTACATGGAGGATGAGACATCCCAGGACGCCTTCGACTCGCTGCTCGCATCCAAGAAGCTCGCGGAGGAGCCGGAGTACCTCGCGAGGTATGTTTGGAACGAGCGTTTCTTCCCGATGAAGATACGCAGGTTCGGCCCCGGCATGCTGGGACTCGAGGTCGTCACGACCAAGAGGTCGCTCAAGAACGTCATATCCTCCATCACGTCGCTATCGGCCAAGCTGGACCTCGCACCGATGTTCGAGGTGCACATGCTCCCGGGGGACGAGGCGCTCCTGCTCTGCTTCTTCATGACTGATCAGGGGAACACGATCCTCTTCACGCTCGACGCCTTCAAGTCGCTCCTGCTCACGAGGCTCGCGGTCGACATGGGCGCGAGACCGTACTCGGTCGGCGTCTGGAACCACGCGTTCTCGGATGTCGCTGAGAGTGGCCGCAGGGGCGCCATGCGACGCCTGAAGGCGGAGTACGACCCCAGGGGCGTCATGAACCCAGGCAAGTACTTCCGTCTTTCAGGCAGGTTCGGCCCGCTCAGCGGGCTCTTGATGGAACCGAAGCTGATGGGGCCGGCCCTGAGGGCCGTCCTGTGGATGTCACCGCTCGCGCTCCCGGTCCTGCACAGAGCCACGGAGTTCGCTCGCGGCAAGCTGGAGCCGAAGTGCAGGCCAGCGGACCTGAGGATCGCCGACGAGTGCGCTATGTGCGGCGCATGCGTCAGCGTGTGTCCAGCATACCTCGCGTTGGGCGACGAACGCGTCACCGCCAGGGGTAAGTTGCTCACGGCTAAGGCCATGGCAGCGGGCGTCGATATCACGAGAGAACATGCGCACCGCACGTTCCTGTGCATGAGGTGCAAGGCCTGCGAACAGGTCTGCCAATCCAAGCTGGAGCTGATACCGTTCTACGAGGAGCTGGAACGCAGGCTCGAGCAGGTGCACGGCAGGGACGCGCAGGAGATAGAGCGCTTCGTCAAGTTCGCGGAGTCATCACCTGAGTATGACGACCTCGTCAAGCGCGGGCTCGTCATCGGCGCCCCCAAGCACAGGGGAGGAGGTGGTCCAGGTGCGATATGAGCGATACCACATACCGATCGAGACCGTGCCGTCGATGGCCCCGCCGGTCCCGAAGTTCGTGATCACACGCGCCTCGAACTGCGTCAACTGCGGCAAGTGCGAGAAGGCTTGCATATACGGCGTCCACAAGAGGAAGGAGTCGGACCCTAGGGAGATGGCGGACCCGCTCAGCCACCTGTGCAAGAACTGCTTCAGGTGCATATCCGACTGCCCTCAGAGGGCGCTCACGATGTCCCTTGGATCTGATTTCAAGGCCCTCGGGCGCGGTATCTGGACGCCGCTCAGGATCAGCACTATCTGGGGCGAGGCGGAGACGGGCAAGATACCCGTGCTCGGCGCTGGCTACAGGGGCATGTTCGCGGGCCCGGACTACGACGGCATGTGGACCGACATGTCCGAGATAGTGAGGCCCACTAGGGACGGCATCCACGGCCGCGAGACCATATCCACGAGCACGGACATCGGGCGCAGGCCGCTCTGGCTCGACTTCGACGGCGACGGGAAGCTGTCCACCGAGTTGCCACCCGTGATAGAATTGTCCATACCGATGATCTTCGATTCGACCAGGCTCGACGCGGCAGGCACGAACTCTCTGATGGGCTATGCGATGGCCGCAAAGACGCTCGATACGCTCATGATGGTGCCCATGGACCGAATCACACGCGAGCTCATGGAGACCGCGCCCGCGCAGATCGTGCCCGTTCTGCCCGAGGGCACGGACCCCAGGTCGGTCGAGCTCGACACGAGGACGCGCATGGTCGAGCTGCGCGTCGGCTCGTCTTGGAAGATGGTCGCCAAGGCGATCATGAAACGGTTCCCGGACAAGGTCCTTTCACTCAGGGTGCAGGCTTCGAGAGGCATCGAGGGCACTGTGCTCGAGATGCTGGAGGCCGATGTCCCCGTAATCCACGTCGAGTATGACGAGGACGGCAGGGAACATGGAAGAGGCGAGACCAGGCACGCCAAGGACTCGCTCAGAGCGGTCCACACGGCCATGACTGCGAAGGGCCTCAGGGACAAGGCCACCATCATCGCGGGGGGCGGCATCGCTGCCGCGGAACATGTCCCCAAGACGATCGTGTGCGGCGCTGACGCAGTGACGCTTGAGACCGCCCTCATGGTGGCCCTCAGCTGCAGGTACTGCCCGTCGTGCACGCCATCGTCGTGCCCAGCCTCGATCGACAAGGCAACGCAGGAATGGGTCCAGGGCCGCGTGACCAACATGGTCGGCGCGTGGAGGGACCAGATGCTCGAGATGCTCGGCGCGATGGGCATCAGGGAGGTCCGGAGGCTCAGGGGCGAGGTCGGACGTGCCATATTCTATGACGATATCCAGAAGGAACTGCTCTCCACGATCGCGGGAGGTGCCATCCGTGGGTAAGCGCGCAGACCCGTACTCTGACGCATATCCTGAGGTGTCCCTCGCGCCCGCAGAGAGGCTGCAGTTCATGAATAGGTACGTGGTCCACAGGGCAGACACATGCATCTCGTGCGGCATGTGCGAATCCCTCTGTCCGTACGGCGTCCACAAGCGCGTCGAGGGCCATGCCAAGATACTCCCGCCTGATGACAGGAAGTGCATCGGCCCGTCGTGCGAGGTGAATTACTTCTTCTGCGTGGCGAACTGCCCGACCAAGTCTCTCTCGGTGAGGGAGAGCGACAACTACTCGAGCATGGGGGATCCGCGCTGGCCTGTCGAGATGATCATGGCTACATGGCGCCAGGCGGAGACGGGCAAGCCGATTCCGCTGGACGATCCCGGGAACGTCGGCCGGTCGGGAGGCGGCTTCGACAAGCTGTACTTCAAGCTCCCTGAAGCCAAGGGACGGTTCGACCCGGAGAAGACCGCGACATCGATCCCGCTCAACCGACGCGGCTCTGGCACGCGCATCGAGATCCCGATACCGGTCTACGGCGGGGGCATGTCGTTCGGGTCGATAAGTGTCCACACGATGACTGCGAGGGCGAAGGCCGCGAAGATGTGGAACACCTTCATCTGCACGGGCGAGGGAGGGTATCCGGACGCCCTGATCCCGTACCAGGACCACGTGATCACTCAGATCGCGACGGGCCTGTTCGGCGTCAGGGAACAGACCATACAGCGTTCACGCATACTCGAGTTCAAGTACGCCCAGGGCGCGAAGCCCGGCCTCGGAGGCCACCTTCTAGGTGACAAGAACACCCCGGATGTCGCCCGCATGAGGGAGGCCGTGCCGTACACGAGCCTCTTCTCGCCGTTCCCGTTCCACAGCGTCTACTCTGTCGAGGACCACAAGAAGCACCTGGACTGGGCCGCCGCCATCAACCCGAAGGCGCTCCTGTCAGTGAAGGTCTCGACGCCGAACGACGTCGAGATGGTCAGCGTCGGCAGCTACTACGCCGGCGCGCACATCGTGCACCTGGACGGCGGCTACGGCGGCACGGGCGCCGCGCCTGAGATCGCGAAGAAGAACATCGCGATGCCGATAGAGTATGCGATACCCAAGGTGCACAAGTTCCTCATCAACGAGGGCATCAGAGACCAGGTGACGCTCGTCGCGAGCGGAGGACTCAGGACCGCGATGGACGTGGCGAAGGCCATCACTCTTGGCGCCGACTGCGCGGTCATCGGGACGGCAGACCTCGTCGCGGTCGGATGCGTGAGATGCGGCAACTGCGAGAGCGGCAGGGGCTGTCCGCGCGGGATAGCCACGACCGACCCTGACCTCCAGGCCATCACGGACTCTTCCTGGGGCGCGAAGAGGATATACAACATGTACTCCTCGTGGCGGCTCCAGTGGTGCGAGCTACTCCACAGGTTCGGCATGAGTGACATATCCGAGCTCAGGGGCAGATACGATCTTCTGGCCCACGGGGACAACCCCACAAGGGAGGTGGGCAAGTGAGCCAGCACGCGCAGGAGATCATCTCGTCCAGGTCCTGGATGGCCGGTTGCGCGTCCGAAGGCTCCAGGATGATGGAGGCCGAGGGCGGCTGCGGAGTCGTGGGCCTGGCCAGCTCGGTTCCCATCGCGGGGAAGCACATACTCAAGCCGCTCATACAGATGCACAACAGGGGCAACGGCAAGGGAGGGGGCATCGCGGCCGTCGGCCTCGACGCCGCCCAGCTTGGCGTGTCCGAGGAGGTCCTGAAGGACAACTACCTGGTCCAGGTCGCGTACCTCAAGCCAGAGTGCAGGTCGGCGCTCGAGAAGGAGTTCATCGATCCATGCTACCGCGTCGAGAAGCGGTACGTGGTCGAGACGAGCAAGGACCCGAGACTCATGAAGTCCCTCGAGGTGCAGCCGCCCGAGGTCTGGAGATACTTCTGCAGGGTCAAGGACGAGGTCCTGGACAACTTCGTGAAGTCCTCGGGCCTGGGCAAGCTACCGAGGCGCCGGGCCGAGGACGAGTTCGTCTACCAGAACAGCTTCAGGACCAACCACAAGTACTACGCCTCCAAGGACATGTCGGCGTTCGTCATGTCCCACGGGCGCAACATGCTTGTGCTCAAGATCGTGGGATATGCCGAGGATGTCATCACATACTACCGCATGGAGGACTTCAAGGCCCACATCTGGATAGGGCACCAGCGGTACCCGACCAAGGGCCGTGTGTGGCATCCAGGCGGGGCGCATCCTTTCATAGGCCTCGACGAAGCGCTCGTGCACAACGGCGACTTCGCCAACTACCACACGGTGTCCGAATACCTCGCCCAGAGGAACATCGTGCCATTGTTCCTCACCGATACCGAGGTCTCGGTCCTGCTGTTCGATGTGCTGAACAGGACCTACGGATATCCGCTGGAGTACATCATCGAGGCGCTCGCGCCCACGACAGAACGGGACTTCACGCTCTTGCCGGACGAGAAGCAGAAGGTGTACAAGGCGCTCCAGAGGACGCACATACACGGGTCTCCGGACGGTCCCTGGTTCTTCATCATAGGGCGGAACGCGCACTACGATGGCAGGCTTCAACTCATGGGGATAACCGACACATCGATGCTCAGGCCGCAGGTGTTCGCGCTCGTCGACGGCGATATCCAGATAGGCCTGATAGCGTCGGAGAAGCAGGCGGTCGACTCCGCCCTCCAGAGTATATCAAAGGAGTTCCCGTCCGTGCCCAGGTACGCTGATAGGTACTGGAACGCCAGGGGTGGCAGCCACACCGACGGTGGCGCGTTCGTCTTCTCTCTCCACCCGCAGCCGGAATCCCCGGGCTCGCTCAGGCTCATCTGCACCAACAAGTTCGGCTCGATGGTCACTGTCCAGCACTCCGATTGGGACAGGGCGGAGGACCTGGCGCTCACGAAACGTCTTCCGAGGTCCCCGAAGGCTGGCGACCTCGGGGATCAGTTCTCCACGCACAAGGAACCTGCCCCCGAATTCAAGCTCTTCACGCGCAGGCTGCCCGAGCTGAGGGCCTCGGAGCTCAACGCTCTCTTCGGTCAGATGGTGCGGTCGGCCGCGGCGAACGACCTGGCCGTCGACGAGTACCTGGAGATCCTCACACTGATGATGGACCGGAGGTACCCGACCGGCCCGTTCAGGAGGAGCAGGATCATCGAGAAGGCGAACGAGGCGGTCGAATCCATCCTCAGGGCGCTGCCCAGGATCGAGTCGGACGGCAAGTCCATCTATGCGCTCGTCGACCTGAGGAACAAGGACATGCTCCGACCCCCGGCGTCCCCATACGGCAAGCTGGCGATCGACTGCGAAGGCTTTCCGATGGAGGGTGAGGATGGCGTATCGTTCGTGATCAAGGCTGCGAAGGAGCTCGGCTGGAACAGGGTCATCGTGTTCGGCGCCCACGGCCAGCGGTTCTTCGGCTGCGGCCTCGGACCCAAGTCGAAGGGCTTCAGGATAGATGCCTATGGCAACCCTGGTGACTACCTCGCGTCCGGCCTGGACGGCGCGGAGCTCGTCGTGCACACGAACGGGCAAGACCAACTGGGCCAGATCTTGAGCTCGGGGAAGCTGGTTGTGCATGGTGATGTCGGCCAGACGTTCCTGTACGGTGCCAAGGGCGGGGAGGCGTTCGTCCTCGGCAACGCGGCCGGGCGCCCGCTCATCAACGCCGTGGGCAAGCCAAGGGTGGTCATCAACGGAACGTGCCTGGACTATCTGGCAGAGTCATTCATGGCGGGCAACCCGCTCTACGGCGGCGGCTTCGTCGTGCTGAACGGCGTCGCGTTCGACGGCAACGGGAACCTCACGGACCTCCCCGAACCTTACCCGGGAGGCAACCTGTTCTCCCTGGCGTCCGGAGGCGCCATCTACGTGCGCGACCCGAAGAAGCTCGTGGGCGAGGAACAGCTGAACGGAGGCAGGATCACGAGGTTGATGCCCGCTGACTGGGAGCTCATACTCCCGTACCTGAGGGAGAACGAGCGCCTGTTCAACATACCCGTCGAGGACTTCCTGCTCAAGGTCGACGGCGTGAGGAAGCACCCCGAGGACGTGTACCGCAAGATCGAGGCGATGCCCCGCATCACCTTGGCCGGGAAGGTCCAGGTGCAGGACCTGGGCGAGTGAGGGCAGGGGTCGTGTACTCGGGCGTCGGGATGGATCGTGATCCTTGCGCCTTGTCCGACACAACCTGTGCGACCATGCGGATTCTCGAATCGGAAATTTGTGCAAGTTTTGATAAAGTATATATAAGCAAGTTAACAATTATTGCTCAGAATGTACGTCTTGAAGAAGAACGAACTCAACATGTTCAGAGCGATATGCAACGGCCACATGTCGATGGCAGACCTCAAGGGAGCCACGGGCGTATCGAACATCTCGGTGTACAGGATAGCTCAATCACTCGCGTCGAAGAGACTCATTGTCATTCGGAGGGATGGCAAGAGGTCAGTGATATCCCCGAGTTCGCACGGCCACTCCAAGGCTTTGGCGGCGTACCTGGAAGGTGACCGACGCCCAGTCGAGCCTCTTGTCGGCTCGAGGCTGCTGGTCATGCTCTCGATCTCGAGCTATCCGAAGGACCTGGGCAGGATTGCGAAGGAGATACGATTGTCCAACGAGTCGGTGCGAAGGCTCGCGTGGTGCCTCAAGAACTACGGCGCCGTCAACCAGGAACGACAGAAGGTGTCCATTCCCGAATCGGATATTTCCCTCGTCCGGTTCCTCAAGGATTTTTCGAAGGGCGCGAGTTCCGCAATCCTCGAAGACATGACGTCGATGGGCTCGGTGCTCTGGAACGAGGGTCTTGAGTTCATATTCACGGCGCGTGGATTGGACAACGCGTCTGGCGCCCGTGAGACCGGGATCACCGCCATGTCCCGTCGGGGTCTAGAGTTCATGTCAGGCACCAAGTACTATCACTATGCCTACTGGCGACCCAGGTTGAGACCGGAGGACATCGCGCTGCACAACATCCTCGTCGACCCATACAGTGCGAGGAGCATGGCTTACAGCCTTCTCTTCCTGATGAAGGAGGGTTACGACCCGCGCTATCTCATAAAACAGGGCGTCGCGGTCGGCATTGGCGAACTCGCCGGACAGATGGTGGTGTACCTGGACGGCGAACCGGTCGCAGACGCGCACTTCCCCGACAGGGCAGATTTGGGTCAGCTGCGCGCCCAGTACGGGGTGGATTGATTGGATTCGATGCAGATTGGTCGAGAAGATGTCATATCGCTCCTGAAACGGTCGGGCGACACTTGCTCCATGCGCGTCAATGCCTATCTGATTGGCGGAGGCGCTATGGCCTTGAGGGGCGAGAAGGACGCGACAAAGGACATTGACCTGGTGCTGGACTCGGAGAAGGATGCCAAGGTTCTCAGGAGAGCCTTCGAGGCGCAGGGATTCGTTGTCAACCCCCGGCATCCAGCCGAATGCCATGCGATGGTGGACGCGGAGATACTGTCGAAGCCGACCGGGCTGCGCGTCGACATCTTCGTCGGCAGGATTTGTGACCGACTCCGCTTCTCCGAGGGGATGAGGGCGAGGTCGACCCTCGTTGGCGAGTTCGGGAATATCGTTCTGTACATGTGCTCCAGGGAGGATATTTTCATATTGAAGAGCGTCACCGAGCGGACCAGGGACCTGGATGACATGATCTCTCTGTTCAGGAGGGGACTCGACAAGGACTCGATCCTTGAGGAGTGTGAACTCCAGAGCGCTCATGTGGGCCTGAGGCAGAGCCAGATTTGGGAAGCGTTCCTGTTCGTGAAGGTCGAGGAGATGGAGAGGCGGTATGGGGTTAACGTCCCCTGGAAGAGGTCTCTCAAAGCGAAGGCGGAGATGAAGGTGGGCTCCCAGAACATCCTGGTGTATATGGAGAAGGGCGCTCGCTCGGTCACAGAACTCTCGCACGAATTGAAGGAGAGCCAGGAGTTCGTGAGGAAGTGCCTGCATTATCTGGAGGAAGCCGGCGAAATCGTGGCCGACCGAGGTTCAAGGCCCTATAGATTCACAATTTCAACAGGATCCGCCAGTGCGGCGACCAATCTGTGACCCTGGCACCAGGATTGGAGAATGTGATTGCTTGTCTGGGAGTTTCTGAGTCCGTGAATGATTGCTTTTCAGTGCTCGGGCCCCATCTTGGAATGACATTCTGATGAGACCGTCTTCGGATGCCGGCTGTCGGAAAACGCCCCCCTTAATATCGTATTTACGCCAACCTTAAATACGAACGTATGGATGCCTCGCCCCAGAGGCATTCGGACTCAACCGAATACGCCCCCTCGTCCGGTTCATCGGGAGGGGGCGGGAAAGGGTGTTTAGGATGTATGAGGTAGTCAAGGCGGAGAAGCTCACACCGGACGTGACAAGACTCGAGCTCAAGGCCCCGCACATCGCCAAGAAGGCGAAGGCGGGACAGTTCGTCATGCTCACGGTGGACGAGCACGGCGAGAGGATCCCGCTCACCATGGCGGACTTCTCAGCGGAGAAGGGGACTGTCACGATCGCTGCCCTGGAGATAGGCAAGACGACCAAGAAGCTCGGGACGCTCAAAGCTGGCGACAAGCTGTTCAGCCTCGTGGGCCCCCTGGGCCTGCCAACCGAGCTGCACAAGGTCGGAACCATCTGCTGCATAGGTGGCGGCATCGGTCTGGCACTCATGTACCCGGTCGTCAGGGCGCTCAAGGAGGCTGGGAACAAGACCATCTCCATCATCGGCGCGAAGAACGAGAAGCTCCTGATCTACGAGAAGGAGATCCAGAGCGTCAGCGACGAGTTCTACGTGTGCACGGATGACGGCTCCAAGGGACACCACGGTTTCGTGAGCGACATACTCAAGAAGCTCATAGCCGACAAGAGGGACGTCAAGATGGTGTACGCGGTCGGCCCGATCATCATGATGAAGGTCATATCGAACATCACACAGCCCCACGGCATTCACACGGTCGTGAGCCTGAACCCCATAATGGTGGACGGCACCGGCATGTGTGGCTCGTGCAGGGTCATCATCGGCGGCGAGACCAAGTTCGGCTGCGTCGACGGGCCCGAGTTCGACGGCCACAAGGTCGACTTCGACAACCTCATCGCGAGGAACAGGAGATACATGGCCGAGGAGCAGATCTCGCTCAAGAAGTTCCAGGAGGGGAAGTAGATGGCTGAGGAGCAGAAGAAGGCCCCGAAGAAGATCGTGCCGAAGAAGTACCCGATGCCCGAGCAGGACCCGAAGGTGCGCGTGCACAACTTCAACGAGGTCCCCATGGGCCAGGACGCCCAGACGGCCATACTCGAGGCCCAGAGGTGCCTCCAGTGCAAGCCCTCCCCTAACAGGAAGCTGTGCATGGACGGGTGCCCGGTAGAGATCAACATCCCCGGGTTCATCAAGCATGTCCAGGAAGGCGACTTCGCTGGCGCCATCAAGGTCATCAGGGAGAAACAGAACCTGCCGGCCGTGTGCGGCAGGGTCTGCCCGTACGAGAACCAGTGCGAGGGCAACTGCGTTGTCGGCAAGAAGAACGAGCCTGTCGGCATAGGCAGGCTCGAGCGGTTCCTCGCGGACTGGGAGCGCAGGGAGCAGAAGCACGGGAAGATCGACATGCCCCCGCAGACCGGCAAGAAGGTCGCGGTCGTGGGCGCTGGCCCCGCGGGCCTCACAGTCGCGGGTGACCTGGCCAAGCTGGGCCACAAGGTCACCATGTACGAGGCGCTCCAATACTGCGGCGGTGTTCTCGTGTACGGCATCCCCGAGTTCAGGCTACCGAAGGAGATCGTCCAGGCCGAGGTCGACTACATCCGCAGGAGCGGCGTCGACATCATGACGGACCGCGTCGTCGGCAAGGCCGAGACCGTCGATGACCTGCTCAAGGAGTACGATACCGTGTTCGTCGGCACGGGCGCTGGCTTGCCGAACTGGACCAACCTGCCGGGCGAGAACCTGAACGGCATCATGTCCGCGAACGAGTTCCTCACCAGGACCAACCTGATGAAGGCGTTCAAGTTCCCGGAGTACGACACGCCCATACGCGTGGGCGAGACGGTCGTGACCCTCGGCGGCGGCAACGTCGCCATGGACTGCGCCAGGACATCCCTCAGGCTGGGCGCGAAGAAGTCGGTCATCCTCTACAGGCGTTCGGACGCCGAGCTCCCCGCGAGACGCGAGGAGGTCCACCACGCCAAGGAGGAGGGCGTCCACTTCGAGCTGCTCGCGGCCCCCGTGAGATTCATCGGGGACGACTGCGGCAACGTGAAGCAGGTCGAGGCCATCAGGATGCAGCTGGGCGAGCCAGACGCGTCCGGGAGGAGGAGGCCGATCAAGATCCCCGGCTCCGAGTTCAGGATCGACTGCCAGAACGTGCTCATAGCCATCGGGCAGAGCCCCAACCCCCTGGTCCCCATGACCACGGCGAACCTCAGGACGACCAAGGAGGGCACGATCGCGGTGGACGAGACGGGCAGGACATCGAAGAAGGGCGTGTTCGCGGGCGGCGACATCGCGTCCGGCGCGGCCACGGTCATCCTAGCGATGGGCGACGGCAAGCGCGCGGCGAAGGCGATGCACAGGTACATGACGGAGGACCCGTCTTGGCCCGCACCCGAGGTCTTCGAGAAGCTCTCGTGCGAGAAGTGAGCGCGGTCGAACGGCCGGCAAACCTCTTCGGCAACCCCTTTCCTTTATTTGTACCTTAAAAGTGCGACCAGATGTTGTAATACTCGGCAAATTGCCAATAAAAGTGATATCTTCTCTGGCTCATCTCTGCTTCAGGGGCAGGGTGAAATGGAACGTGCTCCCGGCCCCCTCCTTGCTTTCGAACCACATGTCACCATTGTGCTTCCTCACGATCTCCCGGCTCACGTACAGGCCTATGCCCACGCGCCCGTCCTCGCGCACGAGCCCCTCGTCGACGAGGAAGAATCGGTCGAACACCTTCTTCTTGTCGCCCTCGATGATGCCTCGGCCCGTGTCCTTGACCCACATGTGGACCTTACCTCCGAGGATGTCCGCGCCTATCGTGAGCTTCCCACCCTCCTCGGTGTACCTGATCGCGTTGTGGATCATGTTGAACATGACATCGTGAATGCGGAGCCTGTCCGCCTCCACGACAGGGAGCTCGTTCCCGAACATGATGGAGAGGGTGTGCTTCTTGGAGTTCACGTCGTTCTCGAGCTCCTTCGCGACCTCCTTCGTGAGCATGGCCAGGTTCACGGGCTCGATGTCGAGCACGAGAGTGCCGTCCTGCAACCTGGACATCTCCAGCATCTTGCCGACGAGCGCATTGATCCGGTTGACGGATTTCACCATGGCCTGCATCTTGTCCTTCAGCTTCGGGCTGGTGTCGCCGTACATGCCCTCAGAGGCCATCTCCAGGTACCCCAGTATGGTCGTCAGCGGGGTCCTGAGCTCGTGGGAGATGGTGTTCACGAGACTGTCCTTCGCCTTGTCCAGCTCCTTCATGTCCGCGAAGGCCTTCTGGACCGATTCGAAGTTCGTCCTGAGCTCCTCCCTGAGCCTGGCGTTCTCGAGCGCGATAGCCGCGTGCGCCGCGAAGGGCTCCGCGATCTCCCACTCAGCCATGGTGAACGAGTTCGTCTTCTCCCGGTACAGGTCCAGGACTCCCTCGACTTCGCCAGCCTTGCTCTTGAGCGGGATGCACATCATGGTCTGGCGGATGTCCTCCTCGTCTATCCCAGGGATGTCCTCGACTCGCTGATCATCCAATGAATCGCGGACGATCTCCACCTTGCCTGACCGCGCGACGTCCCCTGCGAGGCCGCTGATGGGGCCTATGTCGGCCATCACCTCGTTCGCGAAAGGTCCCGTCGCGTACACGGGCACCAGGAGGTTCTTGTCCCAGTCAAGGAGGTAGACGCTGATCTCCTGGAATGGCACGAGCGTGTTGAGCCCCTCGGCGATCATCCTGAGCGTCTCTCTGAGGTCCACGGGCTCCTGGAGCCGCGCCGTCGTGTGTGCGAGGGTCTTGTAGAACCTGACGCTCCTGTTCAGCTCCTGGACCGTCTCGGCGTTCGCGACAGCGATGGATGCCAGCGCCGCAAAGACCTCCAGATTGATGATGGTGCTCCCGACAGGTATCTTCATGTTCCTGGGCCCGTCGGGCTGCAGGAAACCCACGGTCCTGCCCTCACTGTCCTCGAGAACGACATACAGCACGTCCAGCTCGTGCCATGATTCGGGGCTCTCCCTCGGAAGGGCAGCCCTATCTGGGTGGAGCAGACCGTAGTATGTTCCGGGGTCGTCCCCTGGCTTCGACCTGTAGAGGCATGTGAATCTCCCCAGTTTATCACACCTCTCAAGGTCCGCCCTGACGGATTCCTCGGTCTTGGTGAGCTTATCGATCTTCTCCCGGACCTCCGCCGAGTATCCCTTGGACCCCCTCAGGATATACGCCTTCTTGTCCCTGTCCAGAAGGAAGGCGTCACACCCTTCGAAGCCGAAGTCGTCGGTGATGATGTTGATGATCTTCCCGAGGAGTTCGTTGATGTCTCTAGTGCTCATCATCGAGGTGGTGAACTCGAGGGCTTTGTCTAAGCGTTCGCCTTGCAACGCGAGTCAAATCCGTTGGTGTATATATCTCACTTCTGACATGAGGAATCGGCCGTGATAATGACCCACTGACTGCCGGGTGCGCGGTCCCAAGATGGGTCATGGGCGCTTGTGCGTCATCCGTGCAAAACCATATCTAGGTGATGCGCCATCGCCCCATCGATGACGATGCAGGTCATGTTCGACGAGGCAATCTGCGACAGGAGCCCGTTCTGCCAGGTCGTGAAGATGTGCCCAACCGGGGCCATGTACATCGACAGACGCACTTTCACTCCAGCGTTCGACGAGTCCAAATGCACTGGCTGCGGCACATGCGTGACGAGCTGCCCGCACGGTGCGGTCCACGAGCGATAGTCACTTCCAGGTTCTGTTGCGAAATCAGGCGGCGGCCCTTCACGCCACAGCCTCCTCGCAACTCGCTCCATTCGGCTCCGACCGTGCGCCCTTCACAGGGTCGTAGAGGATCATCATCACGTCATGCTGGAGCGCGCCGGGGTCGAACCGTAGACCCCCCACCATCTCTTTCGAGACGG
>JBFYNF010000159.1:0-25939 GCA_041304525.1 Thermoplasmata archaeon | reverse complement strand
GAGTAGAGCATGAGGTTGAGCCCCAGGCCAACGATGCTCACCACGAAAAACTGCGGGTACTGGAAGTGTACCTTCCCCTTGGATCGGAAGGTCCACCACCGGTTCCAGATGAAGTTGTTCGTGTCGGCCACGACGAAGGCCAGGACAATCGCCAGCCACTCACTGAGGTAGAAGTAATCGATCGAGGTCCAGAATATGGCCAAGTTGATCAGGGTGCCGATCCCTCCGATCAAGGCGAACTTGATGTACTTCGCCAGCCACGGTTTCTTGTGCTCGTAGAGCAGGAGACAATGGTCAATGTACTTGAGCGTCACCGATGCCCCGAGTTTGCTCGTGCCCGCCTTGCGGTCCGCGAACGTGATGGGCACCTCCTCGACCTTGCTCACCTTGCCCTTCACGAGTATCTCGAGCCCGATCTTGTAGCCTACCGGGTTCAGCTCCACGCCCTCGACGACCTCCCTCTTCAGGGCGAAGAAGCCGCTCATCGGGTCCTTGACCTTGGTCAGGCCGCGGGCCAGCAGGGTCGCGCCCTTCGACATCATCCTCCTGTGGAAGGGCCAGTTCTCCACATGGCCGCCCTCGACGTATCTGCTCCCGACGACCATGTCCGCGCCACCCTTCGTGATGCGCTCGACCATCTCGGATATCTTCTCCGGCGGGTGGCTCAGGTCGGCGTCCATGACCACGAATACGGAACCTGAAGAGGCCTTGAATCCGTCCGTGACGGCGGTCGAGAGACCCAGCTTCCCCGCCCTGTGAATCACCTTGACGTTGAAGCTCTTCCCCATCTCCTCCGCGAGCTCTCCGGTGCCATCTGGGCTGTTGTCGTCCACGATGATGATCTCGTAGCTCATCCTGGTCGCAGAGCACGCGGCGCTCGTCCTCCGGACCAACTCTTCGAGGTTGTCCTTCTCGTTGTATGTCGGGATGATCACTGAGATCGTGGGAACTCCCCCCTGAGGCGAAGCCGTCTCTTGTAGATTAATGATGCTACTATGCTGGTGACGATGACCACCGCCACAGCTCCGAGGGCGACCCAGGGCGCGACCTCCGCCCTCATGTTGTCGTAGCTGAGCCAGGAGAGGATGACGACCACGGATGATTTCGCCAGCGCGCCTATGACGAGATACAGCGCGCACTTCCTGAGGTCCCAGTCGCAGACCGCGATGAACGCGCCGGTGTATGGAACCACTGGCGCGATCCTGTTCAGGAGCAGGAGGCGTTCGTCCTTGACGATGAGGAACTCCGTGTACTGCTTCATGCGCTTGCTGATCCAGTTCGGGAGCCTGGCAGCCTTCACCAGCGAGTATAGGATGAAATTGCCTCCGAGGCTCGCCAGGCTGGAGACCAGGACGACCAGCACGCCCCACGTGAACGAGTCGGCATTGGCCCCGAAGATGAACACCATCCATACCTCAGGCAGTGTAGGGAAGCCCGTGCCGTCGATGAGTATGATCGCCACGAGCGCGAGCAACATCCCCGCGTCGCCAAGCGAGGAGAACATTGAGATGATGTCCTCGCCGAGCAGGCTACACCCTCCCCTGGGCGAGGCCCTCGTACAGCTCCTTGAGCATCACGGCCGTCTTCTTGATGTCGTGCTCCTCGGCCAGGCCGCGGGCCCCCTCGACCATGCGCCTGCGGAGCTGCTCGTCGTCCAACAGCATCCCGAGCTTCTCGGCGAACTCGGCGTCGGTCCTGGCCTTCAGGCAGTGCCTGCCGTCCTCTACCCACTCCTCATACACTGGTATGTCCCGTATCAGGAGCGGGCAGCCGCAGCTCGCGGCCTCGAGCATCACGTTCCCGTAGCTCTCCGCCCTTGTGGGGAAGACGAACACGTCTGCGGCCGAATACACACCCACGATGTCCTGAAATGGCACATGCCCAGGGAAGAGGACTCTGCCCTTGTCGAGGCCGTCGAGCGCGTCCTCCAGGAGCGGCTCGCTCTCCCCGACCCAGACGAACTTGACATCATTCCTCTCCGAGAGCATCGATGAGATGTTGATGAACGTGTCCACGCCCTTGCGAGGTATTCTGAGGCCGACGCTGACCACCAGCCTCTCACCGGGACGCACGCCCCAACGCTCCCTGAACTCCGCGCCCCGCCTCTCGTCCCTGACGAAGACCTCCCTGTTGATGCCGTTCGGGATGACCTTGAACGGGCCCTTCACGCCGTCCCTGGCCAGGGACTTGGCCACATAAGGCGTGGCGCCCAGGACGACATCTCCCAGGTTGTAGAAGTACACCGAGTACCAGCGCACGAACGGATAGAACAGGGAGCCTCCCTTGAACCCGCCCTTGATCAGCTCAGGGAGGTGGCGCCCGTGGACCACGAGCGGCTTCCCGGACATGTGCCTCCTGATGGCCCACGCGAAGGAGTTCGGAAGAGGGCTGTGCACATGTAGGACGTCGTAATCTTCCTCTGGCTTGTTGAAGATCACCTTGCAGCCGAGTTTCTCCAGCTCTCTCGCGACCATGGGGGCGTTCGTGCCCATGCCGCCAGGGTTCTTGTATGGTATGATGCCCTTGTAGGACTCCAGCTCGGTAAGCATGCACACCGAAACCATCGCACGACCGACCTGTCGGTCCTAAGGGCGACCTGGCCCGTAGCCGACGTCCGCGAGCATCTTCCTGCGTGGATAAATAAATACCTAGGGGGTGCGGGATGGCCAGCGACGACGTGCCAGGCCATCCAGGAAACGTATTTATATGCAACTGATACTGGACGGTTCCCGTGGAGCGGAAGACCTTGGCGTCGTTGGCATTGATGTTCGCTGTCGGGACATTCATACTGTGGGGCACGACCAACTTCTTGATCGGCTATGGCGAGAAGAACCTGAAGATGGACCCCAACATGTTCACCGCCATCATGTGGGTCACCATGGGCGGGCTCGGCGCCGCGTTCCTAGCGTATCTCTGGCTCACGAACAGCATTCAACCAATCGGCACCAACATCGTCTATCCGATCGCGGCGGGCGCATGTCTCGGTATCGGGATACTATCGTTCGTCTACGCGATGTCGCACTCCGACATGAGCACCGGCGCGACCGCCGCGGTTGCGACATCCAATGCAGTATTCACGACCATGCTGGTGTTCCTGATACTCCGAGAACAGATGAGCGTCAAGGAGTGGATTGGCATCGCCACGGTCGTGGTGGGCATAATCATCCTGAGGATTTAGGACCTCGGCGCAGGTCCCCTCGTCCATACGACCTTGCCGTCCTTCATCACGTGCGTGCACAGGTTCGTCCCGAACCTGCATGGCATCATCGCGTGCGAGGCGACAGCCATTATAACGATGTCGGCCCTCTTGCCGCGTTCCAGCGTGCCTATCCTCTTCTCGAGACCTATTGCGGCCGCGGCGTTCACGGTCGCTGCCGTCACGGCCTCGGCCGGGGTCATCCTCATCTTGTAGCACGCGAGGCTCATCGTGAACTGCATCGATTCGTTCCAGCAGTTCGGGTTCAGGTCGGTGCCGAGGGCGACCGGGACGCCGATGTCTATGAGCCTGCGTGCGTCCGGGTATATGCCAGCCATCGACGTGTAAGGTGTCCCGGGGAGCATGACGCCGATGACGTCCTTCCTGGCCATCGCCATGATGCCGTCGTCAGAAGGCTTCGCTAGGTGCTCTGCCGAGATGGCTCCCAACTCCGCAGCGAGCTCGGCCCCTCCCGAGGATGTGAACTCGTCCGCGTGGACCTTGACGCCCATGCCGAGCGCCTTCGCGGCCTGGAGCACGATCCTCGACTGGTCCACATCGAAAGCCCCCGACTCGCAGAACACATCGCAGAACGTGGCCAGGCCTTCGCGCGCAACCGCTGGCAACACATCGTCGGCGACGAAACGTACGTAGTCGTCAGGGCGACCGGCGAACTCCGGTGGGACGGCATGCGCTCCCATGAACGTGGGCACGAGGTCGACCGGGTACTCCTCGCCGAGCTTCCTGACGGTCCTGAGGATCTTGACCTCGACGTCCCTGTCCAGGCCGTAGCCGGATTTCGCCTCGATCGTCGTAGAGCCGTGAGCTATCATCGACCCGAGCCTGGCTGCGGACTGGTCGAACAACTCTTGCTCTCCGACGGCCCTCGTGTCCCTCACGGTCCTGAGGATGCCACCCCCTGCAGCCATGATATCGAGGTAACTCTTGCCCTTCAGCTTGAGCCCCAGCTCGAACTCTCTGGAGCCAGCGAACACCAGGTGAGTGTGAGGGTCGACCAGGCCCGGCATCACGACCTTCCCGGACGCGTCCAGCCGCTCGACGCCCGTGGCATCGTGCTCCTTGAGCACCGACTCCGTCCTGCCGACATCCTCTATTACCCCGTCCGTCACCACGACCGCACCGTCGGGTATGATGGACAGCTCGGACATCTCGGCCTTTGCCCTGGACCTCTTCGGACCTCTGAGCGTCAGCAGCTCGGATGCGTGCGTGATGATGGTCGTCTCGGACATGGCAACGGCGCAGTAATCAGGCTCTCGGCCTATAAACGAATCGAAGCTCACGCCCGCTTGCCGACGAGCTCGTTAACGACGTACTGGAAGGTGTCCTGCGGGTTGAGCATCGACTTGAAGTACCGGTAGTCGTCCCTGTCGAGCTCACCCATGATGTACGCCGACGCGCCGTAGGCTAGCACGCCCAGGACCGCGAGGAATATGAGTGCGACCCAGTCGACAGTCGGTACGATCAGCCAGTCGACGACGTACATCGTGCCCACCATGACGACGGCGCTCACGAGGTGCTTGAACGAGCGGGAGTCTGGGAGGATCTTGCCTATGCGCCATGCCATGTACCTCAGGACGAAGAAGTAGTATACCGACGTCACGAGCAGCGCGGTCGCCGCGCCGAGGCCCTTGAGCCCGAAGCCTTCGAACCCGAGGAAGGAGTCTGGCACCAGGACGAGCATCAGCATGAGCTGGATGGACAGGCCGCCGATGTTGACCATGAAGAGGGTCTTTGGGCGTCCAACGGCCACGATCACCGACCTCAGAGGGAGCACGAGGGCGAGCACGGCGGCGGCAATGACCAGTAGGTCCATCGTGGTCACCGCCGGCACGAAGTCGTCGGTGAGGAACGTCCGGATGATGTCCGAGCCGTACAGGAGGTAGAACGCCGCAGTGGGCACCACCACCAAGGAGACGTACCTCTCCGCCTGGTTCACGACCTCCCAGCTGGCCACGACGTCACGCTTGATGAAGTATGTCGTCACAGACGGGAGTATCAGGGTCGCGACCGAAAGGGAGAACACGCCGACGAACACGGCCGTGCGCTGAACGCCGAAGTACAGCCCGAGCTCGAACTCACCCCAGAAGTAGCCCACGACCAGCTTGTCGAGGAACATGTCCATGATGATGGTCATCGATATGACGAACACCGGGACGAGCGACCTGATGTAGCTCATCATCATGAGCCTGTCAGGCATCGATATCGCATAGGACCGCATCAGCATGGCAACCACGAGCATCGACGCGATCATACCCGCGGCGTAGGCGGTCGCGAGCAGGGCTGGGCCGTTCTCGGTGCTTGCCAGCGCGGAGGTCGCCACGAATATGACGAAGGACACCCTGACGACGAGCTCCAGGATCGCGGGCACGTGGACCTTCGCCATCGAGTCGAGGGCGTCGAACGTGTGCGTGGCGATCTGGCTGATGCCGAGGAGCACGTAGTAGACGAGGAATATGTACATCGAATCCACTAGCTGGCTCAGCACGAGTTGGTCCTCGGGCATCTCGGCGCCCATGATGCCGTCCTTCCATAGTTGGATGAGCACGAGCGTGATGACGGAGAATATCCCCAACAGGACGAGCCGGATCGCGGCGTAAGCGCCGACGCACTTGCCGACGTCCACGGAGTGTTTGATGTGGGTCCTGTGGACGGAGCCCATGCCGAAATCCGACAGGAAACTCAGGATGCCGATGAATGCCATCGCGTAGCCGAGGATACCCAGGGTCGCGGGGCCCATGTTCTGGGCTATGAATACGAGGGCGGTCGTCCCGAGTATCGCCCCAAGGACATTGCTCGCGACCGAGAGGGTCGCCTTGGGGCTCATCAGCCTTGCGGCGCCCGAGGCTCCACTGGCACCCTCATCGGGCATGTGACCTAAAGATATGGATATCCATATAAAACTAGTGCAGCGGTCGCCTCAGATGCTGGCCGCAACCTCTTTCACGATCTCCAGACCCCTCTCGATGTTCTCCTCCGAGTTGGCGTAGGAGAACCTGAGGTGGCCCTCTCCCAGCGAGCCGAAGGCGCCACCGGGAGCGCATATGACGCCGCGCTTGAGTATCCGCATAGCGAACTCCTCGGACTCTATCCTCTGGGAATACCTGGGGAACACGTAGAAGGCACCTGTCACAGGGGCCGTGGCGAACGTCGGGATCTCCGCCATCTTCCTCATGGCGATGTCGCGCCTCTTCCTGAACAGCTCCCGCAGATGCTTCCTGTAGGGGCCCTCCATCTTGAGCCCCTCGAGTATGGCATACTGGGTCGCCGTCGGAGGACACGCGAGGGTGTAGTACTGGACCTTCGAGAGCTGCTGGACTATCTCCTTCGAAGTAGCGACGTATCCTATCCTCCAGCCCGTGGCGGCGAAGGTCTTCGAGAAGGAGTCCACGATGATCGTATCGTCGTGGAAGCGAGCGAACGAACAGTGCTCGCCTTCGTACACGAAGTTGTGGTACACCTCGTCCGAGAGTATGTACAGGCCCTTGTCCGTGGCCACATCGGCGAGCGCTTTGACAGACTCCTTCGGGAACACGGTTCCTGTCGGGTTCGAAGGGGTGTTGACTATGATGGCCTTGGTCTTCGGGGTGATGAGGGACTTGATCTCCTCGATATCTGGGAGGAAGCCGTTCTCTTGGCGTAGGGAATATTCGATCGGCGTTCCGCCCGCTAGGGACACGTCTGGGCCGTACACTATGAACCCAGGGTTCGGCACGAGCACCTCGTCGCCCTTGTCCACAATCGTGCTGCAGGCGATCATCATGCCCTCTGTGGCACCGGCGGTGACGATGATGTTCTCTAACGCCACATCCTTCCTGAAGCGCTTCAGGCTCTTGGCGATCGCCTCGCGGAGCTCCTTCACGCCCGCGCTCGGACCGTACTTGTTGTACCCCTGGTCCAGCGCCGCCTTGTACGCCTCCACCATCTCCAGTGGAGGCTGGATGTCAGGCTCACCTAGGCCGAGGTTGATGGCGTCCGGCGGAGCCGCCTCGAAGAGCTTCCTGATCCCCGAGACCTTCAGCGATGCCACTCGCGATGGGAACATCATCCTCATGATGTACATATTCGGGCATTAATAGTTCGGGACTACAGTCTGGACGCACAAGACGTGTTAGCACCTCACACGAGCATGTGATCGCCGAGGGATCATATCAGGCCAAGATGGCCAATCGACAGGATGGACCCAGGGAACCGGTTCGCAGTGCCGCTCGAGCGCGCCACCCTGACGATGCCAGCCTTTGCCACCGAGAAGCCGCATGACTCGAACGTGGCCTTCGCGACCTCGTTCGACGCAGGGGAGAGGACATCGACCCTCTTGGCAGGGACGGCAGAGAGCATTGTCCGGAGCATCCCCTCTGCCTCTGCCCTGGAGGGCTCATCCAAGAACCATGGGCCCGCGGCGTTGATGTCCATTCCGGTCCTGGAGAGGAACATGGCGGTCGCGTGTCCGTGCCCAGTCCGGGCGAGGACCTGATGCGGCGGCATCTTCGACAGGGCCTTCTCAACGTCGTCCTTCATGTAGCCGAACGCGGTCGACAGGACATCGGATATCGCTGAGGCGTCGTCCGGCGGGTGCCACGAGTATGAAGGCGCCATCAGCCCCAACGGTTCCGGGTACGCATGCGGCGCCTCCTTTGCGAAGAACGTGATGTCCTCCAACCTCCTGAACGAGAACTGGTTGTAGAACTCCACCGCCTCGGGGTTCGCGTGCAGCTCGACGCTCGACACGCCTCTCGAATCCAGGTCGGCGAGGACATCCTCCATCATGCGGACCCCGACTCCTTTCCCCCTCCAGCCCTTCCTCACGATGACATGGACTATGAACGCCGTGGCCCCGAAATCGATGCAGGTGACGAGTCCCACTATGTCACGGCCGTCGAGCGCCACCACGGAGCTGCCCTGGTCGAGCCTGTGGATCTGCTGTATCTCTGCGAACTCCCAGCCCCAGTTCTCATTGTCTATGAGCGAGAATACCTCCGGGAGATGGGAATCCCTCATGCGTACGACGCGCAACTCAGATCTGCCAATCATGTGTGACCTCATCCAGGGTGGCCCGGGCCTTGGGTGAGGAAAACCTATCATGGTGATAAACTTTCAGGCCGCGTCCCGCCTGGACCTCGCACGGTGAACGACGGCCGCGATCAGCAGCATGCCCACGACTGGCACGATGACGGTTCCGAACTCGGGTATCGACACGGAGGGGACGAAGAATATGTCCGCGGTGTCGCTCACGTTCACGTCGCGGAGTGGGAGCCAGTACGGATCGTATGTGCCGCCTGGGCCCAAGGTCGCGTTCACCGGCACTATGGCCGACTTGTTGTACTCGGACCATGGGTCAAACACCAGCACGAAGTCGTCGTCCGTCGTGATCGTGTTGTTGTCGTCGTATCCGCCGATGACCTTCGCGTGGCCCTGGTCCGCCCTGTTCGCAGGGTATGACGAGCTCATGTTCACCGGCCACCCTCCGTGGTCTATCCACAGGACGGGCCGCGATGTCGAGGCGTACTGTTCCAATATTGAGGCCGTGATCGGGTTTGACGAGCTGTGCTCGTTCACTCCCAATGTGACGCCCAGTGCCCACTTGAGACCATCCTGGACCTCTTCTGGCTGGCCCCCGGTGCCGTCGAACATGCCGACCCCGTGGGTCTGGATCTCGTTGTCGCCCGTAATCTCGGGCGACACCGACTTCCCGTTGTCGTATATCCTGTCCTGCTGCGCGTACTGGCCGGTCCTGCCGTATGCCACCGCGACCATGGATATCGCCGCGGGTGCGCTGTACGCCGAGCAGTGCGGGCAGTCGTCCGATGTCCCGAAGATGCCGTCGGTCCCGGCCACATGATCCCATGCGTGCGGGAAGTCGGGAGCTATGCCAGGGCAAGGAGAGCCCGCCACACAGATACTGTGGGTGTCCTTGTGCTGTGTGACCAGCGTGATCGGCATGATGTTCACGCCGGTTATCGAGGCGTTGAGGCCTTCATTCCCTGTCAATTCGAGGGTGATGGCCGCGAGCGCGGAAGCGGACCCGAACACGAGCGCGATGACGATGACCGGGACTAACCTGACGCCCCTTCGGGGCGAGACAGAAGGCGGTGAATAGCGTATCCTAGAGCCTATGTAGGACGGTTCGGGTGATGCCAGAGATCTGACCATCGGGGCCAGTGCCTCCATCCTGTTCGATTTGCCGCCGCTATATTTAACAGTTCGCATTTTTGATAATCGCACGACGACCCCGATACCGTAAGGGATAATAACCAACCCCTTCCGAGTACAAGTGTGGTGCATAGGAGGCACCTGCGTGTTCACCCGTTGCCCCGGCGCGGGCCCATTCGCCGAGCCCTTGCCAGAGGTCTTCAGATGTCCCCATTGCGGGAAGGAAGTCGAGATCTTCACGAACGAGCAGTACCTCAGGTGCTACTACTGCGGGGGAATGGTGACGAAAGAGAAGAGGCCCAGCTGCTTCGACTGGTGCAAGTACGCGGACAAATGCAGGGCCGATATAGAGGCACAGAGGAGCGGCAGGTGAATGCGCTCGGGCGCGCGCGAGCTCACAACGGCCTCGCGAAGAATGTGAAGGTCCTCCTCGTGGTGAACCCCACCCCCATGTAGACCCTCATCGCACTGCTCTTGTTCTCGACCTCGGTGTCGAGTGATACCTCCTCAACACCCATAGCCCTCAATTGCTTCAATGAGCTCGTGAGCAAGTAGGTGGCTACCCCCTTTCTGCGCCAACCGTCTCTGACGCAGACGCGGTTGCTGTAGGCGACCCTCCTCCCATATGCTTCGCACTGCTTCTCGCTGATGAAACTCTCGACGACGCCCACGATGTCGCTTCCGGCACGAGCGACCTTCCACAGCCCAGGGGAGAAGTTGGCGGAGCGGGTCCACTCGTCGTACTCCTCCTCGGACCACCTCTCGGGTGAGGACCATTGCTCGTGGGAGAAACACTCCCGGAACAGGGCCCAAATCTTGGGGTAGTCCTCAGAGATGACCGGGCCGTAGTCCAGACCATCAGGAGGCGGGACATCGCGGACAGAGCCGAGGTCGTTGTGAGCCATCTCCAGAAGGTGCCACATCGGAGAATACCCGGAGGATTCGACGATCCTCCTCCAGTCATTGGGGCCATCGAAGGCCCACAGCTTGATGTAGCACCGCCCGGAGACAGGATGATGGGACGATATCTCCTGGAGCCTCGTCTCGTTGCTCTTGAACATGGCCTCCATGAGTTCCTTGTCGCGCCACTGGGGCAGGATGTTGACCGAATGGCCGTAGTACTTCGGGTCGTCATCGGAGGAGCTCCAATCGAGCTCGGAGTAGCCCACAGTCTCCCCGTCGACCTCGGCGATCAAAATGTCAGCTCGGTGGTCATGGTCCGAAATGTCCTGGAGCCTCGACAGCATGTCTTCTGGCGTCACGAACCACTCCACACCGTCGGCTTTCCAGCTGAGGTGACTCACCCGGGACATCATCTCGACATCCGATGTGTCCCTGTAGCCCCGGAACGATAGGCCTGGCATATTTGCAGACATGCGTCTGAGGTGTTGACAATCCATCCATTTCGAGACGGTCATCGCAAGAGGCCCATCACACAAGGAGGAACATATGTCTTTCCCAACTGCGGCGACAGGTGTGGACGGGCGAGATGACGACCCCTGCTGCCACGACACTTTCGCCATCCCCTGACCGATACTGCCATTATCTGCCCGCGCATTCACCGGTTTGACAGGCCCGCGAGGCCTGGTGCATGGAGAGGAGGAGGACATGAGGAAGGAGGATGTGCGGACGGAGAAGGGCATCCGAGAGTACCTTGACGGCTGGTCGGACTTCGAGAAGGCGGTCTATGTCGCCACATTCAAGATACCGAAGGGGAAGGTCAGCACGTACGGACGAATCGCGAAGGCGATAGGCAGACCGAAGGCCAGCAGGGCGGTCGCGAACACGCTCCACGAGAACCCGCTCTGGCCTACAGTACCCTGCCATAGGGTAGTGTGCGCAGACGGGAGTTTCGGAGGACCGCGGGACCAAGCCGTGGGACGAATGAGGCATGTCATCAAAGAAGGGACGCCCGTCGTGGATGGCAAGGTCGTGCTGAGTGACGATATCCTCGTCTGACGAGCGTGCGGCAGTCCCAAGTCAAACATCCTGATGGTCGCGATGCGTGCACAGACCGCGGTCCGGCGGACATCTGATCGGATCTAGCAGGGTATCACTTGCTGACCAGCGCGTCCACACCCACGGCCTCGACTTCCCCGAACAGCTCGTCGAACCACAGTCGGGCAGACCCGTATTTCTCTTTGAGGTCGCTCATATCCCTGACCATGAATAACCCCTCGAGTCTCCCAACGACGTCCGGAGGGAGCTCACTGTAGAGATACCTGGTCTGGAAATCATGATGGACCGCATTGTATCTTATCCTGAGGAGTTCGGTCAGGGATCCAAGGACCACCATCCTGTACGAATCCACTGCCTCAATCGCGTGTCCTCTGTTGATTTCCTTCTGGACGAACACATGGAACATGTCCATGCGCAGCCTCAGGCGCGCTACACGACCCCTGACCTTCTCTCTCAGCTCGGCCCTGTCGAGCGCCTGGGCATCAGGCACTGTAGACTTGCGGAACAGATAACTGGGTCGGCCATGAGTCGCTTCCTCAAGGAATTTGTCAGGCGCGCTCTTGGTCACGATTGCTATGTCGAGCACCATGAACTCGCTGGTGCGTTCGAGGCGGTAAAACGCCTGATGGACTCCGGGATAGGGGGTCGGACCTATGTCGTACTTGATGGCGATCGGGGCCAGGGAGGTCAGAGCGCCCTCGATGGCGGTGAACGCCTCGCTCACCGTGTCGTCATCGACCATGACATATAGATCGATGTCTGACCATTCGTCCAGCCGGCCATAACCTATCGCCCCACCCTCCCAGAGGGCGTGCACGTATCCTAGCGGCATGAGATTCCTGGACAATGATTCGAGCACCATCTCCCTGCTCACCCTGCCTCCTGCAGCCATAGACATGTCTCCGGAAGGACGCGATGCATCAACGTCCGTATGAATCCTCCCAACCGCATCAAAGGCAAGGACCCAGGAAAGACCAAGTAAACGTTTGTCATATCAGAATTGGCGCGGTGCGCCCGCGCCGGAGGAGACATCATGGAAGTCGTACAGCTCGGATGCGGGGTCTGCGGACTGGTATGCGCGGAACACCTTGCCAAGAACGCCAAGGTGGACCGCTTGGTCCTCGCTGATTCGAGGACGAGCGGTGCCAGGGCCCTCAAGGACCGCCTGGGGATGGATAAGGTGTCTGTCATTGAGGTGGACGGAAGGGACCGGAACGCGCTGGTCGATCTCCTGAAAGGCAGGGACATAGTGGTGGCGACCATGCCGTGGCGCATGAACCGCGTCGTTATGGAGGTCTCTGCCGAGACCCGGACGGACTACGTAGACTTCGGCATGCCGTTCGATAGTACTGGCCCAGACTTCGACCGGTACTCCGAGACCTGCAGAGGGGCAGGCATCTCGGCCCTTGTGGGCATGGGCTCCGAGCCCGGCATCTCGGACATCTTCGCGATGCATGCAGCCGGCATGCTCGACAGGGCGGACGAGGCTCACATATTCGACGGCGATACGGCCACCGTCGACGGGCTGGAGACGTTCTCCCTATGGTCCCCAGTGGACCTCCTGGACGAGACCAGCGTGCCCGCTGCCCTGTTCAGGAAAGGGAGGATCGAGTTCGTACCTCCGCTCAGCGCGAGGCAGGTGTACGACTTCCCCTCACCAGTCGGCCCGCTACCAGTATACAGCACAAACCACGACGAGACATACTTCATGCCCATGGGCATCCCGACGCTCAAAGAGGCGTCCTTCAACATCGGGATCGACGACAGGTTCGCCCATGCCGCCGAGATATTCCGCAAGTGGGGACTGCTGAGCAAGGAACCCATGGATATCAAGGGGGTCAAAGTGAGGCCGCTCGATGTGGTCGCGGCCATGCTGCCACCTCCGTCTGCCTTCGCGGACAAGGTCAAGGGCGACTGCTGCTTCACGGTCAACGTGCTGGGTGAGAAGGATGGCAGGAAGACCCTGGTGAAGGTGTGGACCATGATATCCCACGAGAAGGCTTACGAACGGTACCGCACGAACGGCGGGGCGTACTTCGTCGGGACCGGCGGTGCCGTCGCCACCGAGATGCTCATCGATGGCCAGGTCCAGGAGAAGGGCATCGTGATACCTGAACAGCTGGCTGCCGAGGATTTCATGAGACGGTTGAGGGAGAAGGACATAGACATCAGGGAAGAGATCCACAAGCTCTGACCATCAGTCCGTCCGAGCGGGATGGGACGCCCTGACCTCTCAGCCTCGGCGGACCTTGCCCGGGCTCTTCACCGGCTTGGACAGCGAGTCGGTCAGGTAGTTCAAGAACCTGACGATCGAATCATCATCCGTCCAGAACGCCGTCATGTCCTCGACCTGCGTCTCGTCCTTGTACTCGCTTGCGAACAATATGACCTTCCTGTCCGCCCGGACGAACAACACCCTGGGCTGGTCATCGCCGGGCAACTTCACATGGAATCTTGGGCGCATTATCTCGCCGAATCTCGCAAGCTTTGCAATCTTGTCAGGCTCCAGAGTGGCGAACACCACCTTGACCTTCCGGGACTTCGCCGTCTTCCACACGTCCGTGAATGCCAGCATGTTGAGAGGGGCCCCTGCGACGAGCAACTCCGACCTGACGGATGCCACCATGTCTTCCAATCTGGCCTCGATCCTCGTTCTCCCTTTGACTATCCATATCCTGACGTCTGAAACTTCTCTGTGAGGGGTGCTGGCGAGCTCTTCCAGTCCATCCTTCGCGTCCTTCACGGCGTCCCGCAGCTCTGACTCGATCTTCGACACCGCGATCTTCGGAGGCTGGGCCCTGAACTTCTTTGGCCTCCCGGTGGACGTCTCTATGATGCCCCTGCGCTCGAGCTTCTCGAGAGTGCCATAGACCGCTGACCGGGGGACCTCAGCGACGGCATGTATCTCGCTCACGCCTGCCTCACCCAACCGGGTCAGGGCGGAAAACACTTTGGCCTCATATGTTGTCAAGCCCAATGCGACGAGCCTGTCAATGACTTTCTGATGGGTCACTGTCGAACTCCTTCGATACGCCTACAACATGCAACGCCGGAATGGATATATGTCAGTAGTGGTTTAACGGCACTTCTGTTAGTAGGGTCGTAACAACAAGCATGGACGTGCAGACATGATATTCGAGAAGCTCGCCGACAACATCGTTCGCCACTACAAGCTAGTTCTGATCATCTGGATCGTCGCCCTGCTGTACATCGCCCCGGCGATGACCAGGGCCAACGAAGTGCTTGTCTACCAGGAATCGGAGATGGTCGAGGGCGACACGGAATCACTCATCGCCCAGGGCATCATCGACGAGCAGTTTCCAGTCGCCCTTGCCAACAGTACGCTCATGGTGGTCCTGACCGGCCCTGACGTGTACTCGGCGGAGGTCAGGGACTTCTGCCTGGACCTCGGAGACCTTGCGACCGGAACAGACGGTCTGGCTTACCTCGAAGACTTCACGTCGGTCTACTCCGCCCACGAAGGCATGATTTACGCCATGGCATCCGAGCTGGGCCCTGCAATGTATGAGACGGAGTACCAGGTCAACATGACCTCTTCCCTATTATATGGAATCCCGTCGATATATCTCAGCAGTTGGATGTACACCGACCCGGCCCTCACCATATCCGAGAGGGACTATGTGGCATACCAGACGACTGTCGCATCGATGCCGCACCTGCTCGAGTCAGCAGACGCGGCCACGGCCCAGCTCTCGTATCTGTATCTGGGAGGGTTCTGCGACGCCTGGAACTCGACCTACGACAACTCGATCCTGACCTCGGACCCGCAGGCACGCGCCGAGGACGCTGTCAGCACCGCTGCGCCCGTGTTCATCGGGAACCTGGAGTACCCAGACGACCAGAAGGCCATCATGTACGCCGTGCTCGCGACATTCGACCTTTCCACCTTCTCCAATCTCACGCTCATACACCAGTTCTCGGTCTCAACCATCGCCGCATACGCTGGGACGGACGACCTGGCATTCATGGAGGACATATACGCCCTTGGGCCGGAGTACACGCCTGAGGAGCTCGCGGTCTTCTCACGGTCTATAATAGCATCCAGTACCCTCCGGGAATTGCCAGTCCAGCTGCCGCCGGAATACCTCTCCAGCATGGTCAGCCCTGACGGCACGGCGACCCTGGTCATCCTTAGCTTCTCGAAGGACTCCGGCTATATCGAAGGCGGCGAGAAACCCATAGTCAACGACGTCGTCTTCCTCAGGGAGATGGTGTCCGAGTCCAAGACACTCTACCTCACCTCAGACTACAAGACATACGTCACGGGGGACGCGGCCCTGACCGCAGACATGGAGGACTCCATGATGGAGGAGCTCGCCCTCATCGAGCCCGTCACCATCATCATGATCATCGTGCTCATGGGCATCTTCTTCCGGTCGGTCGTGGCCCAGTTCCTGCCCCTCGGAGGTGTGATGGTGGCGCTCGGAGTAAGCCAGGCGCTCGTGTTCCTCATCGGCTCGCTCGTGGCGGACATACACTACTCCGTCGTCACGATGCTCTTCAGCATCCTGATGGGCGTGGGTACCGACTACGCCATATTCATAGTCGCCAGGTACCGGGAGGAGCGCATCAAGGGGCACAACCGGGAGGAGGCGGTCAGGACATCGGTCACCTGGGCTGGCGAGAGCATCTCGACGAGCGGCGCCACGGTCATGGTCTCGTTCTTCGCACTCGGGATAGCCGACTTCTCCATGATACGGACCATGGGCCTGGTCATGGGCATGGCGATCGCCGTCTCTCTCCTGGTAGCGCTCACACTGGTCCCAGCGCTCATCATGCTTCTCGGGAACAGGATATTCTGGCCGACCCGGGGGGCGCGCTGGTACAGGTTCGCCGAGAAGGTAATGGAGAGGAGGTCCCAGGGACACAGGGGGTACTTCTACAAGGCCGCGAACCTATCGATCAGGCACGCCAAGACGATTCTCATCGCTGTGGCCCTCATATCTGTGCCGACGACGTACCTGTTCCTGAACGCGGAGACGAGCTTCGACTTCATCGGTGGGATGTCATCCGGTGTCGAGAGCAACGACGGCATCGCCGCGATGACGGACTCGTTCGGCGCTGGCCGAATCATGCCGACGCAGGTCGTCGTGGTCTTCGACTCGCCCGTGTACTCCGACGGCAACTTCACTTTGGACAAACTCGAATCCATAGATGACATCACCGCGGTCATCGCGTCCACGGACAACGTGAAACAGGTCACTGGTCTGACGAACCCGATGGGGGACCACATCGACTATGCCAACCTGAGCGCGATGGGGCCGGATGAGAGGGCGAGCTACGAGACCATGATGCTGCAGTTGGTCGGCATCGACGGCCGTACGGTCCTGTTCACCGTGATCCTTGAGGAAGGGCCGATGACGCCCGAATCGCTTGACACGGTGGGCGTGCTCAGGAACGAACTCACAGCCCTGAAAGCCTCGGACGGGGCGCTCTCGACCGCTGACATCTATGTCGGCGGCTCCTCAGCAGTGATATTCGACCTAGCCAACGACCTGGACCAGCAGTTCGACACCATGGAGATCATCGTCGTCATCGGCATCTTCATCGTCCTCCTGATCGTCCTCGGCGCAGTCCTCCTGTCCCTGTTCGCGATAGTCTCCATAATGCTCAGCATCACGTGGGCGTTCGCGGCGACAGTCGGTCTGTTCGGCTACACGCTCGACGAACCCATACTGTGGATCGTGCCCTTGATCCTCTTCATAATGCTCATGGGGATCGGGATGGACTACAACGTGTTCATCCTGACCAGGATAAGAGAGGAGATCCACAAGGGGAAGAGCAACAAGGACGCGATCGTGGAGTCGCTCGACTGGACAGGCGGGATCATAACCGCCCTGGCCATCATCATGGGCTCCGCGTTCAGCATGATGATGATATCCAGCACGATGATGCTGAAGGAGATCGGGTTCGCGCTCGCATTCGCCATACTCTTGGACGCGATGGTCGTGAGGACCTACATCGTCCCTGCGATGATGACCGTGCTCGGGAAGTGGGCCTGGTGGGCCCCTGGGCCGCTCCAGAGGGAAAGGGCAGAGACTGGGGAAGGCCCGGAAGTGGAGTGAGCCCTGGGTCGAGACCGCCACGAACGGCCAGGGAGACGCTGGACCGGCACGTCTAGCCCTGTCTGCAGTCCATGTGTAGTACAGAAGTGTGCGCTCGAAAGAGATTCATCCCGGGTACGTGTTGTCCATGACGGCATGTTGAAGGCGGAGATCAACCGGATCATCGACGAGTCCGCGAGTAGATTACTCCAGAGCTCGTCTCCATCCATCAGGTACTGGGTCCTCAGGGATGTCATCAAGAAGGACCGCGAGGACATCGCGGTCCAGCGAGCACTCGACGAGTGCGCGAGGTACCCCCCCAGGCTGCGGATCCTGGAGGACATGAATGCGAACGGGACCTGGCCCATCCCGAGGGCCAAGAAAGGGCCGAGGCAGTCATACACCCAGACACCCGAGTACCTGACCCACATGGCGATCCTCAAGAACCTCCTCAGGCTACTGCACTTCGCCACTCTCCCTGGCGATGAACGGGTGAACACCTCACTCGAGAGACTCTTCAGCTGGCAGACGAGGGAGGGGTACATCGAGGGACCGATGACAAACGGCCTTCCCCAGCCCCACTACAACGGCTACGCACTCTATGTCGCAGAAGGGTTCTACATGGACGAGGAACCCAAATTGAACAGAATGGTCGACTGGCTGAGAGCGACCCAGAGGAGGGACGGAGGCTGGACCATGCCATACGTCCAGGATGTCAAGTACCTCCCCGAGTACCGGGACCTGACGATGGACGAGTTCGCTCAGTTGATGCAGACTGACGAAAGGAAGACGCACAACCCCAAGGACCTGCAGGATGTCCCGAGCTGCCACTGGACCACAATGATGGTCCTCTGGGGGCTGAACGACATGCTCCAGATGAGGTACAGCACATGTGTCCGGAAGGGGGCGGACTTCCTATTGGGAAGGTTCTTCCGGAGGAACCCGCACTCGAACTTCTATGAGAGCGAGCGGAACTGGACCACTCTGAAGTATCCTCACAACAAGTGCAGCGGGCTGGCCGCGCTCCACGTACTGACCAAGGCCGGGAAGGGGCCAGATGACCCTAGGATGGAGCGGCCCATCAGATGGCTCATGGACGCCAGGTATCGGGACGGTTTCTGGACGGAATCCGACAGACCGCACACAGAAGCGGGGCAATGGATCACTATGATGGCGCTGTATGCGCTTGACCGATACGCTCAGAAGCTGTAGAACCGATTGTGGCACTGGGGGATGGCGCACCCGTCCGACGACTCGCGGATGGCACTCGAAGGACCCTGACGCATGCATGATCGACCGATGGCGATCTCATGCCTGTCTGAAATCGCCCGCAAGGCACTTCAGAGACAGGATTGATATACGTGGGAGTATTGTGTGCGTTATTCGAATTGTATGAAAAGTGTGATATGAATGAACCCTCACGAAATGGACGTCTTCGGAACGGTCAAGGTGGGAGAACGGGGTCAAGTAGTGATCCCCTCGGACGCCAGGAAGAAACTGGGCATCAAACCGGGCGACTTCCTCCTCGTGGTGAGCGCCCCGTCTAAGGATGGGATTGCAATGATCAAGGTCGAGATCGTCAAGGGAATGATCGAGAAGATGAGCATGGGCCTTGGGAACCTCAGTGGGCAAGGCCGACGCAAGGCGACACGCAGGTCCAGAGAATGACTGCCGCATGCGATAGCACAGATATGCTAAGTGGCCTGACCATGTCACAACGGTGATACGATGACCAGCAAGATAATTGAGGTAGAGAACCTCGAGCACTCGTTCGGGGACTTCAAAGCGGTGGACAACATCAGTTTCTCGGTCGAAGAGGGAGAGATATTCTCCTTCCTGGGGCCTAATGGCGCTGGCAAGAGCACCACGATCAACATCCTGACGACACAACTGGCGTGCCAGAAAGGGGCAGTGAGAGTGTGCGGATTCGACGTCCGGACCCGGCCGCACGACGTGAAGAAATCCATCGGGATAGTCTTCCAAGATGAGGTGCTTGATAGGGATCTGACCGTCCGCGAGACACTGGAGTTCCACGGGCGCATATACTCCATGCCTCGCGACCAGAGGCTCGCGAGGGAGAAGGAGCTCATCGAGCTGGTTGAGCTCGGGGAGAAAGTCAACGAGAGGACGAAGAACCTCAGTGGCGGGATGAAGAGGCGGTTGGAGATAGCGCGTGGGCTCATGACCAGACCGAGAGTTCTCTTCCTGGACGAGCCCACGATAGGCCTGGACCCACAGACCCGTCTCCGCATCTGGGATTACATCAAGGGCGTCAACGAGGAAGGGACGACGATATTCCTCACCACGCACTACATGGACGAGGCGGACATGCTTAGCGACAGCATACAGATCATAGACCACGGGAGGATAATCACCTCCGGGACCGCTGAATCGCTCAAGAACACTCTCGGCGAGGACATGATATACCTGGAGACGAAGGACGACGACAAGGCCGTCGAGGTCGCACGCAGGACCCCCGAGGTCTCGCAGGCGAAGCGTACATCGAAGGGCGTCGAACTGATCTTGAATGCCGACGGCGGGAAGACCATGCCGACGTTGCTCCGGTCGCTCGAGAAGGACGGCATCGGGATCCTGAGCGTGAGGATGAAGAAGCCATCGCTGGACGATGTGTTCGTCCACTACACAGGGCGGGAGATGAGGGACGTTCCGGTCGAGAACACCATGCCCAGGCACAGGAGGCACTGACCATGACAAGGGAGTTCCTGACAATCTACTGGAGGGAGATGCTCCGGTTCGTGAGGTTCAGAGGGCAGCTCTTCGCAGCACTGGTCCAACCCGCCCTCTGGCTCCTGCTGTTCGGTGTCGCGATGACCAGCAACTTCAACAGTGACTTGATTCCCATGCCCACATTCCCAGGTGTAGTCTCAGTGGACTATCTGACATTCATGGCTGCCGGAGTCATGGCCATGACTGCTCTGTTCACATGCCTTTTCGGAGGAATGGGCCTGCTGTTCGACAAGAACTGGGGGATCATGAAGGAGATGCTGGCGAGCCCAATGAGGTCATACCATATCCAGATAGGCGTGGGCCTCGGAGGCATCACCAAGTCGCTGATACAGGTAGGGCTGATAATGGGTTTCGGGCTCATACTGGGCGTCGAGTTCTTCTCAGGGTTCTCAGTCACTCACATGCTGACGTCCATCCTGGGGATATTCGCGTTCGTGGCCATCTTCTCCGCGGGGTTCATATTCCTCTCGGCGGGACTGGCCATGAGAGTCGAGAGCATGGAGAGCGTACAGGCCATCATGACCCTGCTCACCATGCCGCTCATGTTCTCGAGCAACGCGCTGTACTCGACAAGCTCGTTCCCCACATGGTTGCAGGCCATATCATCTGTCAATCCGTTGACGTACTTCGTGAATGGGATCAGGTACTTCGCGCTTGGGGACGACTTCACCGCGATGGGGACACACTACGAATACACCACGGGGGACATCGTGATGTCGCTCATCGTATTGACTGCGTTCACCTGCCTGGCATTCGTGTTCGCTTGGCAGGCGTTCAGGACGGCAAAGGTGAAGTGACCATGTCATCCAATGACCACATCGAATCACCGCGCCCGCGTCCGCTAACAGTTTCCACGATGGTCGTCTGAATCTTGCCAGTCCATGCCTGACGGATAGGCTCTCATGCAGGCATCAGGGACCGCGGATCTTCCTCGCCGCGTTCTCCGCGGCCTTGATGAGTGGATACGCGGTAGGTGGGGCCGTCAGCAGCGGGTGAGTCCCTATCTGAGAGCTCAGGACCATGTCGACGGTCATCCTGTTCTGTATCATGAAGCCTATCAGGTTGACCAGCTCGCCAGCGCTCGACCCCGATAGCACTTCGCCACCGAGCACAGCTCCTGAGTCCCTGGCGACTACCAGCTTGATAAGCTGTCTGTGAACCCCTGGAAGGGTGCTCGGGTGCTTATCGACGCCATCGAACAGGCCAGTCACAATCTCGAACCCCTCCCGTCGGGCCACCGTCTCCGTGAGCCCTGCTGAGCCGAACCCATGGTCGCCTATGGCCGTAGAGAATATCGCGATCGTACCCCTGAAAGTCTTGACGACCGAGAGCCCGTACAGGTTCATGCCAGCTATCCTGGCCTCGGTCGAGGCGGTGGACGCGAGCATCAGTCCCGACACCTTCCTGGTGGAGAAATCTCGCTTCTCGGCGCAGTCTCCCACCGCGAAGATGTTCGGGTCCTCCGTTCGCATGTACTCATCGACCCGTATGAAACCCATCTCGTTGACGGGTATCTTGGACCGTTCCGCCACGGCGGTGTTCGGCCTGTAACCCATCGCCAGTATGACCGCGTCCGCACCGAGCTTCTCGTCGTTCTGGAGCAGTACACTCTCGACCTTGCCGGACCCAAGGATCTGCTTCACCCCGACCCCTGTCCTGACCTTCACGCCCCTCTGTACGACGATCTTCTCGATCTCTGTAGCGAGGTCCTTGTCGAAGGCGAGGCCGAGTATGTGCGGCAGGACCTCGACGACCGTGACATCCTTGCCCATCTTGTTCAGCTCATCGGCGATCTCCACTCCTATGAAACCGCCGCCGACGACCACGATCGTCTTGAGCTTGTCGAGCGACTTGAATAGCGTCTCGAGGTACTCCTTCTCCTTCTTGATCACGTGTACATTGGCGAGGTCGGCTCCCTTCAGCCACTTAGGAACGACAGGGTAGGACCCTATGGCCAACACCAGGCGGTCGTAACCGACCTTCGTGCCATCCGCCATCTCACAGACACGGGCTTCCTTGTCTATGGATGTCAGCTCGCCGTTGATGACGTCAATGCCAGCCTTCGTGAGCCGGTCGCTAGGCAGGAGGTTCTTCTCCACCCCGTTCAAGGTGCCGAATATGTACGGAATACCGCACGGCACCATCGAATGAATCTCATTGCTCATTATCGCGAACGCCTTGTCCGGGTAACTGGTCTTTCCCGTCATCGCCGCAAGGCTGCCGGCCGGCCCACCGCCAACCACCAGAACATCCGTCTTCCTCAGAGTATCACCAGATAGTCGCCACCCACGACGGGGACGACAACGTCCCCCAAAGAGGATGCAACTACCTGTTCGATGGGGGATTTTCACTTAAAACCTTCGGCTGACGGCACATGGGAATCTGCCATGATTCAGCCATGACGAGGGTGCTTGCAGCAGGTGCCAGCACTAGAGCTCAACCAGTCGAGGAATGTGCTAAAATTGTCATGAAGGGGTTTACGAATCAATACGAATTGAACGAATAATTCATCGAAATGAACTGGACGATCAGAACGTGTCTCTTCGTGGGGGCCTGTGCTTCTGGAAACAGGTCTGGCAGTAGACGGCTCTCCCCTCTGTCGGCTTGAAGGGTACCTCAGACTCAGCGCCGCAGTCGGAGCACTTGATCTTGTGCATCTCCCTGGGGCCCGAATCATATCTACGGCTGCCGCTTCCATGTGTGCCGTAACTCATTGCTTATTTCTCCTTTTGCGTGAGCACGAACTGAGCTCACTGCGAGAGAATCTAACATGTTCAACTACATGAAATGATGCTTGCCACATCGATTACAGGGAAGAGAGCGTATCATTGTCACTCTGGCCATCGAAGACCTCCTCTGTCCGGGCCTATTCCGAGCCTTTGAATCGATATCGCGGATGACGACTTGACTGAACCACCGCGGGCTGTTCCGCACTTTGAAGTAGTTCACTTAGACTTCGTCGTCCCGAACGGAACCTGTGTGACCTCGCTCCCCATATCTATGCGAGCAGGCCAGCGGCCCTCAGGTCATGTGTGATCTTATCGACGGCAGTCTCTACATCCTCGGGTTTTCGAGCGCCGGTGCACACCAGCTTTCCGCTGCCGAAGAGAAGCACGACCACCTTGGGCGAGTCCAGGCGGTAGACGAGCCCGGGGAACTGCTCAGGTTCGTACTCGACCTTCTCAAGACCAAGGCTGATGGCTATCGAATTGAGGTTGATCTTCGCCCCAAGGTCGCTCGAGGCGACTATGTTCTGCACCTCAATCTTGGGGGTGGTCTTTATCACAATGCCCGCAGCCTCGATCTTCTTGACCACCTTGCTTATGGCGGTCTCTACCTGTTCGAGGCTCTTGCCACCAGTGCATACAGCCTTTCCGCTTCTGAAAAGCAGAGTCGCCGTCTTCGGTTCCTTGAGGCGATATATCAGCCCTGGGAACTGCTCTGGGTCGTATTCCGCACCATCGAGCGCAAGCACAATCGCCTGAAGATCTAGCTCCGTCCCGAGAGATGTCGAGGCGACAACGTTCTCTATCTTAATCACTGCCATAGGATACACACCGGCCTTACGGTATTCGACTAGGTGGCTTATAAAGGGTACATGTCCGCAAAGCAGGTCGCGCAAGTCCGTGAATCGAATTCGGTTGGGCGCAATTGCCTGTAGATCGCCAAATCGGCCAAATCAAGGGAAAATCCATCGTTCTTCTCGCCACGATGCACCTCCGACCAGTCTCGGAGCGTCTCCGGGCTTGCAGAGAGACCCGGAAGGAAAGGCATCAGTCACCCGCCCGTAGCGATTGTAGAGATGCTTTGGCACGGGGTTCTGGATGCGGGACAAGAATGAACGAGGAGTCTGGCTTAGTGCACTATTTCTGTCCTGCAAATTAATCCTATCTCTGAAATCAAAATGTGCGAGGGCTCAGAACATAGCCCGGAAGTCCCCCAGTGATTAAAGGTCGGACCTTGAAGAATCAAGGTGGAATCCTCTACCGACAGGTAATCCCACGGAATGAACTCAAGTGTACCTCGTCATTGCCCTTCAGCCAGGTTAATGGCAATCTCTGCAATGTCAGAGGAGTATCCACAGGTCCTCTCGATGCTCTCGGTGGCAAAGGCCAACCCGACAGCGACTTTCCCCCTTTTCTTCATCGTCTCGTCAAGGAACTCATTCGATCTCTCTCTGAGACTGGATGTCCTCTCGATGCACTGGTTCGCCTGGGAGGAATCTCTCTTGAACAGCGCCTCGACACTGCAGTCCAGAATCGAGATAGCATCCGTGCCCAGCTGCTCGAGTTCCTTCATCGTGTCACTGTCGACCCTGGAGTCTCCGAGCAGCTCGACACTGTGAGCAATCCTTGTTGCGTGGTCCGCAATCCTCTCCAACGCCTTCGACGTGGATAGCATAGAATCCGATTCCAGCCAAGTGGACTTCATCTTCACGGCAAACGAGATGTTCCGCCGTGTCATCGCATGCTGCTTCTCGACGAACCAGTGCAGGCGGTCCACCTCGTCGTCACGGGCTATGACCTCATCGGCCATCCCCCGGTCAAGTTCCTTCACAGATCTGATTGATTCCTCAAGCATGTTTCTCGCCATCAGGTGCATTCTCCGAACCACCTTCCTCATGTCGAGGTCGGAGTGGTCAGCGACATCCTGGAGAATGACGACGTTCGAACTCTCCTCCACAACCTCTGGACCGATCACGCGCCGAGCGAAGTCCTGGATAGTCCGCCTCAGCTCGACGGGAATCCGGCCCTTTGCGCGGATCTCAATGACATCATACCCTGTGACATATGATCCGATGAGTTGCCTGGTCAACGTTCTCGAGTCTGTGTCTTGAGTGACGGCAATGGTCTTGACGAGTTTCTCCGACTCCCTGGGAAAGTGCGGGTCCACCGTGAGTGTGCCGTCCCCGGTGACGCTCAGCACCACTTGGTCACCCTTCTTCAACCCGGCAGTCTGGACCCATTTCTTCGGGAGAGACACAACAAATGTGGCTCCGCCCGTCTTCTGTATCTTCCTTGTTTCTTGCATGCGCATCCTCTCTCCCCGGTGTCTTCTTCAGTGACACCATGTATTTCTCGACGGTTTCACTGTTGCGTATGATTACTATATACAGCTATATAGATGTCCACGTGTCACATTGTGTCAATCTGTTCTACCCTCCGAACGCTCATCTGCTCGCATCTCCACTCATCGGTTGAAGAGAGATGAGAGAATGGAACTGCGACCAATAGTCGAGCAAAATGCGTCAATGGATCTTGATGAGAGGAAACTCTTCGACGACATCGCTGAAGATGTGTCTTACGAGTTCCAATCGAAGTGAAGTGCCGGAATGGAGAGTTGTGAAACCATGAGTGAAATCGAGAAGGGTAACAAAAAGGACGAAGGGCGGTCGATCGTGATGCCCCACAAGGGGGGCAACAACAGAAAGTACATCATCGCGGCGATCGCAGTCGTGATCGTCATCATCGTAGCCGCCTTCGCGACGGGAATACTACAGTCTGGGTCTGGTGAGAGCGTGTCGCTCACGGGCGCAGGAGCAACGTTCCCTATGCCTCTGATTCTGAAGTGGGCAGACGAATACTACAACACGACCGACGGCCTGGTGAAGGTCAACTACGGCGGCGGTGGGAGCGGTGCAGGTATCACGCAGATCAAGGAGAAGCAGGTGGACTTCGCAGGGACCGACGCGCCTCTGAGTGCGTCCGAGTCCTCGACCTTTGGGCTCGTGCACATACCGGAGACCCTTGGCGCCGTGGTAGTCGCATTCAATCTCCCCGGGGTCACATCCCTCAAGCTGGAC
>JBFYNF010000158.1:0-11167 GCA_041304525.1 Thermoplasmata archaeon | reverse complement strand
CCTTGATCCGAGCCACTATCGGCGCCGAAGTGGGTCTCATCTCTATCGCTTCGAGGACCCCTTTCGCGACAGTGTCGCATTTAGTGATGCCTCCGAATATGTTGAGCAGTATGACCTTCGGATCGGCTTCCTCCATGAGCAGCATGGCGCTCTTGACCTTCTCGGGGTCGTCCGTGCCGCCGAGGTCGAGGAACACGCCCGCTTTCCCGCCGAACATGTTCAGGCTGTCGAGTGTTGCCATGGTCAGGCCCGCGCCGTTCGCGATGACCCCTATGTTCCCGTCCAGCTGGACGAACGCGATGTCGAGTTCCTTGGCCTTCGCCTCGAGCGGGGTAAGGTCCTCCTCGAGCCCTTCGTACTCCTTGTGCCTGAAGAGAGCGTCCGAGTCGATGGTGACCTTCGCGTCCCCGGCGACGACCTTCCCGTCCTTGGTCACGACCAGCGGGTTGATCTCGACCAGCTCGGCGTCCTCTGAGACCATGAGCGTGTAGAGTTTCCTGACTATGTCTGCGACCTGGGTCTTCTGCTCCTTGCCGAGCTTCAGGAACCCGGAGACCCTCCTGCCGACGAACCCCTGGTATCCTATGAGCGGGTCCATGGGGAGCATGAGTATCCTGTCCTCGGGCACCGATTCGATGTCCATGCCTCCGCTGGCAGATGCCATTAGCAACAGACCCCGCCTGCTCCGGTCGATGGTGATGCCCAGGTACAGCTCCTTAGCGACCTCGAGCCGCCTCTCGAGCAGGACCTGCTTCGTGACGTATCCTCTGATGTTCAAGCCAAGGATGGCCGAGGCGGCCTTCCTGGCCTCTTCAACGGTGTCAGCGGGCTTGATGCCGCCAGCCTTGCCCCTTCCGCCAATCAGGACCTGGGCCTTGACCATGACCGGCCCTGGCAGCTCCTTGACCTGGTCTGATGAGGACACGACGAACCCGTCAGGGACGGGTATCCCGTGCTTCCTCAGCAGCTCCTTGGCCTTGTACTCATACAGTTTCATTCCGTCGCCTTCGGGAGTGAAGCGGGTGAGAGCGTATTTAGCGGTTTTCCAAGGACAGGAGTTCATGTTCTCAGCGTGATACTTGGATAAGCGGTAGAAAGGCTTATCACGTGCCTGTCCAATCATCCAGTCCGATGCAGCGCGATGTGAAGATTGAAACTCTGATAGTCATGAGCGTGTGTGTGTTCGTCGCGCTTGCGGTCACCGCATTCGTCGTGCCGTTCGAGGACGACAATACGCGGATATTCTTCGTCGCCCTCGCGGCCGTCCTCGTCTCCATCAACGTGGCCGGGTTCTTCATGGTCTGGAAAGCCTCCCCGACCATCATCGACGAGATATTCCTCATGACCCCGGACGGCCGGCTGCTGAAGCACTACACCCGCAGGCTCAAGCCGGACCAGGACGACGACATACTCGCGGGCATGCTCACGGCGGTCCAGAACTTCATCAAGGAGAGCTTCGAGGAGGCCGGGGGGAGGCTCAAGGAGATCAGGTTCGAGAACTACGACATATTCATATCGCACTCGAAGAGCATCGTCATCGCGGCCATCATCTCGACCAAGAAGCCGGAGAAGCTCAGGACTCAGATGAGGCTCGTGACCGAGGACATAGAGAAGCACTTCGGGCACAAGCTGACCAACTGGGCCGGCGACAAGTCGGACCTGGTGGGTGTCGACATCATCATGAAGAAGCTCCTGGCAGGCAAGTACAGGTGACCCTCCGGGCGGCATAAAAAGCTTTTAAGCCCACTATCGCCTATTGCGCTCCTGGATGGAACTCAAGGAGCTCCTGAAGAAGGTGGTCCTGCTGGGCGACGGGGCCGTCGGAAAGACCTCCCTCACCGCGAGGTACGTGGTCAACAAGTTCGACGACAAATACATCGCGACCATAGGGACGAAGGTCTCGAAGAAGGACATGCAGCTAACGAAGCCCAACCTGATCATCAACCTCAGGATGATGATATGGGACATCCTCGGGCAGAAGGAGTACTCGAAGATCAGGACCGCGAGCCTGAGCGGGGCCCAAGGAGTGATACTCGTGGGGGACCTCACCCGCCCCGAGACGGTCAAGAGCCTCGAGGCCTTCTGGATACCGGAGATAGAAGCCGCCGTCGGCAAGGTGCCCACGGTCCTCGTGGGCAACAAGTGCGACCTGGCTGACAAGGGTTCCATGTCCATCACGGTGCTCGAGTCCATAGGCCAGAACCTGGAATATCCCACGTTCCTCGCGAGTGCCAAGACGGGCGAGAACGTCGAGAACGCGTTCGCCACCCTGGGCGAGATGCTCGTGACGGACGTGGTCGCGAGCAGGCCCAAGGGCGCGGAGGAGCTGCCCCAGACGCTGTCAGAGGCGGTCGATTTCATCATCCAGGACTTCTGCGCGCAGTACGGGGACCTCGAGAAGGCCATGCTCATAGTGCAGCATCAGTTCGAGGAGGCGGGCGTCGACATCAGGAAGCCGAGCAAGGACGCCGTGCTCCAGGCGCTGGAAGGGCTCGCGAAGGCGGAGGAGCTGTCCCTGACGAAGACGGTCGCCGCCGTCAACCTCGAGGAGAGGCAGCGGATGGTCATCTTGGCCAAGGGATAGTCCATCGGATCACGCTGGCTCGCTCAGAATGTCATCGAGGGTCGAAGGCCAAAGTTTTATAAGGCCGGTGCTATCCGGATTCACGGGATGAAGGTCCACTACGTCGCAGGGGTGGCGTACGACAGCAACGTCTACCTCCTGGAGGATGAGGACCCCGTGCTCGTCGACACAGGTACGGGCATGTACGCAGATACGGCTCTGGAGGAGGTGTCGAACATCGTTCCGCTGAAGAGGATCGGGAGGATCGTGCTCACGCACAGTCACTACGACCACATGGGCGGGGCGAAGGCCTTCCAGGAGGCCACAGGCGCGAAGCTGTACCTGCACGAGGCGGAGGCCAGGCCGCTCATGGCCGGGGACACGTCGTTGACGGTATCGGATATGTTCGGCCAGAGATTCAGGAGCCTTGAAGTGGAGCCGCTCAGGACCGGGCAGAGACTGAAGCTCGGGAAGACAGAACTGCAAGTGCTTCACATGCCTGGTCACTCGCCGGGTTCGATCGCCCTCTACGACCCCGAGGGCGCGAGCGCCGTAGTCGGAGACACAGTGTTCTGCGACGGCGGAGTGGGCCGATGGGATCTTCCAGGCGGAGACCTGGCAGAACTCAGGTCGTCCGTAAACCGATTGAGGGAGTTGGGACTGAAGAACATGTATCCAGGCCACGGGTCGTACGCCGAGGGCGACGCGAAGGCGCATCTCGAGATGGCCGCCGGGTACATAGCAGAGGCGTACTGATGAAAGTGATCAAGTGTCCGGAGAGGAAGGAGTGCAAGAAGTGCGACCTTACCCCGAGCGATATGGATGAGGTATTGGCCACGCTCAGGGCGGGGGAGCTGATCGTATTCCCTACAGACACGCTGTACGGCATCGGGGCGGACCCGTTCAAGGAAGGGTCCGTCAAGAAGGTGTTCGTCGCGAAGAACAGGCCTTTCGACATGCCCCTGTCCATCGCTGTGAGCAACGAGAAGATGATGGAGAGCGTAGCCGTGCTCAACGACAACGCGAGGAAGCTGATCAGGAAGTTCATGCCCGGGCCTATAACCATCATGCTCACGAAGAAACCGACCATACCCGACATCCTGACCTCTGGCGCGAACACGGTCGGGATACGTATCCCGGAGCATCCGCTTGCTCTGAATCTCATAGACCGGTTCGGGCCCATCACTGCCACGAGCGCCAACCTTCACTCGCACAAGGACCCGACCGATGCCAACATGCCTAAGAAGGACCTCAAGGACCATGTCAAGATATGCATCGACTGCGGGAAGACCAAGTACTCCGCTCCGTCCACGATCATAGATGTCTCGGACGGCGAGGTCGAGTTCATCAGGAAGGGTGTCGTGTCTCAGGAGGAGATTGAGGACGCCCTCCGTTAGCGACGAAGCGCTCAAGAGGTTCAAGCAGGCGGGGGCGGTCACCCGAGAGGCGAGGGAGTTCGCCGTCTCCCACATCAGACCTGGCATGAGCGCACTCGCTCTGGCCGACGCGGTCGAGTCACTCATACGTTCCAAGGGCGCCGAATGCGCCTTTCCAGTGAACATAGGCATCAACTCTGTCGCAGCGCACTACACGCCGTCGAAGACTGATGACGTTCTTCTCAAGGTGGGCGACATCGTCAAGGTGGACCTAGGCGCGCACGTGGACGGATATCCGGGGGACACCTCGGTGACAGTCGAGCTCGGGACGCGCAACAACCAGAGGCTCATGGCTTGCGCGGAGGACGCCCTCAGGATGGCGATAGAGATGATCGCCCCCGGGACGGCGACATCGGCCATAGGAGATGCGGTCGAGAGGGCTATCAAGTCTGCTGGTTTCAGGCCCGTCGAGAACCTTACCGGACACAGTATGGAGCGGTTCAACCTCCACGCCGGCATCAGCATCCCGAACATCAAGACGAAGGAGAACGCAGTCGTGGATGAGGGCATGGTCCTCGCCATCGAACCGTTCTCCACGACGGGCAAGGGCAAGGTCAAGGGGGCCTCGAGGGGCAACATATACAGGCTCGTGAGGGACCGGAGGGCGCCCGCGGAGATATCTTCCATGTTCGCCCGGATGCAGTCCCGGTTCGGCACTCTCCCGTTCGCATCCAGATGGTGCGACGACCTTCACCCGAATGCGCAGACTCTTCTCTCAAAGATGCTCAGGATGGGCATGGTGATGAACTACCCCGTGCTCGTCGAGGTCGCGGGCGGCCTGGTCGCGCAGGCCGAACACTCGGTCTTCGTGACGAAGGACGGATGCATAGTCCTCACTTGAGTCGTGGGGGCTGGATTCTACGTGATAGTCTCTCAGCGCGAGCCCTTGCGCTACGGAGGGAGCCCTGTCCTATTTGACTAAAATATATAGGGTGGAGAGGCAAGACGAACACCTCTTTTGGTGAAAAAGTTGTGGGTGGTTCGAAATTCTGGAGGAAATGGCGAGGTGTGTTGGTGATGCCTCTCCATAGTGGAGATTGCAGGTGTCCTCCGTGCCTGCCAGAGCCTAATATAGTGTGGTTCTTTTAATCCTTTTCGGTTCAACCCTCGAAGAGTCGGCCCCGCCGCGACGCGCATACATGGTGGTGGACCCGTGAAGGCGGATGAGATGATGATTGGACAGGTGCGTGAACGCATTTGATGTCGGGAGACGTTGCGGATGCGCCAATGTTGAGATGCCTGAGCCTGCGAATCTTTATTACCTCTCCAGGGTTAACAAAGCGGCAAGCGAGGGTAGCCAAGCCCGGTCAAAGGCGACAGACTCAAGATCTGTTCTCGCAGGGGTTCCCCGGTTCAAATCCGGGCCCTCGCACATTATAATTATTCAGAGTGTATTTATGTTAAGATTAGCATGGGACTCCACGGCAAGAGTGAAGTACGGTGGAGTCCATTGTTTCAACATCTTGCCTGGTTCGAGCGGAGGAAAGATGATGAGGGGAATGTCCACAGGCACTTACTGCGCAATGCTCATTGCAGGTTTCCTATTGATGAGTGTGGCATCCAATATCGACTTGAAAGATGCCTGTTCTCTACAGATGACCGTAGACCATTCTAGCACAGTCCATGCTATGGATATTGATTCACCTGAGATCATTCTCCCTTCATGGACTGCTGAGAGCAATCAGGAAGGTGCATTCTTCGGTGGTTCTGTTGCGTCCGCAGGTGATGTCAATGGTGACGGCTACGACGACGTTGTCGTGGGTGCATCCGGCTACAGTCACGATCAAAAGGGCGAAGGTTGCGCATACCTGTATCTTGGCTCAGCTTCGGGACTTGCTGCGATGTATTCATGGGTCGTTGAAGGAAATGAGACCGCTACTCAGTTTGGCAGATCCGTGGCACCCGCGGGAGATGTGAATAGAGATGGTTATGGTGATGTCCTCATCGGAACGGGAAATGGGCACGCTTATCTGTATGCTGGTTCTGCTTCTGGTCTCTCTGCTGAGCCATCGTGGGTAGCTGAGAATGACCAACGTTATTCCTATTTCGGATGGTCCGTTGCATCTGCAGGAGATGTGAACAATGACACCTATGACGACGTAGTCATCGGGGCGTATGCATACGACAGTGATGAGGAGTACGAAGGGCGTGCGTATCTGTATATGGGCTCGATCTCTGGTCTTTCGGAGATGCCATCATGGATTGCAGAGAGCAATCAGCCTTATACTGCCTTCGGGTCGTCTGTTGCGTCTGCCGGTGATGTGAACAATGATGGTTACGACGAAGTCATCATCGGGGCGTATTCAGCAGGCAATAGTACAGAGGACGAAGATTACGCCTATCTGTATATGGGCTCGGCCTCTGGTCTTTCCGCGGAGCCATCATGGATTGCAGAGAGTGATTTGGCAGGGTCGGTGTTTGGCTGGTCCGTGGCGTCTGCTGGCGATGTGAATAATGATGGCTGTGACGATGTGCTAGTCGGAGCCCCCTACTCAGCCCTCGGCGAAATGAGCGGAGGGTACGCCTATCTGTACATGGGTTCGACCTCGGGTCTCTCTGAGACGCCGTCTTGGACTGTAGAGGGCAATCAAGCCGATGCCTACTTTGGCCGTCCGGTCGCGTCCGCTGGTGATTTAAACGATGACGGCTACGATGATGTCGTTGTTGGGGAATACGATTTCCTGGATGATGGAACTGGCAGAGGTCGCGCCTATATCTACATGGGATCGGGATCGGGTCTTTCTACGACACCTTCATGGATTGCCGAGTGTGATCAGGCCGATGCTGCATATGGCATATCCCTGGCTTCCGCGGGCGATGTGAACAATGACGGCAGTGACGATGTTGTGGTTGGAGCCCCATTATACCCTAACGGTGGAACATATACAGGTCGCACCTTTCTCTATCTGGGTGGAGACTACCTGGCTGGAAATGAAGAGAGTTTTGTCGAATCCTATGGCCTTGCGCTCGGGATTGTCATCGCGTTAGTCGTCGTCGCGATGGTGATGTTCTTCGTCCTGAAGGGTCGAAAGGGCGGAATGGCTCCAACTAGCATGGAAGAGGCACCGGCAAGCGAACCAGAGGTTCATAGTGAGGGCCATCGTTCGTAGAAGTCTTCGATGGCCCTGTCCGCGCACCGTGGATGTACCAATGCGCCGGACTCATTTTCTACCGGTAGGTAATCCATTTCACAAGGCTTCTCTTTAGGCCTTGAAGATTATAGCTGGCAGTTTTAATTAGGGGGAAATTCTGGGCTATAATCCGGGCCCTCGCACATTTCAATTCTAATTGAAGGATTTATTGCCGGCAAAGAAATCCAGATTAAGTATTCAAGTTCCGACGTTTAAACACCGGTAGATTCCAGGTCGGTGTCCGAGCTATCCATACGCCACTGAGATGGCGGTGCTATACGTCTCGCGTCTAGCTTCTGCCTACTTCCTTCCGATACAAACGGATGGCCCTCTTGCTGGTATGCCAATCCCCTGATATCTTCAGTGCCGGAAGCTTCCCTTGCCCGGCTCGCAGACGCAGATACTTCGCCGAGTGCCCAGATATGTGCTCGAAATCTGTCAGAGGTCTCAGTTCGTCCTCTGATGTGCCGAGCTGGTCAAGCAGGTCGAGAATGGACCTGCCCATGATCTCTCTTACGAAATCGACGAGAAATGATAGATCCCCCGAATGACCGCGATCCATGCAGTCAAGGTATCTGTCTCTGTCGAACGGAACGATATTCACCGGCGGCCAGTTGTGCCTGAGAAAGTGCAGATTCAACAGCAGTCTGCCAACTCTTCCGTTTCCGTCGCTGAACGGATGTATTGATTCGAATGTGTGGTGGAACCATGTCCCAAGGATGAAGACGTTCTCTCCTTTGACGTCCCTGCTTTCGTATCCCTTCATCATCTTCTCCATCTCGCTGACAACTTTCTCCATTCTCGGGGGTACGTGCTTCGATCCTATGATCCGAACGTTTACACGTCTCCACATTCCCGCGTCCTCTTTCACCCCTCTGAAGACCGCTTCGTGTAGCTCTTGGATGGTCACGAGAGTGATAGGTCGCGCTCTTAGCTGGGTGAGATCACGGAAGACCTTCTCGTGTTGCAGAGTCTCCAGGACATCTCCGATTGGCCTGTCTCCGATGCTGCGCTTCTTGACTAGCAGCACCTCGACATCGTGCCATGTGAGTGTGTTCCCTTCAATGGCGTTCGTGCCCCAGGTGTTTAGAGCGCTTGCTCGTCTCCAGACATCCTCTGGAAGGTTTTCCAGGGATGTCCTAGTAAGGAGGCAGTCGCGTAGCGTCGTGAGTATGCCTTCATCCATATATATGCTATGAACGCATATACTATATATATACTGATATGCTGTAAGTGATGTTTGCGAGGTCACAGCATACGAAATGTACTCATATTTCGCTTTGTACGAATAGCCAAATCTCAAGGCTCATGGAGCCTGATGTGATGACGTTCGGTCCCGAGTGCGGTGGATTACAGGGATGTTTCTGCGACAGAGCCGAGTTATCTACCGGTAAATAACTCGACCATGAATCATCAAGCTCTGACGTTTAAACACCGGTAGATTCCGGGTCAATATCCGGGCCCTCGCACATTTTAATTTCGAATGATGTATATATAGGCGAATCAGGGTTCCTTCATCTCACTCTGTTGTTCATGTAGCCACCAGGGTTCAGGCGCGGCTCGATGCAATGCTCAATGCAAAAGCACCAACCCCGTCCATCTGACTTTCCTCTTGGATGATAGAGATAGCGGAAGTCCGGCATTCTCGCAGGTCTTGAGCACATCTATCCCCATTGCCTCCATTGATGGCCTCGCTTCGAACGGACGCCTACAGGATTCGCCGCTACGAGGCATTACGCACTCGGGGCACAGGCTGCAATCACCCCCAATTAGACCAGCGGTAAAACGGAATCCTTCTTTGAAAGCGATAGCCTCAAGCTGATTGACTATTCGATGCAATTTTAGTTGCCATTCTCGTGTCTTTGTCGATTCTTCCAGCTCCTCGCAGATTCTCTTGCCTAGGCAGCCTTCAGATTTGTCGGTTGAATCATAGTCCGCTTCAACCTGGAGTATCAATGCCTTTGCGTAAAGTGACAGAGTATCTGCAAATTCCTCAACCGACATCACGTTAGGAGGGCACATCAGGTTTCTGGCGTAGCTCGCACAGATTGGTACAGAACACTTCAATCGAACCCGTTTGTCTACAACAACCTTCTTTGTGTCTATGATTCTTGCCTCATCAGCGCCGAGGCTGAGAGCGATAGCTGGAAGACTGTTCAATCCTGCGTCTTGATCTGCAGAGGGCATAGGGACCATCTTGCAATGACCAGATTCCATCCGCGCCTAATAAGCGTTTGATAGCGGTCCGTCCCCACAACGAATCTCACCTACAATACTCACGATCCCACCTTCAAACACCGGTAGATTCCGGGTCAATACCCGGAGCCTCGCACTTTATTATTTACGAAGCATGAATACATATGTCTGGCTGTCGGATAGATTAGGCCTTGCTGGAACAGCGAGAATCTCTTCACATCGAGAGTTACATAAACCTCGTAGGGCATGCTCCACCGATAGCAGATGGTTCGAGACGTGGGGCTTAGGAGCGCTGTGGAGACTGCAAGGGCGCTTCTGAGAGATAACGGGTACCATTGTGAGACGACCGCAGAAGACTTCATCCTCTGGTTTCGGGCGGATACTCCTTACGACCAGGGTGACGAGATCAATCATGTCATTGTCAGCCCGCTCTACATGGCACATGAGCTAGTGGAGATTGAGAATGTGAAGGCGATGGGCCTCGAGTTGACGAAGGACGTCATCATCAGGAACATGCAGAAGGTGGACGATGCGCACCTGAAGGCAACCAGAATCGAGCTACAGCTCGCGGTATCCATGAGGGACATCCGGCACATCAGCGAGCGGATGAACCACATCAGCATGTGGATAGAGGATCCTTCAGTCACCCAGGAGAACAAGGATCTATACAGAGAGTTGAGAGTGAAGACACTGGAGGCGCTTGCTCGCCTGAAGAGGAAGATGGCTGACGAATGAACGACGAGCGCAATCTGAAGACTGTTGGTGCTCCACAGGATAGATTCCAATGCTCTGCAGACTGCGAACCCGGTCTAGATTCAGAGGATACGGGACGAATGCATCGGTATGAACGTAACGCGAAGCTTGAGAAGGGTTGGATGGCCAGGTCACCCGATCTCAAGAAGTGGGCAACCTGCTCGATATGTGATGAGAGGGTGTACTGGTCTGAAATGGATTCACATGATGCATTGGTGCATCCTGACTTCCACGATGAGGAGATGAGATGGGTTCATCGAATGAAACTCTGGTTTGTGGCAGTGGCCATCATCGGAACCATTACCCCAGTCCTAGTATTCGTGATGTATCCAGATTTCTTTCGCGCGTATTATTTCTGGGTCGTGCTGGTCGATCTCTTCTGTTCTGCAGTCCTGGCTTTGTTGCCATTGGGGCACGCTGAAGCTCTTGAGATGAAGTACAGGAAGATGTGGACTGCGAGTCGTTCGTCTGGAGAATCACAGCTGAGGAAGGGTCGCAACTAGTACTCCTCTTACGAACGTGAAATGCCTGACCCGTCTTCAATCGTGCAGAGGAAGTCATCTGCCGCGTTCTTTGCCATCAAAGAATTCCTTCCTCCGAGAGCCTCGCTGCCTGTGAGAATTATAGCTTCCAGTTTTAATTAGGGGTAGATTCCGGGCTGAAATCCGGGCCCTCGCACATTTTAATTCTTGATTCCATATGTTTATTGTGGCATCGACAGCGCCGTCATCCTCTATCCTCCGTTCAAGGAGGCATTCTCCTACCCTTACATGTTGCATGTACTAGAAAACTTTATGCGTATGTAAGGGTATGAGATGTCATGGTCGTCATTAGGAAGAAGACGGTCGATGGTCGGGAGTACTTCTATCTCCAGCACACCCTCAGAACCCCCACGGGCGTTCAGACACGTGAGAAGTACCTTGGAAGGAAGTTGCCCCCTAATGTCGAAGCGACGAAGAGGGATTTCCTCACTGAGATCTACAGGGAGCGGTGGTACCCGCTTCTGGACCAGGTCCGCTCAAACTACCAGAAGGAGAAGCGCGCACTGCCCTCTAGCGCGCTTCAGAAACGAGATCGCTCGTTCTCGG
>JBFYNF010000157.1:0-5957 GCA_041304525.1 Thermoplasmata archaeon | reverse complement strand
GGGGCACCCTCGTACACATCCGGTGCCCACATGTGGAACGGCACCGCGGCGACCTTGAACCCGAAGCCTGCGAGCACGAGGACGGTCGCCAGCATCGCGACGGAGTCCGAGCCCTCGAAGGACGAGAACGCGCCCTCGATGGCGGGTCCGAGCGCGGATATGCTCGTAGTCCCGGCGACACCGTAGAACAGGGATATCGCGAAGAGCGTGAGCGCCGACGAGAACCCACCTACGATGAAGTACTTGGTCGCCGCCTCGGCCGACCTCTTCTCCCTCTTCCTGAAGCCCGAGAGGGCGAACGACGATATCCCGGCGATCTCGAGGCCCACGAATATCACGAACAGGTCCGTCGCCTCGGCCACCAGGGTCATGCCCGTGACCACCAGGAGTATGAGCGCGTAATACTCGCCCTGGTTCCTGTCCTTGCGTACGAAGTCCGCGGATGTCAGGACCACGATTATCCCGACCGCCAGGAACACGAGCGTGAACAATCCGGAGAACAGGTCTATCTCGACCAGTGGGATGCTGCTCGCAGGTGGGGTCCATGCGTCGAAGAACATCCAAGCGACGACCGCGACCGCCACTCCCACGAGAGGCATCAGGGTTGCGATGGCCAGGAGCCGCTTGTCCTTGAACAGGTAGTCAAGGGCCGGCAGCAGGAGGGCGAACAGCACGAGGATGAGCTGCGGCATGAACGGTTCCAGTAGGTTAGACACGGTCAACTCATCCACCTCCGAATAGTCTCATCACGATCTCCACCGCGGAGTCGATCCTCGAGAATATCAAACCAGGGAAGACACCGAACACGGCGATGAGAGCCATGAGAGCGGCGACGGGGACGTACTCGAACCAGTCCATGTCCTTCAGATGGGACGTGTCGATCCTGTCCGTCATCGGGCCGAACATAGACCTCTGCAGCGCCCACAGGTAGTAGGCAGCGGTCACGGCGACCGCGACGATCGGCACGAACACCCACATGGACCACTCGACGAAGGTCGCGTACAACACCATGAACTCGGCTGCGAAGCTGACCAGGCCAGGGAGGCCGAGGGACGCGAGGAAACCCGTGGTCATGAGGGTAGCGGCTATGGGCATGCGCTTGGACAGCCCGCCCAGCATGGGTATGAGCCTGGTGCCGCACTTATGCTGCATCACGCCGCACATCATGAACAGGACTGCGGTGACGAGTCCGTGGGCGAACATCTGGAACACGCCCGCGACGATGCCCACCTGGCTCAGGGTGGCGAAGCCCAGGAGGACGAAGCCCATGTGACTGATGGAGGAGTATGCGACCATCTTCTTCAGGTCCTTCTGCGCGAGGCACAGCATCGCGCCGTAGACTATGCTGACGACGCCGATCACGGCCATGAGGATCGAGAGCTCGCTCGCACCCTCCGGCAGCGAAGGTATCGCGACCCGTATGATGCCGTAGCCGCCCATCTTGAGTAGCAGGCCAGCAAGGAGGACGGACCCTGCCGTGGGCGCCTCCACATGCGCGTCCGGCAGCCATGTGTGGAACGGGACCATGGGCAGTTTCACGCCGAACCCGAAGAACATCGCGGCGAATATCGCCACCTGGACGCCCTTCGCGAACCCGACGCTCTCCGCAGCGATGGCCTCCATGCTGAACGTCTGGAGCCCGGCCTCGAAGTACATCGCCATTATGGAGACCAGGAGCGCGAGGCTCGCGACATGCGTGTAGATGAAGAACTTGATTGCGGCGTAGTCCTTCTTCGGACCGCCCCAGATGCCGATCATGAAATACATCGGTATCAGGACGACCTCCCAGAACACGTAGAACATGAAGTAGTCCAGGGAGACGAACACGCCCAGGACGCCCACCTCGAGGATGAGCATCAGGCCGAAGTACTCCTTCTGACGCTTCTCCGTGTCCCACGAGAACAGTATGGCGAGCATGCAGAGCAGGGTCGTCAGGACGAACAACGGCAGGCTGATGCCGTCTATCCCGACGATGTAACTCACGCCCAGGGCATCCGACCACGCGTACTCCTCGTAGAACTGGTAGCCGTTGTGGTATCCCGTGGCCTCGGAGGTCGGATCCGTTACGAATTCGTACGTCATGACGAGTGAGAGCACGAACGCCACGGCCGAGAACGCGAGCGCGACCACGCGGGCATGCTTGCCAAACCTGCCCAGGCCGAGCGTGACGAATGCGCCCACAAGCGGGATGAGTATGACGAGGGACAGTATCGGGATGCCTTCGAGCATGTACTCACCACCCTCCCCACGGAAGCACATAGAGCACGAGTATCAGCAGCAGGCAGATGCCGACGACTATCAGGCCAGTGTACCTCTGGACGTTCCCGTTCTGGAGCCGCCTGAGCACTTGGCCCATGTTGCCTCCGAGGTACGCGAAACCGTTCACGATGCCGTCGATGACATACCTGTCGAACGCGTCTGCGACCAGCGACGCCGCATACACGACCTTGACCGCGAAGTCGTCGTAGAACTTGCTTATGTACCATCTGTTCTCGAGCGCCTTCTGGAGCTTGCCGTTGAAGCCCTTCGCGAACACGGACCTGTCGAACCCTGGCACATAGTACATCTTCCACGCGAGTACGATGCCCACGATCGCCAGGGCCAAGGTGAGGTACGTGAGCGGGTCCGTGAATATCTCGACCGCGACATCAAGCACGCTCTCATGCCCCGCACCTGCGAGGAGCCCGTCAATCGAGCCCTCCATGAAGGCCTTGAACCCGTCACCGATGAACAGAGCGAAACCAGATACGACCGCAAGCCCGGCAAGTATCATCAGGGGCACGGTCATGAGCTTCGGGGACTCGTGCGCGTGGTAATCAGACCTAGGCTCTCCCGCGAAGGTCATGAACCACATCCTGAACATGTAGAATGCCGTCAGGAAGGCGGTCGCAATGCCCATGAGCCAGAGCAGCGTGAACATGGGGTCGAACTCGCCCGCGTGCCACACGGCCGCGAGCACCTCGTCCTTGCTCCAGAAGCCGGAGAGCGGGGGCATGCCCGCTATCGCCAGGGAGCCTATGAGCATCGTCAGCGAGGTGATCTTCATCACCTTGCCCAGGCCGCCCATCTGCCGCATGTCGTTCGTGCCCACGGCGTGTATGACGCTGCCCGCGCACAGGAACAGGAGCGCTTTGAAGAACGCGTGGTTCATGAGATGGAATGTCGCGGCCGAGTATCCGGCCGCCGAGTCGGCGTGTATCACCAGATAGCCGCCCGCGCCCAGGCCGAGGGTCATGTAGCCCAGCTGGCTGATCGTGCTGTACGCCAGCACGCGCTTGATGTCGTTCTGCGCCAGGGCGGCAGTCGCCGCGATCAGGGCAGTTATGCCTCCGATGGTCGCCACGAACAGGAGGCTCTCAGGCGCCTGTACCAGGAGCGGGTACGACCTTGCCGTCAGGTACACACCGGCCTTGACCATGGTCGCTGCGTGTATGAGTGCCGAGACGGTCGTCGGGCCTTCCATCGCGTCAGGGAGCCATTCGTGCAGCGGGAACTGGGCGCTCTTGCCTATCGCGCCGCCGAATATCAGGGCGGTCGCCAGGATCATCATGTCCGATGGGACAGCGGCGACCCCCGCGCCGGAGAACAGCTCGGCGAAGTCGAGGCTGCCGACGTACTTGAACAAGATTATGATGCCCGCCATGAACATGATGTCGCCCACGCGGGTCACGATGAACGCCCTCTTCGCGGCGCTCGCGGCAGACGGCCGCTCGTACCAGAAGCCTATCAAGAGGTACGAGCACAGGCCCACTAGCTCCCAGAATATGAACATCAGGAGGTAGTTGTCGGCGATGACCAGGCCATACATGACTGATATGAACAGCATGATCTCGGCGTAGTACCTCCTCCTGGTCTCGCCCTCGCCGTGCATGTAGCCGCCGGAGTAGAACACGACGAGCGTGCCCACGACGGAGACGACGACCAGCATCACTGCCGAGAGCTGGTCGATCCAAATCCCGAACGTGAGGCTGAAATCCCCGACCACGAGCCACTCGAACCTCTGCGAGCCGTCGGTGAGGGTGTTGCCCATGACGACATCCCATACGACCAGGAAGGACAGGCCCATCGCCCCGAGCGCGCCCCCGATGGCGTAGACCGCCCCGTCCTCCCACCACAGGGTGCGCTTGGGCATCAGGGCTATGAGCATGAACGCGACGAAGGGGAAGACCGGGATGAGCCATGCGTACTCGAGCAATCTACCACCTCAGTATGTTGATCTTGTCCACGTCCACGGTCTGGTATCTCCTGTACACTGACAGTATGATGGCCAGGCCCACGGCGACCTCGGCGGCCGCGATGGCGATCGAGAACAGGGCGAACACCTGTCCCGTCGAGTCGACCGTCGTGTGCAGTGTCGAGTGATACGAGCTGAACATCACGAGGTTGATGTTCGCTGCGTTGAGCATTATCTCTATGCACATGAGGACCACGATGGCGTTCCTGCGGGTGAGGACGCCGTATGCCCCTATGACGAACAGGAGGGAGCTGAAGACCAGCCAGTACTCGATCGGGATCATTCCTTCTCCTCCTTCGCCAGGAACACGCCGCCGAGTATCGCGACGAGCAGCAAGAGGCCGATCATGAGCACGACGAACGCATACCCGGATGACGACGAGTCCCCGAACATGGTCCAGGACACGTTCTCGTTCGTGATCGGGTCCATGTCTCCCTCGGGCCATGACACGTCCGTCACCGCGAGCACGAACAGGAGCGCCAGCAGGCCTAGGAAGAAGCCTTTGACCACACCGTCCCTCTTCATCGCCGCTCACTCTCCATGATCTCGCGCTTGGTGAGCATGATACCGAACAGTATGACGACGACGACCGCGCCCACGTAGACCAGTATCTGCACGATGGCGACGAACTCGGCGTTGAGCATGACGTAAAGGCACGCGATGGAGATGAAGCACGTCGCGAGTGCGATCACGCTGTGCATTATCTCCCGCGAATGTATGACCATGAGCGCGGACACGAGCGCGCACGCGGCGAGGAACATGAACACGAACAACTCCCAGGTCACTTCTGCACCCCCGGCATCTCGATCGCTTCGAACTTGCACGCCTTGAAGCACCTGCCGCAACCGACGCACCTCTCGAGGACGAACACGGCCCTCTTCTTCGGCTTGCCCTTCTTGCCGTCCTTGAGGACCTTCTCAGTGCCAGGCATCTCGAGCATGTATATCGCATCAGCAGGGCACGCACGGGCGCATGCGCCACAACCCGTGCAGTTATCAAGGACTAGCTTCGGCTCCGGCATTTCGAAGTACGACTCGTAGACCTCGACCATGGTCAGGGCCTTCTCGGGACACACGACGACGCACTTCTGTTGGGAGTTGCACTTCGCGAGGTTGATCTCCGGCCTCTTCATCCCGACCTTCTCGATCGACATCATCGCGATGCACATCTCGGGGCACTCCCCCGCGCACTTCTCGCAGCCAGTGCACTTGGACAGGTCCAGCATCGGCAGGAGTCTCTTCGTCCTCTCCTCCACGAACGAGTCCGCGAACTTGTCGTCCCTGATGTCCCTGGGGCCGAGCCTGAACTTCTCACGGTCGCCGTCGGCCAGCTCGAACTCGGTCGTCATGTGCAGGGCGCACGTGGGGCACACCTCGGCGCAGAAGCCGCAGAACAGGCACCGGCCCAGGTCCACCCCTGGCCTCTCGATCTTGCCCAGCTCAGGGTCCTCGATCTTCTCGAGCCACATGCACTCGTTGGGGCATATGGTGACGCAGTTCCCGCAGCCGATGCACTTGTTGAAGTCGAGCACGTGCTTCCCGCGGTACACCTGCGGGAGCACGAGCTTCTGGTGCGGGTACAGGACCGTGTTGGGTTTGCCCGTGATGAGTGAGCGGAAGAACTGCTTGCCCGTGCGCATCATGGGGCGCAGCACATACCCGAAGAAGCTCACCTTGCCCCTCTCCGCCTCCGCCATTCAGAACCACCCCATGGTCTTCATTCC
>JBFYNF010000156.1:0-15119 GCA_041304525.1 Thermoplasmata archaeon | reverse complement strand
TGGTGATCAACCTCCTGTTCACGCCCGCGATGACACTCATGCCATTACTCGTGACTTCGTACTTCGGGATGGGAGTCGTGGAATTTGCGACCATGGAGATGGTCGTGGGGGCATCGTTCATCCTGGGCGGAATAGCTCTGAGCGCATGGGGAGGGTTCAAGCGCAAGGTCGTGACCATGCTCGTGAGCGGAGTACTGGCGGGCATAGGCGTCGTCCTCGTCGGCATCGTCCCGCCCGGGGCGTTCTATGTCGCGGTCGGGGGGATGTTCTTGGCAGGCTTCATGATCGCGATGCTGAACGGATCTGCTCAGGCGGTCATGCAATCGTCGATCCCGCCGGACAAACAGGGCCGAGTGTTCGGACTGATGGGCAGTCTGACCGTGGCCGTGACGCCTATCGCGCTCGTTGTCGCGGGGCCAGTGTCCGACCTGTTCGGGGTCCAGATATGGTTCGTCGTGGCCGGCCTTTGCCTATCGGTCGTGATGGCGGGTGGGTTCTTCATGCCGTCCGTGATGAATGTTGAGGACATCGTTTCGCAAAAGGTCGCGGTCGAAGAGAGATGAGTCGTCTCCTGGTCGTGGGTCAGAGCTGCGGTGCCTTCTTGAGCCAGTCGACATCCGACACGTAGATATCCCTGATGTCGTCGAGGCCCCACAGTAGCATCCCGAGCCTCTCGAGGCCAAGGCCCCATGCAAGCACGGGCTCTTTGACGCCCAAAGGTTCGGCCACCTCAGGCCTGAATATGCCGGCCCCGCCCAGCTCCATCCACTGCCCCTTCCAGAGTATGTCCACCTCGAGCGAAGGCTCGGTGTAGGGGAAGTAGCCGGGCCTAATCCTGATGTCCTCGGAGCCCATGCGCCTATAGAACTCCTTCAGGAGGCCGCAGAGCATGTCGAAGTCCGCGCCCTCCTCGCACACGATCCCCTCGATCTGGGTGAACTCTGGCAGATGCGTCGAGTCCATCGCCTCGTTCCTGAATATCCTCCCTATGGAGAACACCTTGAAAGGGAGAGCAGGGTCCTTGTGTATGTGCCGGACCGTGTTCACGGTCGTGTGTGTCCTCAGCAGGGCCTTCTGCGCCTCCTCGAGGCTCCAATCATAGCGCCAGCCCAGGGACCCGGTCTTCCAACCGTTCTCGTGGACCTGCCTTACGACATCCACGAACTCCTTGTCCTCGGTCAGGTCGATCATGGATGGGTTGTCCAGGTAGAACGTGTCATGCAGCTCCCTGGCGGGATGGTCCTGGGCCGTGAAGAGCGCGTCCATGTTCCAGAATGCGCTCTCGACATACTGTCCCTTGATCTCGGTGAACCCCATGGTCAGGAATGCGTCCCTGACCTTCTCGATGAGGATGGTCATCGGGTGCTTCCTGCCGCCTGTCGATGTGGGTGCGAACGCCTTGACATCGTACTTGCGCAGTTCGACATCCTTCCATCTGCCCGACTGTATCAGCTCGGGCGTGAGCTGTGCCACCTCCTCCCTCACATCGAGCGGGAGAGCAGCTACCTCCTTCCCTTTCTCGGTGAGCTCGACGATCCGGGCGACGATGTGCTTCTCGTTGAGGAAGTCCTTCCTCTGTCTCAGGGATTCGAGGACCTCTTTCTTCACGTCCTTCTCATGGACCTCTCCCTGCGCGAGCCGTTCGATGAGCGACTCGTCCTCGCCTTTTGAGCCGAGCGCCTGGCGTCCCTTGTCGTTGATCGTGATGACCGTGTTGTTGCCTTGCTTGGAGATGTCGCCCCAGCCCTTCCTCTTGATCCACCCGAGGGCGATCTGGATATCCTCATTGCTGACCTTTCCGGTGGCCTTCAGGTCCGCGAGCGAGCCACTGCCCCCAAGGTCCGCGACGAGCACCTGGGCCGCCGCTCTCTCGGCAAGCGGGCGCGACGCGGCCTCCTTGCGCTTCAGCGTGTAGGCCTTGGTGATGCTCTCATGTATCGTGACGAGTCCCTTGGCCTGCAGCCACGAGGCGGCGTTCATGACCTCCACGAGTTTGTCGAAGCCCCCCTTCTCCTGTATGGCTTCCGGGGAGGCGCTTCTGAGGACGTCGAGAGCCTTCAGCACCTTCTTCTCGACATTGCTGAGCTGCCCGACCAACTCGTCATGCGTCATGTCCTGGGTTCATCGGACATAGGTCTTATCTAGTTTTCTTGCCCGAGGACCGTTGCCCACAGTATGCCCCGCCGATCTCGGCATCGAAGGGCTTGACGTCCCATACTGGGCTCCCGTCATACGCGTCGAGGCCCTGCACGGTGACCGTCCGCCCCTTGACTCCTATCAGTTTCACCTTGGTCAGGCCGAGTTTGTTCGGCCTCTTAGGGGAGCGCGTGGCGAAGACGCCCACAAGATGCCTGGAAGGGTCGTGCATCGGATGCACCGTGGGCTTCCACCCCCTCTTCTTGTGGAAGCCGAATATGACCCAGATATGCCTGAACCTGTCCAGCTTGAACAGACCGGGGACGTACTGCGGTTCGAAAACGAGCTTCGAGACGACCTGGTCCCAGTCATCGATGTCGCCCATCACTCCGTTCCTGACGACGGCTATCGGCCTGAGCCTCATCTCTGTCCCATGCCGGAATGGCGTGCAGGATAAATCATGCTTCCTCAATCACGGATGAAGAAATCCTGCACGACGTCCTTCGCCTTCTCCCTGCGCCTCTGGTGCTCATCGAGGAACTTCCAGACCTTCTCGAAGAGGATCGTCTTGCACTCGCCGCACATGATCCCGCCCGACCTGCAGTCCGCCTGAAGCTTCGCCAGCTTCGCGTCGTCGGGCTCGAAGAAGTACGCTTGGTACTGGAACACCGAGCAGATGTCCGGGTTCCCGCCGAACTTCTTCTGCTCCTCGACCGACACGCGGCCGCCGGTGAATGCGTTCATGACCTTCTTCTTCACGGTCTTCTTGTCATCGGTGGTGAAGATCGTCGTGTCGGCCTTGGTGGAGGTTGACATCTTCTCCGCGCCCGCGAGGGATGGCATCAGCTTCGCGTGCACGAGCGCCGGCTTGTAGTAGCCCAGCCCTTCGGCGACGTCCCTCGTGATCCTGAAGTGCGGGTCCTGGTCTATGCCGCACGGGATGAGGCATGGGACCTTCTTGCCCTTCTCGAGCGACTCGAGGAAGCACGGGACCGTCTGGATGCTCGTGAAGAATATGCTCCCGATGTTGTTCGAGTTTTCGAACCCGAACACGGCCTTGATGGTGGAGAAGTTGATCTTCTTCGCAGCTCTGATGGCAAGGGGGTACATCGTCTTGATGTATTCCGTGTCGAGGAATATCTTCGTGAGCTTCTGGTCGAAGCCCAGCGCGATGATGTCCAGGGCGTTCTCGTACCCCCACCTCTTGGTATCCTCGAGCGTGAGGTGGTCGTAGAACATGAACTTCTCATCGTCCGTGAGCTGGAACCAGAGGTTGACCTTGAACACGTCCTGGAGGTACTTCGTGAACGTCCAGGGCATCAGGTGCCCGAGGTGGATGGGGCCTGAGGGGCCACGGCCAGTGTACAGGGCGAATCTGTTCCCCTTGTCGTATTCGTCGAGGACCCATTCGAGGTCCCTGTGTGAGTAGAAGACCTCCCTTCTCAGCATGTGGTGAAGAGGTCCGTACTTGGAGATGCGCTTCAGCAGAGGCTCGTCTATGCGCTTCGTGCCGAAGCGCTGTATCAGTACGTCGTAGTCGACCTCGCCTGAGACTCCGTATGGCGTGACGACGAATTCGTTGTTCATTCGCTATCGGGGCCTTGGTTAGAGTCTCTGACATTATATTCCTTTGCACTGGCTTGGTCCGAGCTGCGTTCTCGGAAAGATATTTACGCCCCCCAAGCCCTCCGAAGACCGAGCATATCTGTCAGAAGGTGCGAAGGTGGGGCTGGTAAAGGCAACTCTTGCGTGTTCTCTCGCGCTCGTCGCGGTTCTATCGCTGTTCGCCGCACCTGTGAGCGCGTTGGACCGTTCGGATGGCGACTATTGGCTGTATGAAGGTGGCATGGAGTTCGATGGCATCGACGTATCTGGCAGTTTCAGGTACGAGTTCGATGCGAAGGATTCCTTGACTGTTGGTTCTGAGTCGTACGAGGTCAACGTGCTCAAGGTCACGGGCTCGATGTCGGGCGAGACGGAAGACCTACTCGGCATGTCTGCGTCCATCGAGGTCGTGTTCGACGGCTTCAACTACGAGGTCGACGGGAGCTTGGCCACTGTCAAGGAAGACATGTACATCTGGGCGAACATGACGATTGGGACAGGTTCGTTCGCTCTCGTCACGAAGATGGAGATGCAGGATGTCACGACCTACTCTCCGCCGACGCTCTCCGGGTTCGTTGATGGTGAGACAGGCACTGGGGACGAATGGGACGAGACCACGAACGTCACTGCCGAATCCTCTCTCTGGATCGACGATGTCATGGATGATACGTCAACCGATGAGTACACTGAGACTTACTCATACTCGATTGCAGCGACCGAGGATAAGGTCACGACCGACGCTGGAACGTTCGACTGTCTGAAGATGACGGTCACCGACAGCGAGGGTGACTACGACGTCTACTGGTATTCATCCGATGTGGGCAGCTGGGTGAAGTTGTCCACGTTCTCGCAGGGTGAGTCCACTCCGTACATGACTCTCGAACTTGTAGAGTATAAGTACTCCGCGGGCTCGGAGACCATGATGATCCTCATAATCGGCCTCGGGATACTCGCGGCCGTCGTCGTAATCGTGGCCGTACTGCTCATGATGAGGAAGCGTGGTCAGGCCCCTGCCGGAGCGCCGCAGCAGATGCCCCCGCCTCCCCCTCCCCCGACGATGTGAGCATGTGACAACGGTCGGTACCATGAGCACACGGAAGGTCTCGGAGTCGAGGACGGTCGTCGCGCGGGTCATGATGCCCCAGGACGCGAACGTCGCGGGCAACGTGTTCGGAGGCACCATACTCAAGATGGTCGACGAGATCGCCTATGTGGCCGCTACGATGCACACGCGCGCGAATGTCGTGACAGCGTCCGTCGACCGCATGGCCTTCCTGTCGCCAGTACACGTGGGCGACCTGTTGACCCTGAAGGCGAACGTGAACGCCGTGTGGCGTTCGTCCATGGAAGTGGGCGTGCGCATAGAGGCCATGGATCCGAGGACGGGCGAGGTGCGCCATACGGGCTCGTCCTATCTCACCGTGGTCGCGCTCGGGCCCGACGGCGCTCCGTGCCAAGTGCCCGGCATCGAGCTCGAGACCGACGAGGACGTGCGCAGGAACCGCGAATCGATGGCCCGGAGGGCGCGCAGGCTCGAGGAGAAGGCCGTCGAGAGGTTCAGGTCCAAGGACTGACCTCCTCACGAGGGGTATATCAAGCTTCTGCAGCTCACCGACTCCGGGGTTTTTATCGGAGTACAAGTTTCCCCCTCCAACGTAGGAGGATAGATTGTCCAAGGCAGTTTACGACCCCTTGACCAGAGAGCAGGAAGACGCGATCCATCTCGAGTCCATCAGAATCCTCGAGGAAGTCGGGATAAAGGTCACAAGCCACAAGGTGCTCTCGATGCTCAAGGGACAGGGGGCTACGGTCGATGAGAGGTCCCAGACAGCCAGGATCTCAGAGGCCATGGTCAAGGAGGCGCTCTCGAAGGCGCCGAAGGAGTTCGTCATGGCCGCCAGGGACAAGCAGAGGGACCTCAAGTTGCCGGCGACGGACAGGGTCTATGGCGTGAACGACGGCCAGCCGACCGATGTCTGGGACATCGACAGGCAGATCAAGAGGAAGTCAACCATCCACGACCTCATAGACCTCACGCTCGTGTGCGACGCGATGTCCGAGGTGGACATGTACTGGCCCGAGGTGGTCGCGACCGACCTGCCTCCGGACGTGTCCAACAACCACGAGTTCGTGGCCTCCATATTCAACACGGGGAAGCATATACAGCACGGCGCTGGGAGCGTCGAGGACGCGCGGTTCCAGATAGAGGCGGCCGCCGCCATCGCGGGCTCGGAGAAGGAGCTCGTCAAGAGGCCGATCATATCGATCACTCACACGCCCATAACCCCCTTGAGGTACGAGGAGGGCGACATCGAAGCGGTCGTCGAGTTCGCCAAGGCAGGGTTACCAGTCGTCCACCTTTCCATGGCCATATCGGGTTCTGTGGCGCCCGTGACGCTCGCAGGGACGGTCGCTCTCGTGAACGCGGAGAACCTCGCGGGGTTCGTCATATCTCAGACGGCGAAGGCGGGGGCTCCCGTGCTCTACAGCTCCGAATCCGGCCCGATGGACATGAAGACCGGGGTATTCCTGTCGGGCTCGACCGAGGGCGCGCTCATCAACTCCGCTGGATGTCAGATGGCCCGCAGGTACAGGCTGCCGTCCCAGGTGGGTGGCACAGCCGCGTCCGGCTGCAGGCCAGGGTACGAGATCGGCTACCAGAAGGCCATAAGCGCGCTCCTTCCAGCCATGGCAGGCGCGGATCAGATCGTGGGCATAGGCGGCTTCGAGCGGTCGGGCTGCGAGTCTGTCGAACAGGTCGTCATGGACTGCGAGCTGTGGAGGAACATACTCCGCGCCTGGAGAGGCATCGACGTCAACAAGGACACGCTCGCGTTCGACACCATCTCAAGGGTCGGTCCAGGCGGTTACTTCATGAAGGATACGCACACGCTCAAGTTCTTCAGGAAGGAGAATCTGCTGCCCAAGATCGCCATGCTCCCACCTCCCCAGGACTCGGGCGAGGAGCCAATCAGGCTCGCAGCGCGCAGGGAGGCGAAGCGGATACTCGCCGATCACAGGCCGCCAGAGATCGAGAAGGACGTAGCCAGGCAGATCAAGGACATCCTGAGGAAGTACGACGAGATGACCCTCAAGGCCTCCGTACCGACGGACTACCTTCGCTTCTGATGCGTTGCCCCACACGGTCGCCCTTGGGTGTCGACAACCTACGGCGATGTCTGGTGAAGGATTATGTGGTACGCTGTGAATCACCTGGCGTTGTGAGGGCATGGATTTCGCAGGCGGAAAAGGGTACGACAGCTCATTGACGGCGGGCGCGAGAGCGGCAGTCAAGGATGTCCTGGCACTGAAGAAGGGCGAGACGCTCTTCATCGTGGCCAATCCCGACAAGGACGTGCGCGAGATATCGATGGCCATATTCGACGCCGCCCTGAAGGTCGGGGCCTGTCCTGTCCTGGCGTTCCAGCGTGGGAAGGGGCAGTTCGATTTCACCGAGGATGCGCTCGTGAAGGCGATGAACTCAGAGCCCGACGCGTTGTTGTCCATTAGCGCTGATAGGCTTGGGAAGGACAAGGTCGGCCTTCTCCAAGGATATCCGGGCAAGAGGAAGTACAACAGCATCTTCGAGATGCTGTACGAGGAGCGGAAGTCGAGGGCGTTCTGGTCCCCGGGCATCACGAAGGATATGTTCCGGCGGACCGTCCCAATCGACTACACGAAGCTGAGGTCGGACTGCAAGCGGATCATCAAGGCGCTCGACTCATCCGCATCCGTGAGGGTGACCGCCCCGGGCGGGACGGACATCACTATAGGCCTCAAAGGCAGGAAGGCCAAGCCGGACGACGGCGACTTCAGGACGCCCGGCCACGCCGGGAACGTACCGTCGGGTGAGGTCTATGTCTCCCCCGAGCTGGGCACTGCCAGCGGAGTGATCGCGTTCGACGGGTCCATGGCGCTCAACGAGGGCGAGGTCGTGATCAAGACCCCGATCGTGGCCGAGGTCACGGGCGGTTTCATCGCCAAGGTCTCGGGCAGGTCCGAGGCGAAGGCGCTCAGGTCGTCTATCGCTGGTGGCCAGTCGAAGGCGAGGAAGATGGTTTCCACGGGCGAGCTGCCCAAGAAGGACCTGGATTCCTATGTGAGGAACGCCGCTGCCATAGGGGAGCTGGGGATAGGCCTGAACAGGCGTGCCAGGATCGTCGCGAACATGCTCGAGGATGAGAAGGTGTACGGTACCTGCCACTTCGCTGTCGGCAGCAACTACGATGGAGACGCGGAGTCCCTCATACATCTGGACGGACTCGTGAAGAGACCCACGATCACGGTCGTGTCATCCTCGGGGAAGGAGACAGTCCTGATGGACGCGGGCAGGCTGGTCTGGGACATGGGCAAGGTTTAATTCCAAGCTCCTGCTTCCACCGCCCATGGAGGGACGGCTCGTGCCTGGCGCGGTGGACCAGGACGCGTTCGACAGATCCAGGCGGATAGGTTGGATGGACCTCGACGCCATCTTCCGCACGAGGGTCCTGATGATCGGGGCCGGTGCTCTTGGGAACGAGGTCGGGAAGTGTCTGGCGCTATCGGGCTTCAGGCGAGTCACGGTCGTGGATATGGACCACGTCGTGGGCTCGAACCTAAACAGATGCTTATTCTTCACGCAGGAGGACGCCCGGACGAGGGGTAAGAAGGCCGAGGTCGTTGCCAGGGGGATCATGGACCTGTCACCGGACGCGCGCGCGAGGGCGGTCGTGGGCAGGCTCGAGGATCTCCCCGCATCGTTCTACGATGGGTTCGACATCGTCCTGGGCTGTCTCGACAACATCGCCGCCAGGATACATGCGAATTCGCACGCGTATCACGCGGGCAGACCGTACATAGATGGGGGCATGGAGGGGTTTATCGGAAGGGTCATGGTGTGCCTCCCCCCGGACGGCCCCTGCGTTCAGTGTGGCATGAACAAATCCCACGCCAAGGTCGCGGACATGAGGTTCAGCTGCACGGGCGAAGGCGTTGTGTTCCACGAACCCCGCCTCGCAGCTGAGATAACCACCACGAGCCTCGTTTCTGCGGTCATGGTCAGAGAGTGCCTCAAGATTGCCTCGGGCAGGAAGGACATGGCCCTGAGGAACATGTTCTATTACGATGGTCAGAGGAACGTGGCGGAGGAGATGGAGGTCCCTTTGGACCCCAGATGCCCGAACCACCCCCCGCAAGTGCTACAGGTATCCGAAAACCATATAATGTCAGGCTCTGTCCAGTAGTTAGGTGGTCCTCCTGACGTTCAGGCTCAAGGTGAAGAATGCGGAGACGGGAGCGACGGTGGAGATGGAGCTCGATGGCGACAACTCCGTCGACGAGATGATTGAGAGCGCCGCAACATTCTGGAACAAGGACATGGGTGCTTATGTACTCCGAAAGGGCAAGAAGGTGCTCCGGGGCGGGTCTACGCTCAAGGACGCCGGAGTGATGGCGGAGGATGTCCTCGAACTCATCCCTGATCCCGAGGGCGGATAGTCCAGATGCCCCTCCCACTCGACGTGCTGAGGCTCCGGCTGAAGAACGAGATAGAGCTGTGTCAGCGCGAGCTGCGCCATCACATATCCGTGTCCGACCCGACACTGAGCAGGTTCCCGATCCTGGTCAACGTCCATCTGTTCCGCGTCCCAGGCCCTACATGGGAGGACGGGAAGGTGTTGCACCTATTCGTGCACAAGTTCGCGATACTGATTGGCGAGGAGTATCCGATTGAGAAGCCGATTGTGAAATGGATGACGCCCATATTCCACCCCAACATCATGCCCCCGGAGGACGGGGGATACGTTTGCACGAAGCTCCTCGAGAACTGGGACTTCGGGTCGAGCTTGTCGACGTTCATCAAAGGCATCGAATCGCTACTGTCGAACCCGAACCCAGAGAACCCTTTCGGTTCGGACGCGTGCACGCGCGCGGCGGCGTATTTCAACAGGAACAAGTACTCTCCACCCTCGCAGATGGACCAGTCTGATCGAAGGGTCAGGATCGTCGGAGGAGACCATGCCTAGGCCCAAGATACTCGGGGAGACCAGGCGCAAGCCTGAAGAGTGCGCCCCTCCGCCTGAGGATTCGCTCGGTCCGCATGACTGGCTTTCGGAGGACTCCAGGGTGGCCTACGATGAGGTTCTGTCCTCCGGACGCCATTTCGACCTGTACATATCTCGGCACGCCGAGGCCATGATGAGGTCTCATGCGACCAAGGAGGCTCCAAGGAGGCTCGAGGTGATGGGGTTCATGCTGGGGGATGTCCGTTCATGGCGCGGTAGCGTCTACACGACCGTCAGGGATGTGGTTACGACGGATCTGAAGAGCACGCCGTCAAAGGTCAGGTTCGACCGCGAGGCGCTGCCGAAACTGTTCGGGGACCTCGACGGTTCGGGCTTCGACTATATCATCGTCGGGTGGTACCATTCGCATCCGGGCCACACATGCTTCCTTTCCGGGACGGACCTCGAGACCCAGAGGAACATGTTCGACCAGCCATACCACACGGCCCTCGTAATCGACCCTCTGAACGAGGATGTGAAGGCGTTCAGGCTCTGTGGCCGAGAGTACGAGGAGGTTCCGTTCTCACTCACGGACGCACTTGCGCCAGCCAGGTCTGTGGGAAAGAGGACCAGGAGACTGAAAGTCAGAGCGGTCTGAGACAGCAAAGCTTTTCGCCCAAACCGTCTTAGGGTATGCTGGAGTGAGAGATGGCTCCTGGACGGTTTATCGGACTCGCCTTCGCAGCGGTACTCCTGGTGTCGTTGTCGGCTCCGTTCTCGGCCGCCGATGAGCAGGATGACTATGCGATGTTCGTCAGCGTAGATGAGACCAAGGTGAGCATAATATCCGGCAACCTGACGGTCGCCGTCACGCGCGAATGGCCTCGGATGGTGTTCCAGCACTCGGTTGACCCGTTCTCCCCCACATTCGACATAGGTTTCCCGAAGCTCTATCTCTTCAACGACACGAACGGGGACGGCCGGTTCTGCCGCTCGGAGGCGGTGTACACGGTTTTCCTCGATTCGAACCACGTCGATTGGAACCTGTCGTCCGTGGAGTCGGGGTTCTCGTCTGAGGAAGGGGAGTTCGTCATGTTCTCCATGAGGGCGCAGGCGGATGCATACAACTCGACGCTCGATGCCCCTCCATCTGTGGAGTCGTGGGCGAACATGACCTTCTGGTTCCGTCTGACGGAGAACGAAGCCAGCTATGAGAACCCCACGGGAGCGCATATGGTCTCTGGGAAGACCAGCCTATTCATCAACATGTCCGTGGACGTCATGAACCGGACCGAGACACAGTATCTCGCAGTCGAGCGTTTCGTGCAGGGAGGGGCCACGACGAATATGTTCCACCTGCTCGAGGATGGCCCCAGTGGTGCGGTGGCCGCCGCCCTGTCTGCCCGAGTTGACGAGAGTCTCGATGGTGAGGAGTTCACCAGGCCGCTCAACGGGACGACATCCCCTGTCCAGTGCATCGACCTCGCGAAGGAGGACGGAACGGTGCAGGCGTTCTATCAATGGGGCTCAGAGGCATTGGACTCCAGCGGAAACCAGACCATCGTCGCTGTGAACTCCTCGTGCTACACGACAGGAATCGGTCTGGTGCTCCACTCGGCCCTCCCAATGTCCAACGGCACGCTTGCGTTCACTCTCGATTCAAGCCTAGGGATCGTCGAGAGTGGATTCGTGGGCAGTATGACCGACTGGCTGAAAGAGAACAGTCTCGCGGTGGCGGTCACCGGCACGGTGGTCACTGCATGCCTTGTCGTCGGCCTCCATATCCTCATGCGGCGCAGGCGGCTGAGAAGGGACGGTCTCAGAGACAAGGATCTCAAGAAAGATCTCTGAGCAGTCACACCCATATCGCGTGCCGCTTCCTCATCGAGCCCTCGCCTTGGCCCAGCTTCTCCATCAGCCTTGCAACGATGCTGTCGAGGTATATCAGTGTGGCGTCCTCGAAAAGTGTGCCCAGGGGCGCCAGCCTGCGTCGGTCTTCGTCCTTCGGCGGGTGGATCAGGATGACCACGTTTGACGCGCTCGCGAGCTTCGAGTGCGCGTTGGCTGTGATCGTGATGACCCTCGCACCGACCCTGCGGACTATGTTCGCGGTCTGGACTGCGGACATCGTCTCGCCGGTGTGAGAGACGATGACGACCAAGTGCCCTTCCTCCACGATCGGGGTGACGGTCTCGCCCACAAAGTACACCTCAAGCCCCATTTGGACAAGCCTGATGGCGAAGGCCTTGGCGATAAGGCCTGAGCGGCCGACGCCATAGATGAAGACCTTCCTCGCACCGATGATCGCGTCGACGAACTCATCAGTGCCCTCTATCTCGTTCTCGAGGGTCTGCGCGACCATCTTCACGATGTACTCAGTGCTCTCTTTCATCTCGATCCGGTCTTCTCCTTCTTATTGTTGGTCTCCTTGACCTCTTTGGAGACCCTCTTCGAAAGCACTCTCTCGAGTATGACCTTCATGTACATCGCGTCGTGCTCGAGCAGAGGCGAGCCGGATATGATGGTGATCGGGTCGTTCCGGTCGACCATGGCCTCGGCCAGAGGTTCGAAACGTAGATCCCCCTTCTTGATGGATGTGTATCTCTTCTCATTGCCGTTCTCATGTTCGACGCCAGAGAAGTGGGTGTAATACTCACCGCCTGTGAAATCTGCGACCGTATCGAGGAGCTCATCGAAGTCCTTCGGTTCCCTGAGCTTCCCGTGTTCGCGCGCGTGGTAATGCGCGAAGTTCACGACGGGGACGACGCCGTCGACTTCTTTGCAGAGCTTGACCACTTCCGGTAGCGATCCGAAAATCTCCCTGCGACCGCTGAGCTCGAGGCCGATCGGTGCCTTGATCTTCTGCTTCTTGTACCAGGCCGCGAGTTCTGTGATCCTTCCCTTGATGCGCTTGTGGGCGGTCTTGTCGTCGACGTCCCCATACAGGCCCAGGTGAGTGACGACCATAGACCCTCCGAGGGCCTTGGCGATTATGCCTCCCCACCTGATCGAATCCATGCTCTTGAACGACAGCTCTCCCTCGCTGACAAGGTCCATGTAATAGGGGGTGTGGATGGACATGGCGACATCAAGCTCGTCGGCCATGATCTTGAGTTTCTTGAGGTCCGTGTAGTTGACCGCCAGGCCGCTCGTGAGGGCGACAAGGGTGTCCTCGGCCTTTATGGGTGTGTCGAGGTCGTAAATGACCTCCTCCTTTGCGCCCTTCTTGCGGACTATCTCTATGACCATGTCGCTGACGAGGTCAAGGGGTGTCTGTCCGACTTCCTCGGGTTCTGCGGTCCGCTCCTGGACGCTTGCCCTCACGAGCTGCGTCTCAAGAGCCGTTAGGCCTAGGTGATGGACGTCCTCTATACCGTCCTTCAATGTGCGTCCTTTGCAGGAGAGTGGAATGCCTGCAGGACCAAAACGTATCATCAGAGACCCCCGCTCCGAGCTGGGTTTTCGGTGTATGCCTTATGGCGTATATATCTTCTCTTCGATGTCCATTATTGCGTGTATGCGCCTGGCGGCCCCTCCGCGCGCATTCCCTGCGCGGCGTGGCCAGCATCCTCGGGCCAGCACACTGGGCATATCCAAAGCTTTATAAACGGTTCCCCCATTTACACGCCTGCTCTCTGGTTGTCGGAGGAGTCAGATATGGGTAAGAAGATGAATAAGTCGAATCCCAACCTCGTAGCCCTGGTCATGCGTCTCAAGGACGCTAGCAGGACGAACGAGGCACCTGTCTGGCGAGACATCGCAGTGCGCCTTGAGGGCCCGCAGAGCCACTGGGCCGAGGTGAACGTCGGGAAGCTGCAACGCTATGCGGCCGAGAACGACGTCATCGTCATCCCCGGGAAGCTCCTGGGGGCAGGCGAACTCGCGAAGAAGCTCACCGTCGCGTCGTACAGGTCATCGGGACAGGCGAAGGACAAGGTCGAGAAGGCTGGCGGGACGAGCGTGTCCATTGAGGAGCTCTTGGCGAAGCACCCCAAGGGCTCGAAGATCAAGCTCATGGGGTGAAAGCCTTGGCGGTAATCGATGCTGACGGACTCGTACTGGGAAGGCTTGGCACTCATGTCGCCAAGCGGCTGCTGAGCGGCGAAGATATATTCATCATCAACGCCGAGAAGGCCATCATATCCGGGAATAAGGTCCAGCTGCTCGCGTTCTACAAACACAGGCGGGAGAGAGGCACTAGGAACCACGGGCCGTTCTATCCGCGCTCCGCTGACGCGATACTCAAGAGGACTGTAAGGGGCATGCTCGAGCACAGGAAACCCTCGGGCCGAGCGGCCTACAGGAGGCTCAAGGTGTACGTCGGAGTACCGAGGGAGCTCAAGGCGGAGAAGGCCGAGACCCTCGAGAGTGCCAAGAAGCCACAGCTGGCTAAGTACACGACCCTGGGCGCGATATCCAAGGAGCTCGGGTCCACAAGGGAGGCTCGCACATGAAGGTCGTAGTTGCCAGTGGCAAGAGGAAGAGCGCCGTCGCGAGGGCGAGCGTGCGCAAAGGCAAGGGACTAATCAGGATCAACAGTGTACCCGTCGAGATATTCGAGCCGTCCCTCGCCAGAACCAAGATCATGGAGCCGCTGACGCTCGCGGGCGACCGCTCCGCGAAGGTCGATATCGAGGTCAACGTCCAGGGCGGAGGCATAATGGGACAGGCCACCGCGTCGAGGACAGCAATCGCGAAGGGCCTGGTACAATTCCTGGATGACAAGGACCTCGAGACGATATTCATGAGGTACGACCGTTCGCTCCTCGTGTCCGATCCGAGGAGGAAGCTACCCAAGAAGCCCCTGGGCAGAGGTGCCAGGAAGAAGCGGCAGAAGTCGTACAGGTGATGTGAAGATGATCATACCTGTCAGATGCTTCACATGTGGGAAGGTCATAGGCAGCGCCTTCGAGGAGTTCGTGAAGAGGGTCGAGATGGGGGAGCCGCCGAGGGACGTCCTCGACGCGCTCCATCTGGACCGATATTGTTGCCGCAGGATGATCCTGACCCACGCAAACCTCATTGACGAGATCGCGCCCTACTGAGGGCGCGCTCGGCAACCATTTCTTAAAAAGGGCCCGTGGGGTAGCTTGGTATCCTTCCAGCTTGGGGTGCTGGTGACTCGCGTTCAAATCGCGACGGGCCCACCTGGCCATTCCGTCAATCAGGCCGGATTGAGTTTTGCTCCGTTGTCCCCCAAACCCCTTTCTACTATCCTCCTGCTGACTCAACCTTGGCCGGACGAAGTGATATGTATTTATAGTAAGTCGAGGCCCTGGTATACGCACCTTGAGGGTGGTTCAAGGATAGAGGAAGGTGAGGAAGTTGATACGACGTAAGGATGCCAGGAGGGTTTTGGAGATTGCCAACAAGGAGATATCGATGCCGACCCCGCCG
>JBFYNF010000155.1:0-2523 GCA_041304525.1 Thermoplasmata archaeon | reverse complement strand
GCCATCGGCATGATACGGTACGCCTTGGACCGCGGCGTGAATTACGTCGACACGGCCTATGGCTACCATGAGCAGAAAGGAGAGGGCCTGGTTGCCAAAGCCCTCCGGGACGGCTACAGAGACAGGGTCAGGATTGCCACCAAGTCACCTGTCTGGCTCATCAAGAAGAAGACCGATTTCGACAAGCTCCTGGGTCAGCAGCTGAAGAGGCTTAGGACAGACCACATCGATTTCTACCTGTTCCATGCACTGAACAAGAACGTGTGGGAGAAGACCGTGCAGAAGTATGATCTGCTCAAGAGGGCGGAGAAGGCCATCAAAGACGGAAGAATCGGCGGCATAGGGTTCTCATTTCACGACGACAACAAGGCGTTCAGGCATATCGTAGACGGTTACGACAACTGGGCCCTCGCGCAGATACAGTACAACTACCTGGACACGGAGAACCAGGCAGGGACCAAGGGGCTCAGGTACGCCGCGTCGAAGGGCATTCCCGTCATCGTGATGGAGCCGTTGCTAGGCGGCAGGCTCGCGAACCCGCCCAAGCGCATCAGGGACGGCTTCGTCCTGGGCGGGAAGAAAGTCGCGCCGTACGAGCTCGCTTTGAGATGGGTCTGGGACCAGCCCGAGGTCACTGCCGTGCTGAGCGGCATGAGCACGATGAGCCAGGTCAGAGGGAACCTGAGGGCCGCGGACAGGTCCGGTGTGGGAGCCTTGAAAGCCGAAGAGCGAAGACTCATCGAGCGCGTGACGAAGAAGTATCGGGAGATGGCGGTCATCGGGTGCACGAAGTGCAACTACTGCATGCCGTGCCCGCACGGAGTGGCAATACCCACCAACTTCGAGGAATACAACGATGCATACGTGCACAACGACCTTGCGAACGCCAGGAGAACATACGAGAGGTTCTTCAACCCCGCGAAAAGGGCAGGCTCATGCAAGCACTGCAAGGCCTGCGAGGATAAGTGTCCCCAGAAGCTTCCCATAAGCGACCTGATGACCGAAGTGCACGCGGTCCTGGGAGAGGGAAAACCTTTCGACCCAGGCGTCACGCGAATGAGGTCATGACGATGCCCGTGATGACGGCCATGATGAGACACATGTCGAGGCGGGACATGCTCTCCTTCAGGAACATGCGCGCCCCAATAATGGTCACGATCGGATAGGCGGATATCAACGGGAACACTATCGCCGCGGACCCCACTGATATCGCAGATGTCTCGGCGAAGTATGCCAGCTGCCAGAGTTCCGCGACCACTATCGCGAGCATGACCGGGACCGTCCACTTCGGCAGGAACACACGCCATGGGGCTTTCCTGTGCCGCAGGTAGGCGAACGCGATCGGTGGCAGGATGAGCGGATACACGCCCAGGTACGCTATGAGTGGGAGCCCATCCAGCGCCAACTTGATGAATATCCCTCCGACGCCCCATATCACCATGGTCGTGATGCTGAGGACCAGGGAGGATCTCGAATGGCTCGTGCTCTCATTCCTATTGCCGTGCGAGTAGGACAAGGCCACCATGCTCGCAATGATCAGAACGATGCCTGCGGCGTTGACCAGGCTGAGCTCCTCGCCGAGGAAGGTCACGGCGAGCACGGCGGTGATTGCGGGGAACGACGCTGTGATGCTCCCTACCATGCTCACGTCGCCCTTCTCGAGAGCCTCGAGATAGATGTAGTAGCCTCCCCGGGCAGTGGACGCGCCTATGAGGGCGTAGAACACGTATTCGAGATGGTCCAGATACTCTCCCCAGAGCACGAGTGCCCCGACCAGGATGAACACATAGACGGGTATCGAGGTCAGGAAGTTCAGGGCGACCATCGACTCCGCGTTCAGCGAACCCACTGCGAACTTCGCTATGACCTGAGTGAGCCCGTATATCGCCAGGGAGCAGAGTGCGAACGCTATCGAGGGATCGAGCATGGCGGTCCCGTATCTGGGTGCCGCCATCAGTTAGGAGTATTAGGCTCTTCTCCCGGCTCCTGCTCCGGGAGCACTGATCATCGTCAGTTCTGGTCGAGTATCTTGATCAAGTGCCAGCCGAATTGGGTCTTGATCGGTCCGACGACGTCGCCCTTCTTGCCGTTGAAAGCCGCGGTCTCGAACGCCTTGACCATCATGTTCTTGCCGAACCAGCCGAGGTCGCCGCCCTGCTTCCCGGATGGGCACTGGGAGTGTTTCTTCGCGAGGTCGCCGAAGGATTCCCCGCCTTTGACCTTGACCATGAGGTCCTTCGCTTCGTTCTCAGACTTGACCAGTATATGTGCAGCGTGTACCTTGTTCACCATGCTGGCCAATCGGCCGAGGGGGATATCAATCTTTTCGCGTCACTCTCGGCGAGCGGACTTCTCGAACCTGGCAATGACCTCGTCGCCCTTCAGCACCGTTGCCTTGTCAATAGCGGGGGGCCTGTGCTCTGCCAGTAGTTTCCGTGCGATCTCCTTCGCCTCGGGAACCATGGCAGTGGATTTGTTCACCTCCCACCTGGCGAGCGACGGGTCTTTGAATATCAGCTCGCT
>JBFYNF010000154.1:0-3532 GCA_041304525.1 Thermoplasmata archaeon | reverse complement strand
AGCGTGAGCACGACCGGGAGGTCCTTTCCTCTCGCGTCGAGTTCAGTCCACGCATCCCTCGCGGCGATCACGTCGTGCGGGTTCACGAGCTGTGACCCGAACCCGGCTCTGCCTAGGTTCTTCTTCAGATGAGATGAGTATTGGGCCAGGTAGTGCTCGTATCTCTGCTCCCGGTCCTTCATGCGGTTCCTTACGAGTGCGCCGGAGAGGTTCCTTCTGAACCTGAAGAGCATGGTCTCCCTCGCGCAGACCAGCTCGGATGAGACCCCTGCCGTGGACAACCCTCTCATGAGCAGTCGGAGGTGGGTCGCCTTGCCCCCGACCCCTCCCTTCTTCCACGGGTCGTCCGTGGATACGATGGACACCTTGCCCAGAACCATGTCCCGTCCTTCCGTTCGCGGTCCCGGGCTAGGACGTCTGGCGAGATTATGTTTTCTGCCATTGAAAAGGCCTATGATGCTGTACGCCTCTGTCGCGAGCAACTAGGGACGGAGTGTATCGGCATGAAGAAGGCGCTCATGACCGGCATCACGGGCCAGGACGGATCGTATCTCGCGGAGCACCTGCTGTCGAAAGGATACGAGGTGCACGGGAATGATGATCCCTGAGGAGTCCTTCCTCGCCTCGATGACTTCCTCGACCCGGTCGGGGTCTAGGGAGAACGTGTCCTCGTCTATGTCCGCGAACAGCGGTTCCATGCCCGATAGGACGATCGCGTTCGGGGTGGCGGCGTATGTCAGCGGAGAGGTTATGGCCCAGTCCAACCGGTCTCCGCCGCTCTCCCTGGCCCTTCTGATGGCGGTGAGTCCTGCGATCAGTGCGGAAGTGCCGGAGTTGAGCGCGATGCAGTGCTTCGTGCCCACGAACGCCGAGAAGGCCTTCTCGAACGCGCGTGTTTCCCGTCCTTCGGAAACGCGCCCGGAATCCAGAACTCTGAGCACTGCGCCCCTGATGTCCTGGTCCACCTCGAAATGACCGACGCTCACCCGGATGCTCATGCGACCACTGCAGGCGATGGAAGGCTACGCTGGCTTATAGCGTTTTTCTTAGTGGTTCTTGCTCCGTTGACTGTTCCCAGCAACATCCGTCTTTTGAGCCCCGGTTCTAGGGCCGTCTCAGAACATTTGCCTCGTGTCGAATCCGGTTAGATTGTCATCAGGTGAACAGGCACTAGATACTGCGTGAGGAGGTTCTCAGGACACCTTCTTGGGGTCAGGATGCCCTTGATTGGGGCTGGACTGGGCGACCATCTCGTCGAGGACCTCCTCGAGATCCGCACAGAGCCTGAGCGTCGCCCGGAAGTTGTCCTCCATCACCTTCTGTTCGGAGACATCCTTGATGACGCAGATGGCTCTTCCACGGTCTCTTCCGATTCCTTGGAGTGCGGACGTGCACATCATCGCAGGAATCCTGCTCCCGTCCTTGCGTCGGACCTCGAGGCTCACGACCTGAGCGACCTCGTTCGCCATCAACGCCTCCATCATGGCCGTGCTGTCGTGTGACTCCCTCCCCGCGATCAGCTCGTTGAACGCCTTTCCAATCATATCTTCCCTGCAGTATCCAATGATTGCCTCTGCCGAGGCACTGCAGTCCAAGATCCTTCCATCGCGGTCCAGGACCAACACCACGCTTGAGCCGATGGCGCACAGGCTGTCGCACATCGTCTTGAATTCGAGTGCCTTCCTCTTCGCCAGCGCGCCCTCGACCGAGACCCGGATCATGCTAGCGATCTCAGCGAACGTGAGATGCAGGTCGTATCCCTTCTCCATGAAGAACGTGGCCCCTTCGGTCATCGCTTCGAGGGCGACCTGGTCGTTCCCCTTCCCCGTCAGGATGATGAATGGGACGGTGTTGCCGGCGTTTCTCAGGAATCTCAGTAGGTCCGTCCCGGTCGGCCCATTCATGTGGTAGTCTGAGATCACTGCGTCGTAGTTGCGGACCTTCAGTCTATCGAGTGCCTCCGGAACGGAGGTCGCGACTTCGACGATGATGTCCGCGTGCCGCTCGAGCATCCTCTTCTCAAGGTCCAGAAAACTGAGGTCGTCATCCACACACAACACGTACATGATGCCGCCTCCCTATTGCTGCAGGCCGCAGCGTCGCTCGCGTCTCGGTGCGGAGTGTGCTTTATTGTCATCGTAGATGGTCAGAAGGCCGACGCATCTCGGGCATTGTTCGGGTCGGCTCCGAGCGGGGACCCATTCTTGCCTGCATCTGAGACAGACCAGCTTGTTCCCGGTCCACCGGACTCCCCAGACCCTCCAGACCTTGCTGCATGTCGCCCCGGGCGGGTCCCGCAAGGGACTGTCGCCGAGCAATCCACGTCCGATTATGGTGCCATCCTTCAGCGTCAGGGAGAAGACCTCGTTCCTCTCGAGGGAGAGGGCGCTGGACCTCGAATGGTCGATCATCTCCTTGCAGTCGCCACTCCTCGCGGAAATCTCTCTGATCGCATCATCGAGCGCGTAGCGTCTTCCTCGGCCCTTGCCACTCTCGTATCGGTTCATTGCGTCTAGCAGATCCCCGATTTCCGCGTCGCCAATGCACATGACGCGTGCCTTCGTCACCAAAGGGTTCGGTCGACGCCTCTCGCGCGAGTGCTCAGATTCCGTCCGTCTTCAGAACGTTGGTGAATGCGGTCGTGTTGTGCTCTCAGACACCGTGACCACCTGACACAGACTGTCTAGAGCCTCTCTGCCTACCTGCCGGAGACTCTTTCGGCCTCCAGCGACCACCGGACCCCACTCCGACCTACCCTCAGCGTACTGTATGCGTACGAGAATACTTCAACCTGCCGATTTTGGCGGAAAGAACGCACTTGTATGACTGGCCTATGCGGAAGTGATATATGTAACCGCGTTATAGCCACCACCGATGCCGGCCGAGCGCAATCGCGCCACCATCAAGATTGAGAGGGCCCTATGGGACAAGGTCAACAGCCTGATCAGGGCCCACCCTGAATGGGGTGTCCTTTCTGTTCCTGAGTTCGTGAGAAGGGCAATTGATTCCGAAATAAGGTCGAGGGGAAAGGACAAGGAAGTCCTCTGATCCCTCCTGGACTAGTTGTCTAGATTATGATTGCCAGTGCGGCAATCGAATTGACTGATCAAATACTAGATATGCAGTTGGTCCAGGGATGTGTCGTCGTTCGGGACGTGCTCACACTGAGATATCAAGGGCTCTGGCGACTTGGCATGGGTGATTCCGGCCGATGTCTGGCCTCGCTTCTTCCCACTGCGAGAAATGCCCTGTCTCAATGCCAAGAGCAGTATGATCGCCACCTCGGCTATCGCGGTGAAGGCGAAGATCCACTAGAGTAACTAGGTCTACCAGACGCTGTTCGTCCCGAGGTTGAACATGTTGAAGTCGGGCGTGTCCTGCAGGACGGCTATCCGCAACGTGCCAGTGTCGTCCTCGGCGTTGACGTTCATGATCGGCAGGACCAGCATGGACGCGGTGAGCAGGACCGCGCACGAGACACTCAGAAGTACTCCCTTTGACCCTAGACGCGTTGTCTTCCCCATGGATTCGA
>JBFYNF010000153.1:0-11083 GCA_041304525.1 Thermoplasmata archaeon | reverse complement strand
CTTCCGATCTCGGAAAGGCCAGGATAGTCACGGAGATAGTGCCTGCGGCCAGGTTCTGCGAGGCGGAGGAATACCACCAGAGGTACCTCGAGAAGCACGGCAGGGCCGGCTGCGCGGTCCGATGATCAGTGATGGTGCTGTTCTAGCTCGAAGTTGACGGGCCTGAGCGCGCCAAAGGCGCGAGAGAGCACCTCGGACAGCGCGGGGTGTATGATCTGCGCCCTCACCAGCGGGGCGTAGGTCTGGTTCTCCGAATGCATCATGTTCACGACCTGCTGTATGAGGGTCGCGGCCTGCGGGCCCACGGCGGTGCCGCCCAGGATCCTCCTGCTCGGATACTCGACGATGACCTTGACGAAAGTCTCCTCGTCGCCGTAGGCGTAGCCCATGGCGGTGTCGTGGTACCTTGCGAGGCCTACCATGACCTTCCTGCCCTTGACCGCCTCCGATTCTATCATGCCGACCTGCCCGACCTGAGGGTCGGTGAAGACCGCGTGGGGCACGGCATGCAGGTCCATGGCCATCTTCTGCTCGGAGTACAGGTTGTGGCCAACGATGGATGCCTGGTGGTTCGCGGTGTGCCTGTACATGTTCCTGCCGAGGGCGTCCCCGAGCGCGTATATGCCGGGCGCGGAGGTCTCCAGGTACTGGTTCGTCAGTATCCAGCCCTTGTCGTCCATCTTGACCCCGGTGTTCTCCGGCTTCAACCAGTCCGAGTTGGACCTCACGCCCGTGGCGACCAGGAGCTGCTCCCCCTCGACGACCTTCTCGCTGTTGCCCGCGGGGCCCCTGACAGTCACGTATACGGAGCCTTCCCTGCCGTCGACGGCCACGGTCTCCGTCCCCGTGAGGATGTCTGCATGTTTCGAAAGACGGTTCTTCACGAGCGCGCTCGTCTCGGGCTCCTCGCGAGGCAGCAGGACAGGGTTCCTGCCCACGAGCGTGACCTTGGTGCCTATCGCGGAGAAGAAGTGGGCGAACTCGCACCCGATGTATCCACCTCCGAGGATGACCATGCTCCTGGGCTGCTCCTCGATGTCGAACACGGTCCTGTAAGTGTGGTACTTGACCTTGTCCAGGCCAGGTATCTTCGGCACGCTGGCCCTCGCTCCTGAAGCGATCACGACCTTGGGCGCCTTGATGGTCTCGTCCCCGACCCGCATCGTGTGGTCGGACACGAAGCTCCCGACCGCTGCGTACAGGTCGAGTCCGTGGACGTGCTTGGCCCCTTCCTCCATCTCGTGCCTGCCTGTGAGCACGATGTCCCACATGCGCTTCTTGACGACCTTGTAATCAACGCCTTCGAATCTGAGGCTCACGCCGATCGGGGCGGCCGCCTCCGCCTCCCTGATGACGTCAGCTACATGGATGAGGACCTTCGACGGTATGCAGCCGCGGTTCAGGCATGTGCCTCCGAGCGGGCCCTCCTCGACGACAGCGACCCTCTCGCCCCTCTGGAGCGGGAGGTCCACTATGTTCATGCCCGCGCCCGACCCGATGATGATCAGCCCGTATTCCTTCATCTCGACCCCAGCATGGGAATCGTGCACGTGGGCAATAAACTTAAGACGAACAGGGCGACCTCCGGCGCATCGTTTGAATAAGGGGACGACACTATCAGAAGCGGTGACCAGGTGGGGAGGCTTGAACTACCGATGCCTGAGCTCGGACGTGGGACCCAGTTCCTGAGCTCTTCGGCCGAGCGCATGCAGGAGCAGATCAGGTCGAAGGTGCCCGAGGAGTACCGGTCTTCGATCGTGGTCAGACCGTTCAAGAGGCGGGGCTCGTCGGGCCTGTCGGTCGAATACGACGACCGCGCTGAGCCGTTCGTGATGGTGGCGCTGGAGCAGCCCACGGAGTAGTCCGGGGGCGCCTCGCGCAGAAGCATTCAAATCGACGACCGCACGTGGGGCCAACGATGTCGCATCATCAGGACAGGCGCCAGGGTCCGAGGCAGCTGACCGAGAAGGAGATGGCCTTGCTCAGGGTCCAGAGCGACAGGCAGGAAAGGTACATCAGGACCGCGCTGTTCGTCCAGTCCAAGTGGTTCATGATCGGCGGGTCAGTGGGGATCGGGCTGTTCCTGCTGATCATCTACCTCATCTCGCGCTAGGCCTGCTTCTTCTTGTGTATCGGGCAGGGATAGCCCAGCTTGCAGTACCTGCACTTCTCCTCCTTGACCGGGGGTATGGCCTTCCTCAACCGGCCGTACTTGCGCCTTGGCAGGATATCCCTGGTCGGGTGAACGCGGCTGTGTTACAAAAACCCTGGGACGGGGTTCAGCCCGCCCTGGTCAGGAGCACGTTGAACACGCATCCCTTGGAAGGCTCCTTCGGGACGATGTCCGAGACCCACATCTTCCCCCCGCAGCGCTCGACGATCGTCTTGACCGCCGCGAGGCCTATGCCGAACCCGCCTGCGAGCTCAGACCTGGACCTCTTCGTCATCATCAGCACCTCGCTCTTGAGCTGGTCCGGTATCGTCCTGTCCGGGTCCGAGACCTTTATCCACCACAGGTCACGCTTGACCTCGGCCTTGGGCTCCACGGTCACGGAGAACCTGATCTCCTGCTTCCTCGCGGACCTGACGGCCGCCGCGAACAGGTTCACGAACGCGTCCTTGAGCATCGGGTCCGCCGACACCATGACCGGGCCCTGCGGGAACCCGACCGCGACCTCGAGGGACCTCCCCAGAGACCGCGCCCTCGCCTCCGCGATGGCCCCGTCCAGGACCGCGCGTAGGTCCGTCTTCTCGAGCCTCGGGACGGAGTCCTCCCTGAGCTTCGCGAGCGTGCGGACCATATCGACCAGGAACATGATGTTGTCGACCTGGGAGTACGTCCTGTCGACCGCCTGGGCTACCTCCGGATCCAGGCCAGGCCTGCCCCTCAACGACTCCATGTACGCCATGACAGGGGTCGTGTAGTTGGCGATATCGTGCGTCAGGAGGTCCATGTGCAGCTGGACCTGGTCCCTCGTCGTCGAGACCTCTCCCAGGAGCTTGGCGTTCTCGAGCGCCACCGCGGCGTGGTTCGCGAACATCGTGGCGACCTCGATGTCCTCGCTCGAGAAGGTATCCGGAGGATACTTGAGCAGCTCGATCACGCCTAGGACGTCCTTCTTGCCCAAGATGGGCACCGCGAGCATGCGCGAGTGCGTCGCCGGCGTGCCGGGGATGTAGTCCCCGCGTCCGTCCGCCTCGGTGTCGAGCACGAGCTCGGCCTTCCTCGTCCTGGCGACGTGCCCCACGTATCCGACCTCCGCCGGGAAGTCCCTGTCCGCCATGACCTCGGATGCGTAGGGGCCAGTGGCGTACACGGGGTTGCCGACCCGGCGTGCCCAGTCGTACATGTAGAACGCGAGTTCGTTGCACGGTATGAGCTCGGCCATCTTCTCCGATATGATCCTGAATATCTCCGAGCTCTCTATCTCCTTCTGGAGGTTGGCGGCCGTCTCTATGAGCGCGGTCTGGGCCCTCGCCCTGATGCTGAGTTTCTCGAACAGCTCGGCGTTCTCCATGATCCTGACGATGTTCGCCCCGAAGTCCTCCGCGATGCTGACCTCGTCTGGCGTGAACTGTGTCGGGCCGGACGTGTCGCCTACGAAAAGGACTCCCAGGAGTGCGTCGCCCCTCATCAGGGGGACGACTATGCAGTGGTCGAAGCTCATCTGGCCCAGGACCTTCCTCTTCTGGCCCGGGGACCACGCGGGTGAAACGCAGGTCCTCGACGTGCGGTGCTGGATCGCCTCGGCCGCGAGCGGGAAGGAGCTGAGGAACATCCTCGAATCCTTGGATATCGCGACCCCCTTGGCGGAGCATCCGAGGCACATCAGCTCCTCCGAGTCCTTCAGGAACCTGAACACGGACACGAAGTCGGCGTCGAAGTAGTCCATGGCATTCCTGCAGAACCTGGCGAAGGACTGTTCCAGCTCGGCCCTGTCCCCCGGGGCGCATGAGAGGCACCGTACCAGGACGGACTGCATCTGGAAATGCTCCTCCATGAGCAGGGCGATCTCCTCTACGCCCATGTCGACCGCGTTCGATGCGACCCTGCGAGCATCTGTCGCGTCCCCGGCGGGCACCTTCTCCTGGACGATGTCGACCAGGATGCGCCTCAGGATGAGCTGGTTCGCGAGCAGGCTGCTGAGGTTCAGGGTCCTGAGATGCTCGGACCGAACCATGCTCCTGAGGACCTCGCGGGCCTTCCTCGACGCAGGGTCCTCGACATAGTCCAACAGCGCGAGGATGTAGGACCTGAGCCTCTCGGTCCTGACCTGGGGTGCGCCGACAGAATCCGAAACGCGCGCGAAGGGCACCCTGCCAACCTCTGTCGCCCATCGCTCGACGACGGTAGGGAGCTCGTCCCTGATGAGCCTGATGACCTTCGAGTCCGACGGGCTCGTGACGATCGGACCGCGGTTGTTATGCATGACCGTTAGGACACTCTCCAGTCCTGACTCTCCGTAGCCACGGCAATATGCCCTTGAGGGTTAAAATCGCTTTGCCCACAGGCGCCAGAAGCGTGGATGGGTGTACCACATCCCGGCGTGATATATGAGCGGCACCAGCCGGCCGGGACACTGGTTGCCTTTACCTCGCATACGCTTATATTTCGGCACCCGATAGCGATTTTCCGGAGTTGTGTGTCACAATGACAACCCAACACGCTTCGGTCAAGACCCTGCTCCTCACGGGGAAGCAGGTCAAGAAGCTCCTTGACATGAAGGACGTGCTCGGCGCGGTCGAGAACGCCTTCAAGCACAAGGGGCTAGGCAAGGTACAGATGCCGCCAAAGGTCTACCTCTTCTACGAGAAGTTCGACGGGGACCTTAGGACGATGCCCTCGTACGTGGAGGACATGGATGTCTCGGCGGTCAAGATCGTCAACGTCCACCCGCAGAACGCGAAGAACTACGGCATGAGGACCGTCATGGCCCTCCTCGTCCTGGTCAACCCGCACACGGGCGCACCCCTGTCGGTCATGGACGCGACCCATGTCACGGACATGAGGACCGGAGGCGCGAGCGCGATAGCCTCCAAGTACCTCGCGAGGCCGAACCCGAAGGTCGTCGGGATCATAGGCGCGGGCAACCAGGCAAGGACGCAGATGCTGGCGCTCCTGACCCAGTTCGAGAGGTTCGACGAGGTCCGCGTGTTCGACCTGTACCCCGAGAAGAGCAAGGCGCTCGTACGGGAGTTCAGGAGGCACTACAAGGACAAGGTCGGCAAGTTCACCGTGGCCAAGGAGGCAAAGGCCGCCGTGGTCGACTCCGACATCGTCATCACATGCACGTCCTCCAGAGGGCCCATAGTCATGGACGAGTGGGTCAAGGACGGCACGCACATCAACTGCATAGGCGCGGATGCACCTGGCAAGCAGGAGATGGACCCGAAGGTGCTCAAGAGGGCGCGCCTGGTCATTGACGACTGGGAGCAGGCGAGTCACTCGGGTGAGATCAACGTGCCCCTCGCGAAGGGAGAGCTCACGCGCGAGGACGTGGACGCCGAGATAGGCGAGGTCGTCGCGGGATTGAAGCCCGGCAGGGAGAACGACGAGCAGATAACCGTGTTCTGCTCGACCGGGCTCGCGGTCCAGGACGCCCTCACGGCCAAGATCGTGTACGACCAGGCCATCGCGCAGAAGGTCGGCAGGCCGATGCAGATCGTGCTCTGAGCGCTGCGAGAACTCAAACCCTTCAAACCCCCTGGTTTTCCACACCGGCACCACGGACCGGCGGAGTTCGGCAAGGATTATGTCCCCACAGCCCGATACGAGCCGGGGCTTGTGAGGGTACCGGGGCGTTTTTTCAGAGGTAGCTCCAGGCCTATCAAGTAACATCGAAAGGGGGATTTGACCTGAGAAGGGGATTGATCGGGATAGCCGCAGCCCTGGTAGTTGCGATGCCTTCGCTCTTCCTGGCTGCGCCGGCAAGCGCGGAGACCGTGCCCGACATGTGGACCGTGATGGTGTACATGGACGGCGACAACAACCTCGAGGCGGCCACAGTGACTGACCTCGGGGAGATGATGGTGGCAGGATCGACGGCCGATGTGAACATCGTGGTCCTCCTGGACACGCTCGAAGGACCTGCGGACCTCTTGTACGTGAACCAGGGGAGCACGACGGTCCTGGCAGCATGGGGCGAAGTGAACATGGGAGACCCTGCGACGCTGCAGGCGTTCATCTCCGATGCCGCTGCTCTGTATCCAGCTGAGAACTACGCGCTCGACTTCTGGAACCACGGCGGGGGCATCATGGGCGTCTGCTGGGACGACACTTCCAGCTCGGACAAGCTCACGATGCCCGAGGTGAGGTCGGCGGTGGTCGGAGCTGGCGTGGTCATGGATGTGATCATGTTCGACGCCTGCGACATGGCCCAGGCAGAGATCGCGCACCTGTTCCAGGGATACGCGGACTACGTGGTCTCCAGCCAGGAGACGATGTGGGGCCAAGGGTTCCCATACGACGCCATCATGACGAGGTTGGTCGCGGAGCCGACCATGACCGACAGGAGTCTCGCGCTCATAGTGGGCGAGGAGTTCACTGTCTTCTACACGGACCTGGGATGGAACCTGTGCACCATCAGCGTGTACGACATGGCGTACCTGACGACGGTCTCGGACGCTGTCGGGGTCTTCGCGAGCGGGATGAAGGCGACGATGAGTGCGACCTACAGGACCTACAAGACCTGCAGGCTCGGGGCCGCGGATGCCGCTGGAGCGGTGGACCTCATGGGTTTCGCGCAGCTCGTGTCCGCGAACACGAAGGTCAGCACGACCGTCAGGAGCGCGGCTGCGGCTGTCGTCAGCGCGGTCGACTTGGCCGTCATATACGAGTGGCACTCGGACGACTGTGACGGCATGAACGGCGTTGGGATATGGTTCCCCACGAGCTCCGTGTCGTACTACTGGAGCCCGACGATCGAGACCATGTACAGGTCGCTGCCGTTCGACGCGGCGACGCACTGGGCAGACTTCCTCGACTCGTACTACGCGAAGGCCTGATGTCGGGAGGTTGAACCCGAGGGTCTCAAACCCGTTGTCGGAGGGGCCGAAGGCCTCTCCGACCTACATTTTCTCACCTCGCCGAGAGGCGCCCAAACAGGGGGGGTCAGTAGCCGGGTTATTCGATAACCGTTAATACCGTGATACGTGATACTGACCGAGCCCCGCCGGGGACCATTCGGCCCTGTGGGGACGCGTCGAACAGGGGGTAGTCTGACTGAAGAGGTATTACATGGGCCTAGTGGCCGTGCTGATGATCCTGCCCGCGCTCGCGCTCTCCGCGCCTGCGAAGGCAGAGGTATTGCCTGTGGATTGGACCGTCATGATCTACATGGACGGAGACAACAACGTCGAGTCATATGCCCTGATGGACCTCGCGGAGCTCGAGGCTGTCGGGTCCAGCGCCGACGTGAACATTGTCGTGCTCCTGGACACGTATGGCGAGGAGGCGAACCTCCTGCTCGTCGAGAGCCCGCTCTCGACCGTCGTGGAACCCTGGGGAGAGCCAAGCATGGGGGACCCCGACACTCTGACGAGGTTCATTGACAGGGCTGAGGCGCTGTACCCGGCCGAGAGGTATGCCCTGGTCATGTGGGATCACGGCGGAGGCATACGTGGGCTCTGCTGGGACGACGACAACGGCGGAGACTACCTGACGATGGCCGAGTATAGGCGGGGCCTCTCGGACGCGCAGCTGTCCTTCGACCTCATCGTACTCAACGCGTGCGTGATGGCCACCGCCGAGATAGCCCACCAGATGGTCGGGTACGCGAACTACGTCGTCTTCAGCCAGGAGAACATGTACGCGGTCGGCTTCCCGTACGACCTGATCGCGCAGGACCTCGTCGCCTCTCCCGAGATGGATGGAGAGGCTCTCGCCATGATGATGGCCGGGCACTACGTCGCGCAGTTCGAAGAACTGGGATGGGACGGGGTCACTATCAGCATCTACGACATGGCCCAGGTGGGCATCGTCGCCTCCGCGGTCCAGACGTTCGGCAGTGCCCAGAAGGCCACTGTGGCCACCTACTACTCGGAGTACAAGACGCTGAGGAGACTCACGCCCGCGCCGAACAACGCGGCGGACCTGCTCACCTACGCGACCCTTGTCAGAGACAGCACGATCATAACTGACAGTGCGGTCAAGGCCTCCGCGCAGGCGGTAGTCGATGCTGTGGACGCTGCAGTGATATTCGAGTGGCACTCCGCGGACGTCGCTGACGAGAACGGGCTCGGGATATGGTTCCCGACCAAGTCCGTGAAGTACTACTGGGGCGAAGCGTACGAGGGGATCTACAGGGGACTGGTGTTCAACGACGCCACCGGCTGGGCGGACTTCCTGGACACCTACTACAACAAGGGATGAGCCCTGGCCGATCCGCGAAAACCTTTCCTAAAACCCCTTGCTGCCATTTTCTGAACGGTGTCCATGCTACAGGCTCGCGCCACATGATTGGCATCTCTCGGCCTGCTCATCGTTGAGCGTGCCGCAGTACCTGCACTTGAGCTTGATCCTCATGGCCTTCTTCTCGGCCATTGCCATGCGTTCTCTCTTCGAGACCCTGATCATGCGATATCCCGCGAGCATCAGGACGACGCCCACGCCCAACATCGCGACGCCCGCGTACCATATGCCCATGAAGAACGGCGCGAGTGAGAAGAAGAACAGCATGAACGCGAAGGCCATGCACATCATGGCGAACATCTCGGAGCCGTCGTCCTGAGACGGCTCGGCCGGCGTCGCCGCTGACCGTGCCGCGACCTCCTTGCCGCAGTTGAGGCAGAACTTGGACTCGTCGGGTATGTCGGAGCTGCACGAAGGGCATTTCAAGGTCTTCCCTCGTCTCATACGATTGTCCGTGCTCTTATTATCCCCTGCCGTGCGGATATCATGTGTGATAACGCGCCCCGGACCCCTGTCAGGATATCCTTTTAATCCGCCAGGTGATGTACGGCCGATGATCTGCCTAGGCGTGGAAGGCACCGCCCACACCCTCAGCATAGGGATAGTGGACCAGGACTGCAAGGTCCTCGCCAACACGGGCAAGATGATAGACGGGTCCAAGGGCGGCATACACCCGCGCGAGGCGGCGAACCACCACGCGGAGAACATGGTCCCCCTGATGCACGATGCCATCTCCAAGGCGGGCATATCGTACAAGGACATAGGGCTCGTGGCGTTCTCCCAGGGACCAGGCCTCGGACCGTGCCTCAGGACGGCGGCCACGGGCGCGCGCTCGCTCGCGCTTACGTTGGGCGTGGACATGATAGGTGTGAACCACTGCGTGGCCCACCTCGAGATCGGGAGGAAGGTCACCGGGTGCAAGGACCCCACCCTCCTATACGCCTCCGGGGGCAACACGCAGGTCATAGCGTACTCGGGCGGCAGGTACCGGGTGTTCGGGGAGACGCTCGATGTCGGCATCGGGAACATGATAGACAAGTTCGGCAGGTCTGTTGGCCTCCCCTTCCCCGCGGGGCCACACCTGGAGAGGCTCGCGAGGGAGGGATCGGAGCTGGTGGACCTGCCGTACAGCGTCAAGGGGATGGACGTCGCGTTCTCGGGGATACTGACTGCTGCCATCCAGCTGCACAAGTCGGGCAAGAGGCTCGAGGACGTCTGCTACTCGATACAGGAGACCTGCTTCGCGATGCTCGTCGAGGTCACCGAGAGAGCCATGGCGCATGTCGAGAAGGACGAGGTCCTGCTCGGTGGGGGCGTGGTCCAGAACAAGCGCCTCCAGGGGATGGTCAGAACTATGGCGGAGGAGCGCGGCGGGAAGATGTTCGTGCCCCCGGGCTCATTGTGCGTGGACAACGGCGCCATGATCGCTTGGACGGGACTCGTGATGCACAACGCAGGTGTCAGGACCAGGCTCGAGGACAGCGCCGTGAGGCAGAGGTACAGGACGGACGAGGTCGACCTGCCCTGGATGACGTGACCCCCAATCGTACTACAAAGGCCGCCCTAATCCGCTCATGTTCGGGCGAGTCATCAATTATCCCGTGATGCGATTCATCCTCAGAGGCATAGGAGGGGTTGTTCTTGGCCGATACAGAGGATGTGAAGTTCAAGAAGCTGAAGGATTTCAATCTCGTGATGGGGTTCCTGCACCTTTTCCAGGGCGCGCTGATGCTGTTGATAGCTACACCTGGCGAGGCGGAGATATGGACCACGTTCCAGGGCTATGAGAACGGCATGATCGTGCCTATCAAGGATATCATCGCGTCGGTGCCGCTCGCACCGCTCGTCGCGTCGTTCCTGTTCGTGTCCGCGATCGCGCATTTCTCGCTCTCGACATTCGCCAACAAGTGGTACGTGGACAACCTGAAGAAGGGGGTCAACTACGCCAGGTGGCTCGAGTACTCCATCAGCTCGTCCATCATGATCGTTCTCATCGCGTTCCTCGTGGGCATATCGGAGCTCTCGAGCCTGATACTCATATTCTCCCTGAACGCGACCATGAACCTGTTCGGGTGGATGATGGAGCTGCACAACCAGACCACGAAGAAGACCGACTGGACAGCGTACATGTTCGGCTGCTTCGCGGGGTTCGTCCCATGGGTCGTCCTCGGCATATACTTCTTCGGGGCGATATTCCAGAACGCGGACGCCGTGCCGACCTTCGTATACGCGATCTTCTTCGTCCTGGCGGCGTTCTTCAACGTGTTCGCCATCAACATGGTGCTGCAGTACCGCGCGAAGGGCAAGTGGGCGGACTACCTCTACGGCGAGAAGGTGTACATCATCCTCAGCCTGACGGCGAAGTCGACGCTCGCTTGGCTCGTGTTCGGCGGCACGTACAGGTTCTAGGCCGAAGATCTCGAAACCCCTTCCGCATCCTTATCCTACATCCGGAGCGAGACCACGTCGACAGGTCGACCGAACGCGACGGCCACTTTCGGGATTCCCCCTGTCAGGCCCATCTGCTCGGAGAGGTCCTCCGGGGCGTCCTCGAGAAGGCCGCGAGGGGAGGCGGGCTGGAGCGCCTGAAACGTTCGAAGTAGGTCTGCACCCGGATGGGGTTTCCCCCGGGAGGGACAGGTCTCATGATCACGGATGAGCACGCGGCGCGTC
>JBFYNF010000152.1:0-2685 GCA_041304525.1 Thermoplasmata archaeon | reverse complement strand
CTACCAGGCCTACGAGATCACTCCGGACCCGAAGAAGTGCCTCCTGGACCAGGGCATCATATGCATAGGGCCTGCGACCCGCGCGGGATGCGGCGCGATGTGCCCGAACGCGCAGATGCCGTGCAGGGGCTGCATGGGCCCGACGAGGGCCGTCACGGACCAGGGCGCGAGCATGCTCTCCGCGGTCTCGTCTCTGCTGAACATCACGGATTCGGAGGCAAAGCTAAGTGAGGAGCAGATAATCGAACTCATGTTGCAGGTCAAAGACCCGCTCGGGACCTTCTACGCGTTCACGCTGCCGAAGTCCCCGATCAAGCGCGTCGTGACCGAGAGAGGCAAGAGGAAGGTGTGATCACCGTGGCCGGACCTATCATCAACGACACCACAGTCAAGACCAAGGAGAGGAAGATCAGCATCGACCCCATAACGAGGCTCGAGGGGCACGGCAAGATCGAGATATTCCTGGACGAGGCCGGCGACGTCGCCGACGCGTACCTCCAGGTGCCCGAGCTCAGGGGGTTCGAGAGGTTCTGCATAGGCAGGCACGTGCAGGAGCTGCCGGTCCTGACCAACAGGCTCTGCGGCGTCTGCCCAGCGGCCCACCACATGGCCTCGACCAAGGCACTGGACGCGGTCTTCAACGCTGAACCCACACCCACGGCGAAGAAGCTGAGGGAGCTCTTCTACATGGGCCAGTACACCCACAGCCACATCGCGCACTTCTACGCACTAGCGGCGCCTGACTTCGTGCTCGGGCCTTCAGCCCCGTCCAACAAGCGCAACGTCCTCGGCGTGGTAGACGCCGTCGGCGTGCCCATCGGGGCCGAGGTCATAAAGCACAGGTCTTACGGTCAGAAGGTGCAGGAGATAGTCGGCGGCAGGGCGACGCACCCCGTGTTCGGCCTCCCCGGAGGCGTGAGCAAGCAGATCAGCGAGGAGGAGCGCGCCCAGATGGAGGAGATGGCCAAGAGCTGCGTCGAGTTCGGCAAGTTCACGGTGAAGCTCTTCCACGACGTCGTCCTCGCGAACAAGGACTACCTCGGGCTGATCCTGAACCAGGACGCGTACTACCTGGAGACCTACTACATGGGCATGGTCGACAAGAACAACAAGAGCAACTTCTACGACGGCGACATCCGCGTGGTCGACCAGACCGGGAAGGAGTTCGTGAGGTTCAAGCCGAGCCAGTATCTCGACATCATCTCAGAGCACGTCGAGCCCTGGACATACATGAAGATGCCCTTCCTGAAGAAGGTCGGCTGGAAGGGCTTCGTCACCGGCCCGTCGAGCGGCATATACAGGGTCGGGCCCCTGGGCAGGATCAACGTCTGCACCGGGTACACGACACCGCTGGCGCAGGCCGAGTACGACGCCTTCAAGAAGACCATGAAGGACCTGGGAGTGACCGGGCCAGTGCACCACACCCTGGCGTTCCACTGGGCGAGGGTGATCGAACTGCAGCACGCGGCGGAGCGCATGCTCGAGCTCGCGAGCGACAAGACCATCACGAGCGCCGACATCAGGGGCAAGTTCAACCCGCCCACCGAGGGCGTCGGCATCGTCGAGGCACCGAGGGGGACGCTAATCCACCACTACGCCTCGGACAAGGACGGCATCTGCACCAAGATCAACATGATCGTCGCCACGACCAACAACTACGCGGCCATCAACACGAGCGTCAAGCAGGCCGCGAAGGCGCTGATCAAGGGCGGCATGGTGTCCCAGGGCCTCCTGAACAAGGTCGAGATGGCCTTCAGGTGCTACGACCCGTGCAACTCCTGTGGCACGCACGCGCTGAACGGCGGGCCTGCGCTCGAGGTCACCGTCAAGAGGAAGGACGGGACGGTCGTCGCGAAGCAGAGAAACTTCTGAAAAGGACTTACGTGAGGGAGCCACCCTCACGGAACCATCGTTTTCCATACATCTAGGCAGGATTATCATGGCACACACCCTTCAACCACGCATGCGCGCGATAGTGTTGGGCGTCGGCAACCCCATACTGTCCGACGACGGGGTCGGCATACACGTCGCCCGGGAGCTCGGTGCCAAGGGGCTGCCGGGCGTGACGGTGGAGGAGCTGCCCGCGGGTGGGCTGGAACTCCTCGACCTGGTCCTCGACCACGATGTGGTCGTGATAGTCGACGCGATCCAGACCACCGGGGGGACGCCTGGCCAGATCCACGAGCTCGAGGAGAAGGAGTTCGAGAGGGCGGTCCACGGGTCGTCCCCGCACGGGATCAACATCGCGACCGCGCTCGCGCTCGGGCGCAGGATCGTGCCCGAGCGCATGCCGCACACGGTGAAGTACATCGCCATAGAGGCCGCGGACCTGGTCAACGTCGGCGAGAAGCTCACGCCGCCGGTCCAGGAGGCGTTGCCGAGGGCAGTGGCCCTCGTAGAGGCGATGCTCGGGGTCAGCAGATCCTAGGAACCGGGTCCCCCATGGGCGGCTCGACGACCCTCTTGCCGCCGGTGTGCGTCTCCATCATGACCCCTCTGAGGTCCTTGGATGCCGCACCTACGATGGCGGCTCTTGCGCCCTCGGGTGTCGACCGTAGCGCTTTGAGCACCGATTCCGCCTGGTCCGGGACGACGGCGATGACCGCCTTGCCCTCGTTCCCGATCTCGAGCGGGTCGATGCCGAGCATCTCGCAGGCCGAGACGACCGCGTCGTCCATGGGAAGC
>JBFYNF010000151.1:0-4973 GCA_041304525.1 Thermoplasmata archaeon | reverse complement strand
GTTCACACGCGTCGCTCACACCACTCACGAAGTGCTGCGCGTGGAGCTTGGCGAAGCTGTCCGATGGTACCCCGAAGCGAGGATCGCGACTGTCGGCGCCGAGGAGAGGGAGAGGCACGGCAAGGTGCTGGTTGTCACGGCGGGCACGTCAGACATACCGATCGCCGAGGAGGCAGCTGTCACGTGCGACATACTCGGGTGCGACACGGACAAGCTGTACGATGTCGGCGTCGCGGGCATCCACAGACTCACATCCAACCTGAAACAGTTCGAGTCCGCGGATGTCATCATAGTCATAGCAGGGATGGAGGGTGCGCTGCCGAGCGTGGTCGCGGGCCTGACCGACAAGCCGGTCGTCGCGGTGCCAACGAGCGTCGGCTACGGTGCCAGTTTCGGTGGCATGGCCGCCCTGCTAGGGATGTTGTCCAGCTGCTCGAGCGGCATAGGCGTCGTCAACATAGACAACGGCTTCGGGGCGGGCGCGCTCGCAGCGCTCATAATCAAGAACAAGTACCGCGACAGATGAGCCTGTTCACGGGACCTTGGAGCCGCACTTCCGGCAGAACCTGTCATCCTCGGACGCAGCGCGGCCGCACGACGGGCAGAAGCGTTCCTTCGCGCGTCTTGTGCCACACGAACCGCAGAACGTGTCCTCAGCGTCTATCTCAGAACCGCAGCTGGGGCAGACGTCCACGACATCCTCGGCCTCACCGTCGACCTCGTCGGACGGACGCTCGGCCTTCTGGACCCTCCTGAGAGGGATCGCATCGTCCGCGCCATGCGGGGACGCTGCCTTCTTCGCCTTCACTGCGAGCGAGAGCGCCTTTGCGTAGTTCCCCGAATCGAACTCGGCCTGGGCGGTCCTCAAAGTCTTGGTGGCCTCCGACACGTCCTGACCAGAGCCAGTCGCCTTGTCGATCTCTTCCTTCGCGGTGTTGAGTTCGAACTTCGCGACCAGGTAGTTCGGCCCGCCTTGGACCTCCAGTTTCGCGCCTCTGTACGAGTCATCGCGGGGCGCCGACCTGGGCCCGGAGACGATCTCATCGGCGACCGATTCGAGACTGTCCCTCTCGACCCTCGTCCTCCGGACCGGCCCCTTGACCTGCGAGCGCATCTTGGTCATCTCCTCGCGCGCCTTCTCGCAAAGCTCGATCGCGGTCTCGTGCTCCCCCCGCTGCATGAGCGACTTGGCCTTGTCCACCAGCGCCCTCGCCTCGGACACGTCTGAGCCTTGTCGTTCGAGGACGTTGATGACCGACCTGCATGTCAGGATGGAGTTGTAGGCCTCGTCCTTCCTGATGTTGACCTTACGGACCGCCTTCCCCCTGCCCCTCATGATCCTGAACTCGAAATACAGGACCAGTATCATGATCAGGGCGAGGACCGCTAGAAGTGTGAATTTCTCCTCTTCCGTCAAGGCCAAGGAATCGGGCTCCAGCTCGTCAAGTGGCCTGTGTTCTTATAAAATCTTCCTCGTGGATGGCATGATGCGTCAGAGAATGAAAGGGACAAAGAGAGTGGCTGACGGCGTTCCACGAACATAACGGGTTCAAGCGGTGCGGTTCACCCTGTACCCGAAGGTACAGGACTAGCGCACCTAGCCGTTATGCCCGAGAGGCCGCAAGGGCCTTAGGCTTCCCGAGGGCTCGCGCACCTCAGTACCACAGAGAACGTAGGCGGGCTTAACTTCTGGGTTCGGAATGAGACCAGGTGTGGCCCCGCCACTATGGCCGTCAAACCATTCTCTGGGCCCGTCTAAATACGATGTGGTATATAAGCCTTGCTAACCGGGCCCGGGCGGGCGTCCGGAGGCCCCTCTAGCCCATTGTTCATTATAGGCATCATCTTACGGTGGAGCGCAGACGATGAGGAAGGTAATCGCGGTAACGTTCGACCTCTGGGACACACTCATCAGGGAGGTCCCAGGCGGTTCGGAGAGGGTCGGTTCTCTCAGGATACACGGGATAGCCGACCTGCTGGAGCGCATAGGTCGCCCACACGACATCGACGAGATCGAGGAGGCGTACATGAAGACCGGGACCTTCCTCGAGCTCGCATGGGACAAGGCCAGAGACATGCCCGTGAGGGACCATGTGCTGTTCATGCTAAGCTGCATCGAGTGCCGCCTGCCAGGGAAGATGACCAACGAGGACATCTCCGAGGTGGAGCGGATCTACGCCGAGAGTATCCTGGAGCACCCTCCAGAGCTGCTACCTGGGGCGAAGGACGTCCTGACGGCCGTGAGCGAGAAGGGGTACAGACTAGGACTGATATCCAACACGGGCAAGACCCCGGGCTCCACTCTCAGGACGCTCATGGGCCGCATGGGCATCCTCGAATACTTCCAGGTCACGACCTTCTCGAACGAGATCATGGTCAGGAAGCCCGCGGAGGCGGCGTTCAAGATGACCTTGGAGCAGCTCAAGACGCTCCCGAAGGCGGCGGCGCATGTGGGTGACGACCCGGAAAGGGACATCGCCGCCGCGAAGAGGCTCGGGATGCACGCGGTGCAGGTCATGAGCCACGCGAGCGCGCCCGCGAGCGAAGCTGACCACAGGGTGGAGTCCCTGGGTGGCGTCCTCGAGGCATTGGATTCCCTAGGGTAACGTTCTTCTGCCGGCATGTCATGGTGTTCTTCATGGACCTCTTCGGCACTGCAATAAGCGATTGGCTGACCGGGTCGCACGATCCTCTGTTCATCGAGCGCGACGACGGGTACGTCGACGAAGAGGACCTGGACTCGTACATCTCGACGATCGACTCGTTCCCCCACTGCGAGGTGGCGGCACTCGCTCTCGCGAAGGGTAGGGTCCTGGACATGGGGCTGGGGCCTGGACGGGTATCCCTGCACCTTCAGGAGATGGGGCTCGAGACCATCGGCGTGGACATCAGCGACCACATGCTCGAGGTCGCGAGACGGAGGGGCGTCAGGAACGCCGTCAAGATGTCCATGTGCGACCTGCGCTTCCCGCGAGGGCACTTCCAGACCGCAATCGCGTTCGGGAACAACTTCGGCCTGTGCGGCACTCCCGAGGGCGTCATGTCCATGCTCCTCAGGCTCAGGGACATAGTATCCGACGACGGCGTCTTCCTCGCGCAGTCTATAGACCCTTTGAACACCACCAGACAGGAACACACAAAGTACCATGAGAAGAACAGGGCGAGGGGAAGGATGCCTGGTCAAGTAAGGCTCCGGTTCAAATACAGAGGGATGGCAGACGACTGGTTCGATCTGCTCATGGTCACGCCAGCGGAGATGAAGATGCTCGCAGAGAGAACTGGCTGGCGCGTGTCAGAGACTTTTTCCAGGCCGGATGAGGAGATCTCGTATGTCTCGGTGCTGAGGAAGGCCTAGGCCGCTCCCAGCGCCAGCAGCAACGCCAGAGCAGTGCCGATTCCGATCGATAGGAAGTTGTTGCCCAGCTTGCCTATCCTGCCCCGGGTCTCCCAGGTCGCGCCTATGACGCTGTCTATCTGACACCCGAAGAACCCGCACAGCATCGGCACGAAGAGCGTCGCAGGACCTGCGAGCAGGTCGGAGTTGAAGGCCGCGAAAATCACATACGCGACTACGGATGTGTACGCGGCCGCGACGAACGCGATCAGCTGGCCAGTAAGCGATATCCCCCCGTCGACGCCCCGCTTCGTCCTCTTGAACGTGGTGATCAGGTACACCTTGGGGTCGATGATGCCGATCTCGCTCGCCGCGGTATCCGACGCGGCGACCGCTATCGCGGATATGAACAGGAAGCTCGCGATGTCCTTCGAGAACGGGTTCGATGCGGGATCTCCCTCGCTGACGAGCTCGGCCACGAAGCTGGCGAACGCGATGGCTGTCGGTATCGCGCCGTTGGCGGCTATGTTCCTCCAAGTCCGTTCGCCCTTCGAGCCCTCCTGGAAACCCTCGGCCTTCTTCCAGTCGAACCGGTACTTGGTCGCGCCGAAGCTGGTCATGAGAAAGACCAGCAGGAGGAGCAGCCATAGGACGTTGCCGCACACGCCTATGATCATGCCGACCACGAACGCGCTCAGTGAGCCGGAGAGGTCGAATATGCGCCTGCGATATGATAGGATGGCCAGCGCCGCGCAGAAGGCGGTGACGCCCACAAGTGTGATCAGATCTGGGAAGGGTGAGGACAATGTACCACCTAAGCCTCCTTTCTCCTGAGCGCCTCAGGCATGACGGGGGCCTTGGAGTAAAGCCTCTTCACCCTGTCGTTCACGCCCCTGACCTTGTCGAGGTCGCCGTCCCAGTCCACCAAGTGTTCCGCGAACGCCCTCTCGATGTCGTCCAGGACGCCCTTCATCCTCCTAGCGACCTTCTTCGACGCCTTCCCGTGGAGCACGACCGCGAGGAACAGGTGCTCACCCTTCTCGACCAGGACCGACTTCTCGCCGAAGTCGAGCTTCCGGAGCCTGAACGATGTCTCGTCCTTGAATGAATCCTTGATGAAGTCCTGGACCGCGACGAACATGCCGCTCAGGACCTGGTCGTCCATGCCTGGCTTCAGTCTCCTCGTGCTGTGCGCCAGGAGCCGGCCGTCGCTGTAGATGACGAATGTCTCATCGACCGCGATAGTGGTCTCGCGCATGAAGTACACGCCCGTCCCGAGCGCGGCGGCGACCGCGATCACGAGCAGGTACGGCCACGCCGCGTCGATGAACCTCAGCTCGACCGTCACGGAGTACGTTTCGGATGTCACCGCGTTGCCTGCGAGGTCCGACACCTCGATGAAGAATTCCATCTCCCCGGTCCTCTTGGGCACCTCGACGAGGGCGTAGAACACGCCATCGCCCGACGGGTGCATCAGCAGGGAGGTGGGGGAGTCGTCGCCTGGGAACGTGACGAACAGGACCACGTCTCCAGAGCCGATGTTGTCATCGTCCACCTGAATGGTGATGTTCACCTTGTCGCCGCCGTACGCCTGCTCCGAATCGAACAGGAGCATGATCGATGGGTCGGTGTCGTCTAT
>JBFYNF010000150.1:0-23704 GCA_041304525.1 Thermoplasmata archaeon | reverse complement strand
TGCTTCCTCGTCCTGCCGTAGAAAGTGACTGCCCTGTTTGCCTTCCGGACGCACTCCATGACCAGGCCGTCGGGAAACTTGACGACTGCGCTTTTCGTGTCCACATCGCAACCGGCCTTCCGAAGCATCAGCTGCGCTTTTTCGCTTCTAACGGCAACACCGGTCGTCTCGAGCACCTCGAGGGCCGCGGACCGTATCATCCTCATGTCGTCGTTCGTCAGTACGTTCCTTCTGTTCCTGACCGTTATGCAGTTAGCCATTCTCATCCCCCCGGGCATGGGTCGTTCTCATCGGTTTCCTATCTGGATTGTGAAACATGAAAAATGGGTTTAAATGGCCGGGCGGTCGCCCGCGCCGGCCTTTAACAGGTTTGCCATCTCACTGGACCTTGGACTCGCCGCCCCACATGGGCTTCTTGGCCTTCTCGATGACCGCCGTCAGGCCCTTCTGCCTGTCAGCTGCAATCGGAGCGACCTTGTGCTCGGCCAGGATCTTCTTGACCCTGTCCCTCGCGGCGTCCCTGAGCGTCTTCGAGCCGGTCTGCGACCATGCGTCGTACGAGCGCCTGTCGATGAGCGTCGGCTTGAAGTGCTCGGACTTGAAGTGGTCCACGGTGTGCCTCTGCGCGAGGAAGTTCTTGCCTACGCCGACCTTCTCTATGACGTCGAGCGCTAGCGTGTCCTCGTCCGCCCACTCGCCCCTGATGAGCCTCGCGATGGCGCCGATGATCTCGTTGTCCATCACGATCTCCTCATAGTGCAGGCAGCTCGAGTCCTCGAGCAGTCCTACGCCGCACATCAGGTCCGCGCCTGCCATCAGCGGTCCGACGCAGCCAGTGTAGTACTCGAGCACGGACTGGTCCCCTGGGACCTTGGCCGTGGCCGACACACCGACGCAGGATGGCATGCCATAGTAGTGCGCGAGCTCGGTCGCCATAGCGGACGAGATTGCGTGCTCCGGGCTGCCGCCCGCCCTGACGGTCGTCCTCATGTCCAGCGGGGCGTTCCCCATGCCGTATATGATGGACGCGCCAGGCGTGTCGAGCTGAATCATGGTCAGCGCGCTCAGCACCTCGGCGTTCCCGACCGCGAGCGACCCGACGAGGGTCGCTGGGCCGGTCGCGCCCGGCTGCGGCATGCCGAAGAATACCAGCGGCACACCCGCCTTGGCGAAGTACAGGCTCGCGTCCATGACGCCAGCGTCGTGCTGGAGCGGAGCGTACGTGCACTGCAGGCAGGAGGTCAGAGGCCTCTGCCTGTACTCCTTCTCGCCGCCCGCCGCGATGTAACCCATCTCGGTCAGGTCCTTGGCGTCGGAGAGCGTCACGCCCGTCTCGTACATGACGTGCTTCTCTGTGTTGTTCAGGGAAGCGTCGAGGTCGTGCAGGTGCACCACGGACGGGTGCTGGTCAGTCGAGCTGACCATAGGCCAGTGGATGTGCACGTTCTCGAGAGCGTCGATGATCCTCGAGGAGTTGACGACGTCCTTCTTCATCGAGCCCCTCCTCTCGCCGGTCTCGAAGTCCACCGCGACGGCGCCGTTGCCGTTGGCCGTCATGTAGCTGTGGTTCATGTCCAGCTTCGCGTCGTACTTCGGGTTCCTGCCAGCCAGCGTGAAGGCGCCCTTCTTCTTGATGAGCGCCTCCTCGACGAGGTAGGACGGAATCTTGGCGATCCTCGTCTTCTCGTCGACGGTGCAGCCGTTGTCCTTCAACAGCTTCCTGCATGCTGGGCTGTCGACCTGCACACCTATCTTCTCGAGTATGTGTAGTGTGCTCCAATGAATCCTGTCCAGGTCCTCATCGCTGAGGATCTGGAACCGGATGCCCCTCTTGATACCGTAGGCCATGGGACCTCACCTGACGAGCTTCTTCGCGACCTCGACCGCGCTGGAGGCGTCGCCGCTGTATCCCTCGGCTCCGATCTCCTTCGCGTAGGTGTCGGTCACCGGTGCGCCGCCCACGAGGGCCTTCACACCGAGCTTCTTCTTCTTGATTGGCCCGATGACCTCTGCCATCCTCGGCATCGTGGTGGTCATTAGCGCCGACATCGCGACGATCTTGGCCCCGTGCTCCTCGGACTTCTTGACGAACTCCGGAGAGGGCACGTTCACGCCGAGGTCGATGACCTCGAACCCGTTCGAGGAGAGCATCGTCGAGACGAGGTTCTTGCCTATCTCGTGGATGTCATCCTGGACTGTGCCGATGACGACCTTGCCCGCACTGGCCCTGTGCTGCCCCGACGGAACTGCGGGTTCAAGCACGGCCAACGCAGCCTTCATCGCCTCTGCGCCCATGACGAGTTCGGGTAGGAATATCTCTCCCTTGCCGAACTTCTCGCCGACGGTCTTGATTCCTTCCGCCAAACCCTTCTCGATCGCGACGAGCGGGTTCACGCCTTCCTTCAGCGCCTGCTTTGCGAGGTCGGCGATGGTCTCCATCTCGTAGTTTATCACTGCGTTCCTAAGCCGTGTCACTGCATCTTCCATTGGTGTAACCCCCAATTGGCGTCCTTCCAAGACTCGCGTCCTGAAGGACTTTCTGGTCGGTTCTTAGGGTAATCCGTCACGTAGACAAATCCCCTACTCCGATTGAACCGGCATACTCGATACCCTAATTAAGTTTTCTGTTTCCATGTTCTCAGAATGCCCTCAGGCCACGCCGGGAGATGGATGCCTTGGTGAAGCGCGTTGAGATATTCTGGCATGCGTGTATCCCTCATCTGCACACGAGTGCTAATCGACGGCTCAGAAGCGTTCGAGGCGTCTCGGACTCGGGTATCTGGATGACGTTCACAAAGCCTCTCTCGGGCGACCAAAACGTTTTTCTCGGAGGAGGCGTTCACCCTTTTCAGTGGAGGCGAGTTAAATGCCTTGTGCAGTCGTGCCAGTAATCGAGCTGAAGGGTACCGCGAAGACAGTGAAGATAGGCGGCACTATGACGCCTGTCCTTGTGGGAGAGAGGATCAACCCGACCAATAGGAAGGACCTCATCGCCAAGCTGAAGGCGGGAGAGTTCGGTGTGCTGGAGGTCGAGGCCAAACGTCAGGTCGAGAACGGCGCTGACATATTGGACGTGAACGTCGGCGTGCCAGGCATCGATGAGAAACATGCCATGCAGGAGGCGTTGAGGATTGTGCAGGGAGCGGTTGACGTGCCGCTCTGGATCGACACATCTGACCCTGCGGTGCTCGAGATAGCTCTCAAGAACGTCAAGGGCCGCGTGGGCATCAACTCGACCACTGGCGAGGAGAAGCGGATGGACGCCGTCATCCCCCTGGCCGCTCAATACGACGCTGCACTCGTCGGGCTTTGCATCGACGACGCTGGCATACCCTCGACCTCGGAGAAGAGGGTCGAGATTGCGAAGAGGATCATCGACCGCGCCGAGAAGGAGGGGTTGGACAGGAAGAACATGATCATCGACTGTGTCGCCCTTGCGTGTGGCACGGCCGCCACGGGCGCCAAGGCCACGTTGGACACGATCAGGATCGTGACCGAGGATCTCGGCGTGAATACCACCGTCGGTCTCAGCAACGTGTCGTTCGGCCTCCCGGACAGGCCGAAGCTGAACGCGTCGTTCATGCTCATGTGCGCTGGCCAGGGCATGACCTGCTTCATCGGCAACCCCATGGACGCGAACATGCAGTTCGCGCTCAAGTCCTCGAAGCTGTTCTGGGGAGAGGACAAGTTCGCGATGGGCTACCTGACATACTACAGGAAGGTCCAGGCTGCCCAGGCGGCCGCCGCAGAGAAGAAGTGAGCCGTGTCCATACGCTCGCTCGAAACCTCTTCCATAATCCTTCTCATCCATCGCTGACGTCGTAGGACTCACGCTGGACCAGTGGTCCAGTGATCACACCCAGGCGTCAGCGCCTTCTCAGCTTCGGGTTCAGCACATCGTCCAGCGCATATCCGACCAGCGAGAACGCGAGCACCATGATGACGATTGCGATCCCTGGCGTCATGATCCACCACCACGCGCCGGATTCCGCGGCCGTGTGCGTGTATGCGGATTCGAGCATGGTGCCCCAGCTGATGACGCTTGGATCCCCGAGCCCGAAGAAGTCCAGGAACGACTCGGAGAAGATGGCGATCGAGATCAACAGGACAGTGTTCGCGAAGATCAGGGGCATCGTGTTGGGGAGGATGTGCTTCCTGATTATGTACCCGTCTCCAGCACCGATCGCCCTGGCCCTCTCTATGAACTGGCGTTCCTTCAGGGTCAACACCTGGGCCCTGACGATCCTTGCCGTGGAAGGCCAGCTCGTGATGCCTATCACGACGATGACCCAGACGAAATCCTGGCCGAGCACGGTCATGAGCACGATCATCAGCGGGAACCAGGGTAGGACGAGGAAGAAGTCGGTGAGCCTCATGAGGACCTCGTCGGTGATCCTGCCGAAGTATCCCGACGCCAATCCTATCAGGGTACCCATCACCACTGAAATCACGGTCGCGAACAGTCCTACCATGAGCGAGGCCTGGGTGCCGTAGACGGTGAGGCTGTACACATCCTGGCCCTTGTAGTCGGTGCCGAGCGGGTGTCTGAATCCCGTGTACTCCGAGGGCGTGAGCGAGGGCGGCAACGGGTTGACGTAGTCGATATCGTAGTACGACGGCTCCCAGTTGGTGTAGACATCCGGGTCTGGGACAGTGGATATCCACGGGGCCAGGAGCGCCATGACCACGAACGCGATCAGCACGATCAGGCCGCCGAACCCGAGCCTGTTCTGCCGCATGAGTCGGAATGTCCTCTTGGAACTCTTCCACCACAAGGCCATCGTCTGCCGGTCCGTGGCGGTTACGAACGTGCCTTCCCTCATCCGTTTGCGGATCAGGATGAAGATGACCATGAGGGCGACCGCGGCCGCGATTATCCATGTCAGCATCGTCAGAATGCCAGCCATCAGATCCCATCCCTCATATCTTCACCCTCGGGTCCAGTCGGGTGTATATGATGTCTGCAATCAGGTTGGCGATCAGCACGGCCACTGACATTATGAGGAACAACGCCTGGAGCAGGGGCATATCTCTGGCGCCCACCGCATCCCAGGTGAGCTTGCCGAGTCCCTCGTACGAGAACACCATCTCGACCATTATCGTCCCGCCGAGGATCCAGCCAACGCTGATGGCCATTACCGTGACCACGGGCAACAGAGCGTTCTTCATGGCGTGGTCGCTGAGGATCCTCTTGTTGGACAGGCCCTTGGCCCTGGCGGTGGTTATGTAGTCCTCTGTGAGGACGTCCGTGAGGGAGTTCCTCATTATCAGAGCGAACTCTGCCATGATCTCGAGCGTGAAGGCTGTCACAGGCAGCACGAGGTGGTAGCCTCTGCTCACGATTTTCTCGAACAGCGTCATGAACCTGTAGTCCGTGACTGTTGTATCCCATGGGAGCTCGCCGTACGCTCCCCTTATCGGGAACCATCCGAGGCCGCCGGCGAACACGAACATGAGGAACAAGGCGAAAAGGAATGTGGGCATGGAATAGAATGTCAGTGCGAACGCCATGCCGACGGTGTCGGCGGGCTTTCCCCTCCTCCAGGCTGCGAACCTGCCGAGCATTATGCCGATGATTATCGCCAGCACGGTCCCGATGCCAACGAGCACGACCGTGTTGAATATCCTGGGTCCCAGCAACTCTACGATGGGTGTCCCGGCATTCAGGCTCCCGGTGATCCCGAAGTCGAGGTGCAGCGTGTCCCAGATGTAGTACCCGAACTGGACATGGAGCGGGTCGTTCAAGTGGAACCTGTCTCGGATTGCGTCCGCCATCTCTTCCGAAATGCCCCTTCCGATGAACGCCCTCGCAGGGTCGCCGGGCATGATCCTGAAGAGGACGAAGTTGAAGGTCATGATGGCTGCCAGCGTGATGACCAAGTACACGATCTTGTGCGTGATGTATGTCCGTAGGTCCATCTGACGACACCTGTTCCTTGGTACTCAGAGCGCGAGGCTTCCCACTCTTCCTCCATCGCCGGTCGGAGGCGCTGATCGACCGTCTCGTCTTCTCGGAAACCGCACAGGTCCCCGTTCGAGATGCTCAAGTGGTTTGGGAAGGATGCCCGTGCGGTGTTCGCACGGGCGTGTTTTCCTGTGTCACTCCCCGAGCGGGCTCTTGCCCTCGGAAGTCTCCTTCTTGCCGCCCTTCTTCTTCTTCTTCATGAGAAGTGCGACCGCCGCGACTGCCGCCAACACCGCGATTGCTGCTCCCGCCGCCGCGTACAGGATCCACGCATCATCATCGCTTGGCGGAGGCGCGACCGAGGTCACAGGCTCGGGTTGGAACATGAGCTGTGGTCCCGTCCAGAAGTGGTCGAAGCTCATGCATGGGTTCTCCTCCCAATCGCCCCAGCCAGTGAACGTGTCTGTCCTCCAAGCATAGGTCTGATACGGGTATGCGAGGATGATGTAGAACGCGTCCAAGTAGTTCGTGCGCTGGCATTCGTCCGTGTACACCTTCCTCTGTACCTCATCCATCTCCCTGACGGAATTGACGTAGTTGGTGTTGTACGTCTCGTTGTCGTAGCAGTTGTCGTTCCATCCACCGATTGATTGTCCCGCCTGGCAGAATAGCATGTAGTTCGGGTCGGCGTCTGCGCTCCAGTACCATATCATCGTGTCGTACATGTAGTTGTACACTTCCGTGGACAGCGTGACCTCGTCCACGATTCTGTACTCCAAGTTGATCCCGATCTCCGCCCAGACCTGCTTGAGGTAGCTGGCAATCTCCTTCTCCTCCGGATACTCTCTCCGCACGAGCATGTCAAACGTCAGTGGGTCACCAAGGAGACACCATCCCTCATCAATCGCGAGGGAATCCGCAGTGACTTCCCTGACGGAACCTCCTTCCGGATATGTGTATCCCGCTTCCTCCAGCAACGCCGCGGCTGCGTCCAGGTCGAAATCATAGATCTCGTCGGCTGTCGGCTCGTAGTGCCACTTCGTGTTGACAGGAGATATCAGGGTTGTGCCCACATCGGCGAGGTTCGCGTAGAAGGTCTGCTTGATGAATTCCTTGTCCGTCGCCATCGCCATGGCCTGTCTCACGGCCGGGTCCAGCCTCGCCTGGTTCGGTCCGGCTTCCGCGTAGTTGATGCCGATCTCGGTCCAATACTGTGTACACTTGATCCCGTCGTAGTAGTCCACGTTCTCAAGTTCGCCGCTTATCACGTCGTTCTTGATCCCGAGGTACGTCTGTGGCGGGAACTGAGCGATGTCGAGATCGCCTTTCTGGAGTGCCTGGGCCATGGCAGAGGGGTCGTCGTAGAAGTACATGATTATCTTGTCGAAGCTCACATTCAACCCCCGCTCCGCCATCCAGTGGTAGTTCGGGTTCCTGACGAGCGTGATGTGGTCTCCTTCGTTGAACTCATCCCATATGTACTCCGTCGCGGTGAATGGCCCGGTGCCCACGATTGGGTACTCCTCACCGTCAAACACGCCCGTCCACTGGAATCCGATGTAGTCGGCTCCCTCAGTCCCCAGCTTGTGCTTCGGCAGGATCGGTATGCACAGCAGATAAGCGTATGATGCGGGCATGGGTTCTCCCGTGTCCCTGTCGAAATAGTGTATCCTGATTGTGTCAGAGTCTATTGCCTCAGCGTAATCCATGAAGTATCCGTAGGGCTGATAGGCCCACATGTCGTCGTACCACTCAGCGTTGAGGTTGATGGTCCAGATGACGTCGTCCACGGTCAGCGGCTGGCCATCGTGCCATCGGACACCAGTCGCGATATCGTATTCCCAGACGGACCCATAAGGCTCTCCAGAGCTTACCAGTTCAGGGTCTGTCTCCGGGACTATCCTCCAGTCCAGAGCGAGATTGCCAATCACTTCGAAATCGTTCTCCACCGTATGAGTTGTGTCGTAGACCAGTCCATAGAACACGTACGCGGCGTCGCTGAGGCCAACGTTCGGATTCAGGTGGTCGACTCTCTGCATGAATCCTGCTCTCAGAACCGTCTCCGCGCTCGCGGCCTCCGAGGACCCCACAGCGTTCGTGAGGCCGTACACAGGCACGGACAAGATGATCGCCATTAGCATCGTGGCACACACTGAAAGTATCTTCCCACTCAGATTGCTCAACCTATTTCCCCCTGCTCTCTGCAGCTGTCCTACGCGACATCCCCATGATATCGTGGAACCATCCAGGCCGGTAACGGGCGCACCCAGATACTCGAATGAATGGCTCGTCATTCAGGTGCATCCGCAGTCCGGGTCTTTTTCCTTCGTTCGGACAGGACATTGAATGAGAACTTCTCTATAAGAATATTCCGACACAGCGTGTCGAAAATGCGAAGCGGTTCGAGCGCAGAGGCGTTTGATGATATATCGTTGAAGAAAGTGCCTGTTCGTTTGTGCGCGATGCAGATTATGACCGATTCTATACTCAACGGTTGCGATTGTCGCTGCGATTCTTCATCCATTCTTCCCTGATACCTGCATGAGCTGGCTATCAGTGCTAGGGTGTAGATCTGCGATGGTCGGCTGAGGAATCGGAATGGCAAGTGTCTGCGATCGATGATGATGTGAGATGGTCTCGACGCCGGATGTTTGTCAATCGTGATGTAGACCTTATACTCCGTGATGTAACGTACCAATATGCACACTCTTCGAGAGACCTCGTCGTCGCGATTCTGCAGGAACCTTTCTCCCCGACCCGAGGCGCATCCAGACATCTGAAATTGACGCTCGTGTACGTCATGTTGCGACAGATTATTTATAGCTGAGAAGCAGTACACGGACTGCTTCCAGTTGAGTTGCTGTGGGGGTTAGGCACTGATGTCTGAGAGCACACCAACCAGTGAGCCTGCTAGTGCGAATGCATCGCCTGAGCCTGTTTCTAAGCCAAAGAACAAGAGGAACCTGTTGCTGATGATCGTCGCGGTCATCGTCGCAGTGCTCCTCGTGAGTGTCGTATTCTTGGCCGTTGACTGGGGAGGCGATGACGAAGAGGAACCTGAGATGGAGATTGTCGCATCAATCACGCCTTCTGGTCCGATAGTGGCCGAGGCTGGATCGACAGTGATGCTGTACGTTTCTTCGGAATGGATGAATGTCGACACTGACGAGTCCACGTCTCTCGACGACTCTGACGATGTCGATTACACGTGGACGCGGGAACCTATAACCCTGGGGTCGTTCGATCTATCCGGGAACAGGTACGCCAATTTCACCGCTGCCGATTTCGAGAACGAGGGAACTGTCACCTGCAATATCTCGTACGAGGGAGTCTATGACGAGGTATCTATCAGCGTGAGCGTGGATCCTCCGTTCATCGAGAGCGTGTCCATCGATCCCGTGACGAGGTCCGTGACCCTCGGTGAGGAGAACGACTACGAGTTCACAGCCACAGCATGGGACTCAGTCGGAGGTGAGATGACGGGTGTATCGTTCGCATGGACCGTCTTCGGACTCGCGGAAGGCGAGTACGAGCTCAACCCCACAACAGGTTCCGTCGTGGCATTCTCTGCTCTGGCTTTGCCTGCAGGTTCGGTGCTCCTGAACGCTACCGGTACCGTCGGAGGCCTCTCCGAGAGCGGCACAAGCACCATCACCGTGTCGGGAGAGCCGGCGCCTGAGCGCACTGTTGATTACTTCTGGTACGACATGTTCGAGGTCCCGTTCGGCGCGTGGTACGACAAGAGAGCCGATGAGATCCCATGGGAGGGTGGCCCACCATATATCTACGATTGGTGGGGCGCTGAGGCCGGTAACGTCTGGACTTACACCAACATGAGGCTCGATGTGACGGGCCGGAACATGCCTGAGATTAACATGAACACGAATCCGGAGTTCCTGCCACGTCTCGGAACCAGCGGCGGAGGCGTTGCCGTGCTCGACTGGTACTTCACATATGGCACGGAGGAGACCCTGGCGGACTACCCTACGGTCTTGGCATGGGATGATGGCTGGATATCCATAATGGAAGGCACGACGACTCTGGACATGAACGCCACAATGTCCGTGCTCGGGATGCCGGAAGACGAGTGGGATACGTTCGGCACGTGGTGGAGCGCCAACAGTGCGCTGACGATTGCCGACTACAAAGCATGGATGGAATACGAGGGCGATGAGCGGCTCGACATATACAACATGTACGAGTGGCCTCTGCAGCTCATGGAGTTCCAGATGGACGCGGAGAAGGTCGGCGATACGGTCGTTCTCGACCACTTCATCATATCATGGGGCTTCGAGGCCCTGATGGCGAGGTGGCTCTGCGAGGCGTTCATGGACGACTCAGAGTGGTACTTCGAGGACTTCCAGATCAACGCAGAGATCGGACCCGAGATGACGGACCTGGACATATCGACGGTGACGGAATACGGCGCATATGCGTACGAAACCACCGAGGAAGGAGACCCCTGCTGGATGTGGGAGGCCCTGCTCGGTGACTACGTCGAATCGTCTTTCCAGCACCCGGACTCGAGATATGATGTCTACGCCGATAAGGTGTACGAGAACTTCGCGCCAGGCAGCCCGCTGTACGGTACCTGGATGACATATGATTACACACCAGGCGCCTTGAACCTGTCCGAAGGAGAGACGCTGAGCTTCACATGGCCCGACGGCGACCAGATGTTCCTCAGGCACGTCATGCCTGGCGAGTTCTCTCTCGAGTACGGTCCGATGACAGTCGACTACATGGAGCCGATGGGCGTGGACCTCCCGGGACAGGTGACCATCGATACGGACACCAGGATGATAACCTTCGTCGGCCCGATCGACATGTGGACCTGGTCGAGAGACCAGACAAGGGCCACGAACCTGGCCGCTGAATGGGACCGATTGGGACTGTTGCCATATGGCTGCCCCACGCTCGAGTTCAGGTTGACCGGGCCTCCGGTCGTGACCTCCTTCGGAGTGGAGGGGATCACTGACCCGATCGTGCAAGGCGAGACTTCGGGCGTGACGGTGAGCGCGCTGGACCAGTACGGTTCAGTAGTGGCCGACTACGTCGGCACGGTGACCTTCTCGTCGAGCGACCCGCTCGCGGTCCTGCCAGCCGACTACGAGTTCCTGGTGGGCGATGCGGGGGTACACGCGTTCGCGTCGGACGCGATAGAGTTCGGGACTGTAGGCGAGCAGTGGGTGGCGGTCAACGACACCAGTGACCTGAGCATAAACGGTGTGTTGATTGACATCACGGTGACAGAGATGCCGCACGCCGACTCGTTGCTTGTCGAGGATGTGGTCAGCCCGATCATGGAAGGCGTATCGTCCGGGTTCAACGTGACCGTGCTGGACCAGTACGGTTATGTGTACCCGTACTACGAGGGCACCATCGCATTCGAGTCGAATGACTTGGATGCCGTCTTGCCTGCGGACTACACTTTCATCCTGGCTGACGCGGGCGTGAGAGAGTTCCCGTCAGACTCGGTGACCTTCATGACCCCGGGCCTGCAGGACCTCACGGCGTACGACATAGGCGACCCGACCATATCTGGTACTCAGTCGGACATCCTGGTCACTGAGGCGCCTGTGCCACACTTCGCGCTGAGTGGCGTGGCCGACCCATCGTATGCGAACGAGACGCTGTCCGACCTGACGGTGACCGTGCTGGACCAGTGGGATGCTCCGTTCACAACATATGTGGGAACTGTGGAGTTCACATCCACCGACCCGTACGCGGTACTGCCAGGCTCGTACATGTTCACCGCGCTGGACGCGGGCGTGAAGGATTTCCCCGCCTCTGTCATGCTGGGCATGCCCGGTGACCAGACGGTGACCGCGACCGATGATACTGACAGCTCGATAACCGGCTCAATGACGGTGGAAGTGCTGCCTGAGGCGGAGGCCACATGGTTCGATGTGCATGGCATATCCAATACCTGCACATTGAATGTGAATGAGAGTGTCACGGTGGATGTCTACGACCAGTACGACCGTGTATTCGCGCCATACGATGGCACGGTGACGTTCTCAGCGAACAGGACGGGAGCCAACCTGCCTGTGGACTACACGTTCGACCCGGTCACAGACGAGGGGTCGCATACCTGGACGGACCTCCTCAACTTCACTGAGGGGGAAGTGTGGTACACAGTGACGGTCACTGACGCATCGGATCCATCCTTGACCGGGTTCCAGGATGAGATATATGTCAGCAGCGTTGCCCCAGAGGCATCGTACATTGTCGTCTCTGGCATCGAATCGATGCCCGAGGGTGCCACGTCGGACGTCCTGGTGACGGTCTACGACCAGTTCGACCAGGTCTTCAACGACTACCTAGGCACGGTCGAGTTCTCGAGCGATGCGGTGAGCGGGGCGACCCTGCCCAGCCCGTATGAGTTCACGACCCTTGACGCGGGTGAGAAGCTGTTCACGGACGGTGTCTCGTTCGACGAGCCCGGCACATATGCTGTGACCGTCGAGGACTCGCTGGACTCTGGCATCACAGGCACCCAGTCGGGGATCGTGATCGAGGACCTGGTCCCGACGACGCTGATGATCGAGGGCGCCCCGGCGACGATTGTTGCCGGGGAGACGTTCTCGCTCACTGTGAACGTGTACGACCAGTACGGCGCCCTCGAGGTCGAGTACGAGGGCACTGTGCAGTTCGAGTCGAGCGATTCGGACGCGGGCGTCGTCCTCCCGGGAGACTACACGTTCACTCTCGGGGATGCTGGCACGCACGACTTCACAGACGCCTTCGTTCTGACGACCGAGGGCGACCAGACTGTGAGCGCGACTGACAGCGTGGACTCCTCAGTGACGGACACCGAGACCATAACGGTGGAGCTTCCTGTCATGAGGACCCTGACGCACACGATGTACGACCTGCTCGGGGAGCCATGGGGAGACTGGTGGATCGACAGGATTCCCAGCTACGGCACTGAGTACGTGATTGAGACAGGCGAGTACAACTCGATCCTGTACCTTCCTGGATACGAAGACGACACACCACAGGGCCTGATAATGGCCCCGTACAGGTGGTCGACCGTAGGGGAGAACCTTCCAGAACTCTCCACTGGCGCGCCGGAGTTCATGCCCGTAGAGGGTCCGACCACTGTCACAGGTGACCCTGAGGCCCAGATCGACATCTACTACCAGTACCTGTACGATGACTGGTGGACCAACTACTGGATCCCGACGTGGGGTGCCTCGGCCGGATGGGTCGGCGACGACTACATCGATGACCAGGACGGATACATCGTCGGTACAGTGTACAATGTCACCATGAACCGGCCAGCGGCCGAGACGTGGCTGGGCATGCCACAGGGTGATGACGCGGCGACGTGGTGGACCGCGAACAAGGTCGCGTATGTCGCGGCATGGAATGCATTCATCGACGCGGAGGCAAACGACCGACTCGATATCTTTGGCGGGTACGAAGACAAGTACTGGCTGCTCGGGACCATGATGGAGATGACGGAGAACCTTGATGGGGACATCGAACTGTCAATCGGCCACTTCTCGTGGGGATACGAGGTGCTGATGGTCAGGTGGCTCGACGATGCCGGACTATTGAACCACCAGTCGTACACGGAGGACTGTTCGCTGACCGCGAGCCTGACCGCAGACATGGCCACGACATTCTCAATGGATACCGTGTGCCAGTACAGCATGTTCTCGGTCAAGGCCAACGAATCGTCCGGGGACGACGCCGCATGGGTCTGGCAGCCGAACAGGATCGACTACTGCACACATCCCTCGCATCCGTCTGAGTACGAGGAGTATGAGAGTCTGTTCTACACGAGCTGGAACTCCGGCGACACGCTGTTCGGGCAGGAAGTGGCGTACGACTGCACGCCAGCTATCCTCGACCTGGATGAGGGGGAGACCTTCATCATCCAGCTGCCGCCATCGGACGCGACAGATGTGATCGGATATCGCGGCGTCGGCCTGACCGAGCTGGACTACGGCGACCTTGTTGATGGAGACGCATCCGCGTTCCAGGCCATCGAGGTCACGGGTGCCATGTCACTCGGGTACTGGATTACGAACCCCGACGGCGGAGCCGACCTGGACTCGATGTACGACTCCGTCGGGAACGTCGTGACGATACAGGGCCCGCAGACGTTCGACAACGTGCGGCACTCGCCAGACGGACCTCTGTACCACGGAGCGCCATGGATCGAGTTCAACGTCACCCCGCCACCGAAGGCGGCCCAGCTGTCGGAGCCAGCCGTGGCAGGTCCGATATCGGAGGCTTCCGCGGAGGTCTCGACCTCTGCCGAGCTGTCGGCCATGGTGTTGGTCGCCGCTGCGGTGTTCCTGGTGATCGTCGCTCTCGGGTGCGCTGCGAGACGCGTGAGCAGGTATTAGGCGGCCAGACGCTGGCCGATGAAACCTCTTAAAACCCTCTTATTATTCCCTTCACCTGGCAGCGGATGCGCCGGACGTCCATGCGTGATCAGGTCACTGGTGCGGATGCCTCTCAGCCGGGAACACGACGCAGAACCTCGCCCCGAGCTCGCTCTTGCCCTGGACTCTGTCTTCGACCCATATCCTGCCTGAGAACTTGTCCGTGAGCGCCCTGCAGATCGACAGGCCTAGGCCGCTCCCGGATATCTTCGTGTCCGGCCTGAGCCTCACGTACTTCTGGAACAGCATTGCCTTCTTGTCGTCCGGTATCCCGTAGCCGTTGTCGGATATGCAGACCTTCCACGAAGGGCGCTCCTCCTCGAGGACCTTCTTGACCTCCACGTCGATGTCGACCTCCTCGTGAGGGTCGTACTTGACCGCGTTGTTGAGCAGGTTCACGAAGAGTTCTTCCACGAGCGGGTTGGCCTTGATGTACGCCTCCTCGGGCACGTCGAGTTTGACTCCGACCCTCTTGGTAGATGATGTCGTGACGCCGGACACGACCTTCCTCAGCACGTCGCTCAGGTTCACGAGGACGAAGTCGTCCGGCTCCATGACCCCGATCTTGGTCAGCTTCTTGACGTTGTCTATCAGCTTCGCGTTCTCCCTGATGAGGTGGAGCGACTTCTCCAAGGGGACCTTCGCCCCGTGCGGGAGGTCCTTGTCCTTGTAGACCATCTCGACATAGTTCAGGGTCGCGAAGTTGTAGTTGTTGATGTCGTGGAACATGAGGTCGTTGAGCATCTCTATCTCCTTCTTGGCGTCCTGGAGCTTCGCGACGAGCTGGGAGTTCTCGAGGGCGATGGACGCCTGCTGGGCGAACAACATTCCGGCCTCGAGGTCGTTCTGCGTGAACACCTGGCCCCTCTCCCTGTAGAGCTCGAGCACGCCTATGACCTCCTGGGAGCCCGTGAGTGGTATCGCGAGCATGGAGTTGTGCTCGAGCGGGACCCCTGGTATGTCCGCCGACCTCGGGTCCGCGTCGACGTCATCTACGAATTCTGCCTTGCCAGTCTTTGCGACGAGCCCTACTATGCCATCGTCAAACCCTCCGGGGTCCCCGAGTATCTCGTCCGAATATCCTCCGACGGCATATACGGGCTGCACGAGCTCCTTCTGCCAGTCGACCACGTAGAACGAGAGGTCCTTGTAGTGCACGACCTCCATGATGTGCGATGCGATGGCAGCGTAGATCTGCTCTGTGCTGATGGCCCTCTGCAGCTCGACGCTGGACCTGACCAGGGCCTCCTGGAGGCTCACCTTGGTCTCGAGGCTGGCGAACAGGACCATGTTGTCGATCATCCCCGCGAGCAGGTCTGCGACCATCTGGAGCGCCTCCGCGCTCTCCCAGTCGTATTCGGCCTGCTTCGAGTCCACGAGGTTGAGCGATCCGAGCACCCTGCCTCGGGACGTGAGTGGCACGGCCATCATCGAGCTCGCCTTGTCCACGTCAAGGAGGCCGAACTCGCTGAACAGCTTCCTGCCAGCCTCCTTCTCCACTATGACCGCCTTGCCGCCGAACCTGAGTTTCTCGACTATGCTCCCCTCGTAGGGCACCTTTCCCAGGGAGACGGCCTTATCAGCGTGCTTTGGGTCAGGGACGAACACTTCGACATGCCTGCCCTTCTCCTCGGTCACCCCGGCACATATGGAATCGAAGTCCAGGAGTTTCTGGAGCTCCTCGGAAACCCGCAACAGTACCGACCGGATATCCTTGTGCGTGCCGGCCAGCTTTGCAACCCTGTTCATGATGTCTATGCGGAACGCCTTCTCGCGCAGTTCGTTCTCGACGCCCTTCCTGGTGCTGATGTCCCTGGCAACGGCTGCAATGCCAATGGGGGACCCGCTGTTGTCCATCAGGGCGTTCGCAGTCAGGGATATTATGAGGGTCATGCCGTCGCTGCGCCTGAACTTGATCTCGTAATCGTGTATGGGGCTCCCCTGCTCCAGGAGGGACACGAGTGCCCTCCACTCCAGGTCCCTCTCGACGATGTCCTTGGCGATGTTCCTCGCCTTCATGGTCTCGTGCTTGTATCCGAGCATCCGGGCGAATGCAGGGTTCGAGAACATTATCTCCCCAGACTTGCTGCAGGCGAACACGCCGTCCAGCAATTCGGAAGTCAGCAACCCAACGTCTGGTTCAACAGCGCCCATCGATGCCCCACCGAGAGAGACGATGCCGCCCCTTTCAGCAACACGGCCGCATACGGGGGTATGCGCCCTTGGCACCTACAGCGGCTGAGCCCGATAAAAAGGTTGTCAAGGCGCTCTCGTCCGTGATACTCAGGGCGATGCGGCTCGGGCCAGTAGGTCCATCGAGGCACAGGCTTCACAACGGCAAAGGATATCATCAGAGTCGCTGATTCCCCCTGGGTGAGGGAATGGACGCTAAGATGCACAAGCTGTTCACGACGCGGTGTGACGACCGGGGCGAGGCCCGGATGGTGACCGCGACCGATTGCAACGCCTGCCCGCATGGTAGCGTCGTGGACAACAAGTCCAGGGTCCTGTGCTACGGCGCCACGAAGTTCTTCACCGTGCCCTGCTATTACGAGATGAAGGCCTCAGCGACGATCGCCGAGTGCGAGGCCTGTCCTTACGGGACCGTGTCCGTGGACCGGATGCGGGTCTTCTGCAACAGGATTTGATTATCTGAACGACCTGCGGATTCCGTTCACGCCAGCGGAACCTGGTCAACAGTATTATATAAAGTGTCAATACAATACATACTTCGGATGGGATGCGTAGATGGCGTCTACGTTGGCTTCAGGTGCCACCTTTTCGGCTGACGTGAGGCCAGGCAACGTTTACCTGGTCGAAGAGAGAAGGCCTAAGGTGAGCTACGAGCTATTCGAACACGCCCTATCTTCAGGGTGCTCAGGGCTGGTCATCACCCGCGACTTTCCCAAGAGACTCATGACTGAGAAGGAGCTCGACAGCTGCAGGATGGTATGGCTCACAAACCTCGTCGGCGAGGGGCGCATAAACCCGACCGCGATAGGCATACTGATGAGCCAGGTCCGCGCGTTCATCGAGTCCCAGAAGAGGACAGCCATCATCGTAGACGGCCTCGAGTACCTTGTCTCCCTCAACACTTACGATCGGATGCTACAGTTCATGCACCAGCTGAGGGACATGGTCGTCACGAACGACTGTGTCCTGATAGTGCCAGTGGACCCACGCACGATGTCCGAGCGGGAGATAGCCCTTCTCGAGAGGAACCTTGAGGTCGTGCTCCCGAGGCCGGAGTCGGAAGTGGGCGAGGACCAGATCATCAACTCGACCCCGGGCGAGATACGCCTGCTGGATGTCGGGCCAAGATAGCCTTTTCCGCACCAAATCTAAGGACAGAGTTCTCGAATCGCATTTTTAGCCTTCAATCTCAAAGCAGCGGTTCTAGCAACGCCCTGAGCTCGCCGACATCCCTCGCGACGACGAAGCTCCCCGCGTCGAGCAGGACCTGCTCCGGAACGTCCCCTGTCATCACGCCTATGAACGGGACACCTGCGTTCGCTGCGCAATGCGCGTCGATGGCGTGGTCGCCGACGAAGAGCGTCTCTTCCTTATCGACCCCCAAGCTCCTCACGAGCCTCAGGTAGGAGTCCGGATGCGGCTTAGGCCTCGTGTGGGAGTTGCGGCACTCGATGGCGTCCACAAGTCCGTCTATGCCCGTCCTGGACATGGCCTTTCTCGCATATCCATCGCAGCCGCGCGTGAGCACGCCGACCCTGACCCCTCTGTCCCTGAGGAACTTCAGGGTCTCCGGCGCGCCTGGTATCACCGCGGTCTCATCGACCCTCTCGAGCTCCACTGCGTCCATGACCTCGTCCAGCTCCGCGAGCATGCTCCTGATGCCGGCCTCCGGGACCCCGTTCTTCCTCATCCTCGCCTCGAACTTGTCCAGGATCCTGACGATGGTCTCTGAGGGGTCGTACAACCCCCTGTCCTCACCGAACTCCTCGACTCTGTCTATCACGAGTCCTTTGAACTTCGGGAAATCCACCGTGGAGACGACCAGTGTGTCATCGAGGTCGAATACGACCGCTCTGAGCCTCTTGATCGGCCTTATGGGGGCCGCAACAGAGTCATCCTCGCGCTCCATCGGCCTGGGGAATCGTCCGGGCCGAGATAAAAGCTTGTAGCCAGATGCGGTCACGGGATGTTATCACGCATGATTCCAGGGGGAAAGGGTATATGAGGCGTGCTCGCCACTTTCCGTCTCAAGAGACAGGAAGAGGGAAACAAGGATTTTCCTTCAGGCCCGAAATCAGCCAATATCCTCCCCCCCCAAACCAGACATCGGGCCAAGACCCTCTTCCTTCTCCGTATCTTCTTGTCATCCAGTGATTCATAGGTACGTCCATCCATCGACCCCCATTGTTCGAGCGAAGCCCCTAAATAGGGACATCCCACTCTTCGACCAGAGATGGCGTGCCGCGAAGGGCTTGTCTCACATGGCCGCCATGGATGATCCAAGGACTGGTGTTTGGCTTGACAGCGACGAAGAAGAAGGCGGTGCCCCATGAGGACGCAGACCTCGGCAAGTTGAAGGCCGAGCTGCTCCGGACCGCCAAGGAGACGAAGGGGCAACTGGGCCTTTACGTCAAGCACATCGAGACGGGCAGCGAGATCGCCGTGGATGCAGACAAGATATTCCCTCTCGCGAGCGTCTTCAAGCTGGGCGTGATGGTCGAGACGTTCCGCCAGGTGGAGGAAGGCTCTATTGCCCTGGACGAGAGGATAGAGCTCGAGCCAAAGCACTTCTGCATCGGCGAGGGCGTGCTGCAGTACATGGCCCCTGGGCTGAAGCCGACCGTAGGGGACCTGCTCGCACTGATGATCATTTCGACGGACAACACAGCGTCGGAGATGCTGTGGAAGCGCATAGGTCTCCAGCGCGTGAACATGATGATGAGGGAGCTGGGCCTCGCCAAGACATCCATATACATGCCCTACAGGGAGAGCTTCTTGATGTCCATGGGCGTCGGCCCGTTCAGGGACCTGACGATCCCCGAGGCCGCTAGGAAGTGGAAGGGGATGTCGGACATCGAGAGGATGAAGGCCCTCAACGAGACCGAGCGCGAGTCTGCCGGCCTATCGGTCGACGATTTCAGGCAGAAGTACGAGCGCATATACGGGCTCAAGGCCGAGAAGAAGTTCAAGCAGCAGAGGGTGTACGACGAGGTCTTCGACAACATCGGAACGCCGAGGGAGATCGGGATGCTGCTCGAGAAGATACTCAAGAACGAGGTCGTGTCTCCCAAGGCCTCCAAGGACATGCTCAGGCTCCTGATGATGCAGAAGGACGATACCGCACTCTCCTACCTGCTTTCACCAGATATCCCGGTCGCGCTCAAGTCCGGCACCACCGCCGCTTCCCTGACGAACGCGGCGATCATATTCGTGTCATCTACATCGCACGTGGTGCTCTGCACGTTCTTCAAGAAGATCGAGGAAGGGTCCTTCGAGAAGGCGCTGGAGGCAGAGGCGAAGATCGCCAGGCTCGTGTGCGACCACTTCTCCAGGCTCCGATGAGACCCACCGGATGTAGGTCACGGCTGTCCGCCGCGCCGCCAGCTGTAACTCGGGTATGAATTTGCCGGTGTCCGTCCACGCACAGTCACCCCTTTGCACGTGTCCAGATAGTCTCCTTTTCTCTGAGTTCGGAGGCGAGGCCTCCTCTCCTCCCCATATCCTTGCTTGAGACGCACAGGGGCACTATCGTCACGTTCGTCCTCGATCTGATGGTTTCGGCGACCCCTGTGGCAGCGGCCTTCGCCTGCTCCTCGGACGCTCTCTCGTCGTACACCACTGCCACGTCTACCTCCTCCCCTGGCCTGTGCTCTCCCCTGCCGACCGTGCCGAACAACCTGCACTCAGACAGCCAAGCTTGTTCCGACAGGGTCTCCGCAAAGGCCTTCGCCGCAGCTCTCTGGGGATCGGTGTCCGGGATGGTCTTCAGCGTCCTGAGCTTCCCGGGGTCGTCAGTGATCGACACGGCCACCGAGTTGCCTATCTTGCGCGTGTCGAGCAGGCCTGTCTTCTTCAGCTCCCTGACAGCCCTCCATGTCGTCATCACGGGCACTTGCGAGGTCCTCGCGAGCTCGTTGATGGTGAACTCCCGGTCGTGATATGCCTTCAGAGTCCTGAGTATCTCTATCCTACCTGACTTGGCCAGTATGCTTATGAGTTCCCTCGATAACATGCGAATCATACCATGTGTGATATAGATATATCTTGTGTGGTATAAAACGGCGATGCATAAGCATAGCCAGTGCTGATGGGAAATGAACCATAAGTGCTGGTCGTGCGCTCAATCGACGATCGGCTCGAGGACCGTGATCTCCCTTTCGGTCGCATCGACCGCCACCTTGGCGTTCAGCGGCAGGAGTCCGTTGTACATGCCATGGCCAGCGCAGAGTCCCCAGATGGCAGGTTTGCCGGCCCCTCCGACCCTCTCTCTGACTATCTCCTCGACGCTGGGATAGGGCCCTTCGGGCTTGAGCGTGTCTGATATCTCTCCCATGATGACGGCCCTGGCCTGCTCCAGCTTCTTGCACAGGCGCAGCTGGGTGAGGTGGAACTCGATGTAGTAGTATGTCTCCTTGACTTCCTCGACCAGGAGCACCTTGTCCTTCGTGTCCAGTTCGTACCTGCTGCCCAGGGTGCCGGTCATGAGTGTCAGGTTCCCCCCACACAGCCTTCCAGTCGCCTTACCGTCGTTGATGGTCATTAGCATCATGCCGCCAGGGGGGTTCGACACCTCGTGGAGCTCCTCCTGGCCCATCAGCAGGCGCACGGCCCTCTTCAGGTCCTCGGACTGGGTCTTGATGAACTCCTCGCCCTTGGAGGGGTCAATGTCCACCAAGGGCCCGTGGAACGTGACCATGCCACAGAGCTGATTCAGGGCGATGTGATATCCCGTAATGTCGCTGAACCCCATGAACGGCTTGGGATGGTCCTTGATCATGTCGAAGTCCAGGAGGTCCAAGACCCTCATAGACCCGTAGCCCCCAGTGGCGCACAGCACCCCGTCGACGGTATCGTCCTCGAACGCCCAGTTGAAGTCGTCCGCTCTAGCCTTGTCAGTCGCGGCCAGCGTGCCGACGGTCATGAGTTTCCTCGTCGTGTCACCCAGTTCGACCCTTAGGCCGGACTTCTTGAGGATGTCGATGCCGGTGTTGATGCCGACGTGGTCGGGGTTGCTCGATGGCGATATCACTGCGACTTTGGAGTTCTTCTTCAGTTTCGGTGGTCTCTGGACTTTCAACTCGAAGTCCCCCCTGCGCCCTGATTGGCGAACCGGGATAAAAGACCCCCTGCGCGGAATGGTCCTAGGCAACCTATATTCGGTGGCTGGGGGATTGGGATGCCGTCACGGGAGGAACGGATGGATAACAGCGAAGTCGCCGCTGTATTGTACGAGATCGCAGACCTGCTGGAGCTGCAGGGGATAGCCTTCAAACCCCAGGCCTACAGGAGGGCGGCAAGGAACATCGAGCAGCTCAACACACCGCTGTCCCAGATCATGGCTGACGGGAAGCTCGATGAAGTACCCGGCGTGGGTGAGGCGCTGTCGAAGAAGATTCAGGAACTCATGGAGACAGGGGAACTAGGCTACCTCGACAAGCTCAGGTCCGAGGTCCCCGAAGGACTGGTCCGGATGCTTGACGTGCCAGACGTGGGTCCCAAGACTGCGATGCTCCTGCATCAGGAGCTTGGCATATCCAGCGTGGAACAGCTCAAGGAGGCCGTCCTGTCGCACAGGCTCAGGGACCTGAAGGGCTTCGGGGAGAAGACCGAGGAACGCATACTCCAGGGCATCAAGGTCCTCGAGTCGAGCGGCGGCAGGACGCTCCTGGGGGAGGCGCTGCCCATCGCAGAGGCGTATGTCGAGTATCTGAGATCCTCACAGGCCATCGACAGGATCAGCATCGCGGGCAGTCTCAGACGGGGCCGGGATACTATTGGGGACATTGACATCCTGGTGGGGGGCGATTCCCCTAAGACAGTCATAGACGCGTTCGTGGCCTATCCCGAGGTCGAAGAGGTCCTGATGAGGGGTCCGACCAAGTCCAGCGTGCGCCTCAAGGACGGCATGCAGGTGGACCTGAGGGCCGTGGAGACGAAGAGCTACGGTGCAGCGCTCCAGTACTTCACAGGGTCGAAGGAGCACAATGTCTCACTCCGCAGGATCGGTGTCGAGAAGGGTCTGAAACTGAACGAGTACGGTCTGTTCGAGCGTGATTCGGGCAGGCTGGTCGCTGGGGCCACCGAGGACGAGGTATACTCGGCCCTGGGACTCTCGTGCATGCCCCCAGAGATACGGGAGAACTCGGGGGAGATAGACGCCGCCAGGGAGGGGAAGGTGCCCGAGCTGGTCCGCCTGGACCAGGTCAAAGGGGACCTGCATTTGCACACGGACTGGAGCGACGGTTCAGACTCCATCGAGAAGGTCGTCGCAGCGGCCGAGAAGAGGGGCTATGAATACATGGCCATCACAGATCACACTCACAGCCTGAAGATAGCGAACGGGCTCTCCCCCGAGAGGCTTATGGCGCAGATCGACGCGGTCAGGAAGGCCGAGGACGCAGCCGGGGGCATCAGGGTCCTGGCGGGGTCCGAGGTCGACATCAAGACCGACGGTTCCCTCGATCTCCCGGAGTCGGCCCTGAAGGACCTGGACATCGTCATCGCATCCGTTCATTCTAGGTTCAAGATGGAGAGGGCGGAGATGACCCGGAGGATAGTCGCGGCCATCTCCACGGGCATGGTCGACATACTGGGCCACCCCACCGGCCGGTTGATCGGCCAGAGGAGCGCGTATGAGGTAGATCTCCAGGCGGTGTTGGACGCTGCCGCCGAGCACGAGGTGTGCATGGAGGTGAACTGCTTCCCGGACAGGCTCGACCTCAGGGACGTGGACTGCAGGGCGGCAGGCTCCAGGGGCGTGCGAGTATCACTGGGCACGGATTCTCACAGGACAGAGCACATGGGATTCATAAGGCTGGGAGTGATAACGGCTAGGCGCGGTTGGCTCGGGCCGAAGGATGTGCTCAACACATTGGACGCCGACGGGCTGGACAAGCACCTCCGGGGTAGGAGGTCGTGAGCATGGACGAGGAACGTGCGAGGGCCAGGATCAGAAAGCTCGTGGAGATCATCTCACACCACGACGTGAAGTACTACGTCGAAGACGACCCCGAGGTCACGGACCACGAGTACGACCTGCTCATGAATGAACTGAAGGCCCTCGAGTCAGAGCATCCAGTACTCGTTTCCCCGGATTCGCCGACCCAGAGGGTATCTGGCCGACCGGTCGACGAGTTCCCGCAGGTGGAGCACAAGGTCGCCATGCTGAGCCTGGACAACTGCTACTCCCCAGATGAGATGAGGG
>JBFYNF010000149.1:0-16116 GCA_041304525.1 Thermoplasmata archaeon | reverse complement strand
GCTGATATCGGGATGGCTCTATGAGATTGGCATCGACGCGCCACCCCTAGGGGTGTCTGAAACCACCCTGATAAGCCACTGGGTGGGGATGAAGTACGACCTCTTCATCTGGGGCTGGGGTGGGGACGCAGACCCGACATTCCTCTTGTCCGTCATGACGACGGATCAGATACCCAGCTCCAAGACCGACTGGTCCGCGTGGTCGGATTGCTTCTACTCGAACCCGTACTACGACTCGCTGTTCATCGAACAGCAGAACACCATTGGCATCTCGGCGAGGCAGGCCATCATCTACGAGATGCAGCGGATACTGTACCTCGACTCACCGTATGTGATCCTTGATTACCCGTACGGGCTCTATGCGTACAGGACGGACAAGTTCACCAACTGGCCAGACATGGAAGCGCATCCAGGGATGACGCCGCTCGCCGCGATGACGGGCGGACCTTGGCTATACTTCGAAGTGGTCCCCGCAGGAGACAACCTGCCGCCACAGAACGTGTACGCAGGCCCCGACACGACCGTCGCCCTAGGAGAGACCAGGAGTCTGACGGGATACGCGGAGGATGAGGTACCAGCCACCCTCAACTGGACCTGGGCATTCGTCGAGCCTGACTCCACTGAGAACCTCGAATACGGACAGACCGTATCGTACACATTCGACAACGAGGGCTCGGTGTTCGTCACGCTCACGGTGACGGACGAGGGTGGCCTCGAGGCGCAGGACACACTCACCGCCACTGTGGAGCAGATAGAGAATGCGGGGTGGATCGCGGGGACTGTGTCCGACTCGCAGGACGAGCCAATCGTAGCCGCGACCATCATCACAGGCACGACCTCGACCACCACCGACTCCGAGGGGACCTACAACATGACCCTTACAGCGGGGGCCTATGATGTGACCGCGGACGCCGAAGGGTTCCAGGCGAGCACATTGAGCGCAGAGATAGTCGCTGGCGCCACGACGACGCTCGACTTCACTCTCCTGACCAGCTCAGGTACGCTCAGCGGGACCGTGACCGACTCAGAGACCGGAGACCCGATAGTCGGAGCCACTGTGTCCGCGCGCATGGGCCTGGACAGCAAGCTGACGTCCACGGACGACGCAGGGGAGTACACGATCGCGCTCCTCGAAGTAGGGAGCTGGGATGTCACTGTCACCAAGGAAGGGTACGTGACCAACACGACCAGTGCTGTAATCGAGATAGGGCAGGAGACAGTGCTCGACATCGTAATGGTCCCGGTAGACGAGGGAGGAGGTCTAAGCACATTAGCGATTGTCATAATCGCCGGCATCGCGATTGCGGCGGTCGCGGCAATCGCTGCGATGCTCCTGATGAAGTCGAGGAGGAGTGGCAAAGGACCTGACGGCCCGGAAGAGGCGCCACCACCGCAGCCACCCACATAGGTTCACACCGTAAAACCATTTCCAGAAACCCCTTCCAAACTCCCACCCGCAGATGACCGAGGATAGCGGGACCACGGTCCCGCGAGGACGGATGACAGGAGGAGTGAGCTACGGCAAGGAGCGCTGCCAGGATCATGGGTAGGAGACTGCTCAACGCCCTCGTCACCCTCTTCCTCGTACTGATCCTGAACTTCTTCCTCTTCAGGGTCATGCCCGGGAACCCGATACGGATGCTCATACCGCAGGACCCGAGCATCGGCCAGGACTACATCGACGAGCAGATCGCCAAGTTCGGCCTCGACCAGCCGCTGTATGTCCAGTTCTTCACGTATCTCAAGAACACGTTCATGCTCGAGTTCGGGGACTCGTTCCACTACAAGGAGCCCGTCATGAACATCATCACCGACCAGCTCACCTGGACGCTCATCCTTGTCGGGACCTCGTCCATTCTCATGATCGTCATAGGGATGGCAGTGGGCATCATCGCGGCGTGGAAGCACGGCGGAATGTTCGACTCCGGCTCCCTTGCCTTCTCCCTGTTCTTCTATGCGATGCCGACGTTCTGGCTCAGCATGATGCTAGTAGTGGTGTTCGCCCTCGAACTGAACCTGTTCCCCGAGGGCGGGCAACTGCCGATAGGCGATAAGCTCACGCCATTCACGTTCGACACGTTCACGGACCTCCTCTACCATCTCGCCCTGCCAGCTGCGAGCCTGACGATAGGCAGCATAGCCGCGTTCTCCATCATCATGCGCGGGTCCCTCATAGACGTCATGACCGAGGAGTACATCACGACCGCGCGGGCCAAGGGACTCTCCGAAGGGATGGTCCTCAAGGACCATGCGGTCCCGAACGCCATGCTCCCGATGGTCACGCTCATCGCGATGGACCTGGCCTTCGTCGTCGGCGGGGCTTTCCAGACAGAGATAGTGTTCAATTACAAAGGGATAGGCTGGGCCACAGTTCAGGCGACATATCAGAAAGACTACCCGTTCCTTCAGGCCGCGTTCCTCATAATCGCCATCGCGGTGATCATCGCCAACCTGGTGGCCGACCTGATGCTGATATATCTTGACCCGAGGGTCAAGATGGGGTGATTGGGAATGGTAGCTGCACCTCAGAGGACTGATGGTTCCGCGGGGACGCGGAGGCGCCGCCCTTCGCACAGCTGGTCCGCAGGACGCTTGCTCGGCGGACTGGGGAGCAGGCTCCTCGACGCCATGAACCTCTCTGAGCCGACAAGGGAGAAGCTGAAGCTGGCCAGGAAGAAGGTCTCCGAGGTGTGGAGGATCTTCAAGGCGAACAGGTTGGGCATGACGGGCACGCTGATGCTGCTGTTCTTCACAGTGATGGCGGTGTTCGCGGCGCAGTTCGTCGTGGCATTCTCATGGATATCGTCCGCCGCGGGGCACCCTTGGGCCGAGGCATACGACCCGTTCGAGTCGACGGGAGACGGCGTGCTCCAGGACCCTTCGTGGGAGCACTGGATGGGTACGGACCACCTCCAGAGGGACGTGCTCTGCAGGACCGTGTTCGGCACAAGGGTCTCCCTCCTGATCGGCCTCGTCGCCACGGCAGTGTCCATGGGCATGGGCACACTCGTCGGACTGTTCAGCGGTTACTGGGGAGGGTGGAAGGACGAACTGCTCATGAGGATCACGGATGTCTTCCTGGTGCTCCCCTGGCTGGTGCTCATGATCGTGCTCGCGACACTGCTCCCCGGAGGGCCGAGTGTCCTGAAGGTCATATTCGTCATAGGAGTGACTGGTTGGTCGAGCACAGCCAGGATCGTGAGAGCGCAGGTGCTGTCACTCAAGGAACGGACGTTCATCGAGCGGGCGAGGGCGATAGGATCCGATGACAGACACATCATCAGGAGACACATTTTCCCGAACGTGTTCCCCCTGGTCTTCGCCAACTCCATCCTCACCGTGGCGATCTCCATCCTTTCGGAGAGCACGCTGAGTTTCATCGCGCTCGGACCCCCTCCCACCGAGGTCGTCACCTGGGGGAACATCCTGTACGACGCATATAGCAGGAACGCGATATTCAACGGACAATATGTCTGGATCGTCGTCCCTGGGCTGTGCATCGTGTTCGTAGTGCTATCGTTCACATTCATCGGCTACGCCCTGGACGAGATATTCAACCCGAAGCTGAGGAAGAGGTAGCGACCATTGGCTGATGCAAGGTTCATTAGCACCTGCGGCGTTTGGGTGGGGGAGCTGCATGCCAGCCACGAAGGCACTGGTCAGAGAACCTGGAAGGACATTCTCAAGGTGCATCTCAACGCATCCGTTGAGGCACGCGGTAGACGTGGCGCGCGCGCGTGAGCAGCACGCAGTTTACGCAGCGACGATAGAGGAGCTCGGTCTTGAGGTGATACGTCTTGCCAGGGACGACGACCTCCCCGACTCGTGTTTCGTCGAGGACACCGCCGTCGTCCATGGCAGGAATGGGCTCATCTGTCGGTCCGCCAAAGAGGCCAGGAGAGCCGAGGCCGAGACGGTCGAGGAGATACTGTCGCAGCATCTGAAGACGAGGAGAGCCATTGAGCCCGCAACAGTAGAGGGAGGGGACGTGCTGCACGTGGGCGACAGGCTCGTGTGCGGAATCACCCAGCGGACGAACGACGAGGGGGTCCGACAGATGGCAGACTGGCTCGGTGTGAGGGTCGACGCAGTTCATGACCCATCCATCATGCACCTCAAGAGCTATGCGAGCCACATAGACGAGGGGAGGATACTCGTCTCGAGGGGTTACTCCACCATGCCTGCGTTCGATGGGCTTGACAGACTGCTGGTGCCCGAGGGTGAGGAGTACGCCGCGAACGTGCTCTCTGTGAACGGCACCGTGGTCATGCCCAAAGGGTTCCCTGGAACCAAGGACGTGCTGGAGCGGGCTGGCATCGAGGTCATCGCTCTCGAGATGACGGAGTTCCCCAAGTGCGACGGCGCGATGACCTGCCTGTCCATACTGTTCTGAGACCAGAAGAAGACCCGACCGGGCAAGGCCGTCCGGGAAAACCGAGTAAGGAGTTTCGTAAGGTTTCCATCTGTCCTAGGCTACGCCCCAGTATGCCTCGAGGAACGCCCACCAGCCCATGTTCGGGAACTCGAAGTCCATGTACAGCTCGTAGCTGGCCGCGCTCGCGACCGTATACATGCTGTACGTGGGCGGGAAGAGTATCCCCATGCCTTCGTAGCCGAACATGTCGCTGTTCTTCGTGATGCCCATGCCAATCATGCACACCTCATAGGCCGCTGACACATCGGCGCATGCCGCAGCGGCTGGGTCGTTCGTGTCGAGGTTGTCCATGATGTATCCGACGAAAGTCGGCATGTCAATCCTGCCGGAAGACGTGGCCCCCCATGGGTTGATCGACGCCAGACGGGCCGCGGATATGACCGCGCTGTAGGAATCGATGTCGTCCGCAAGCGTGTCTGCCAGTGTCAGCACAGCCTCGCCGAGCGCCTCGACCTTGGACATGTCGTACACGGACTGCGTCGTCAGTATCTCACTCATATACGGCGCGACACTGAACAGCTCCGTGAACTCCTCCACGATTATTAGGCAGAGCTCCCTCGCATCCATGTCGGGGTTCTCGTTCAGCCTCAGCAGTATCTCATCGTAGGAGAACCCCCTCCACCCGATGTAGCTCTCGCTCGCGATCAGGTAGTCAAGGTCCATGCCCTTCGCGCTGTACTCGAACACCGTCTCCATCTGGCCGATGGAGCACTCATCCGCGGCTATGATGTCCACATGGTGGCCGTCGAGGACCGATATCAGCTCCTGATGCGACAGCCAGTCACCGCCGAGAGAACCGTCCTCCATAGTCTCGTCGAACCCTACGCCGCTCACGCCAGAACCGTGGTCCCAGAAGAACAACAACATATGTTCCGCGGGATAGTTCGTGTCGCTGTATTCGACGAACCACTCGAGGTTCGCGGGGTCACCCATGTTGAGCTCCCCGAGGCTCTCGAGCAGGACCCGCTCGTGCCCATCTATGGCGTACAGATAGGCGGGCTCGTAGAGTCTGTCCATCAGGATCAGGACATTGACATCCGCGCTCGAACCACCGACCTCGAACTCCAGCATGTCCGTCTCGGTGTACTCGTCCAAGTTGTTATCGGCTACGAGATACACCAACACAGACCACTTAGCTAGATCAGGCGATACGAGATCCTCATCTTCTTCAGCCGCGTCTACTGCATCCGATCCTTTCCCGGCCGAGGCTAGCCCCGCGAACAGCGAGACCGCGAACAACACCGAGACAAGCACACAGAGTATCCTCTTCGACTCTTCAGTCCGAAGTATCCCCTCACCCCCTATTAGACCGAGGGGTGGAACAGTGTCATCGGGTTTAGACTTTCGCGTACTGACTATATCAATGAGAATCCTGTCGGGAAGCTGCCCGGACGGGGATCTAAGGGCACGTGAGTCTGGAGGCGACAGCATCCGCTACTCCACATCATCCCTTGGCTTGACGCCCTTGAACAGCCTGTAGAAGAGCCCGATCCCCACAGCATAGAAGGCGGTCGCGATGAAGAACGGCAGTTCGTACTCACCGTCTTCGAGCAGCCAGCCGCCAACTATCGTGCTGACGCTGTTCGGCAGACGCCATATGAGCGAGTTCAGGGCGCTAGCGAATCCCCGCTCCTCCTTCGTGACGATGCCCATGAGGTACGAGTCCAGAAGGGGAACGGCCATGTTCATCAAAGCAGCACGCACGAGGTACATCCCCGCTGCAAGGACCGCCCCGGGCATGAATGCCAGGCTGAGCATGAAACAGGTCGAGACCGCCTGCGTCACCACTATGGCCTTTATCATGCCATGCTTGTCCGCGATGCGGGGGCTCAGGATGGCCGCGAGGCCGATGGTGATGTTGGACACCGCCAGGAGCGGCCCGCTCCAGGCGTCCGTGACGCCGTACTTCAGCAGGAACCAGGTCGGTATGAGTGGGATGATGAAGCCCGCGCCAAGCCCAATCAAACTGTTGACACCAGAGAACTTGAGCAGGACGCCCGTGCTCTTGCCGCGTACGAACTCTGTCCTGGGCGCCACCTCCTCATCGTAGTCCCTCAGCAGAGGCCAGAGTAGGATTGGGGACAGAGCGGCCAAGCCAGCCATCAGGATGAAGGCGTAGTTGTGTATCTCCTCCGAGGTCAGGCCGGCCCAGCCTTGGATGGTTGGGAACAGGAACGGGATTGCGAAGCCTATGCCGAACGAGGCGTTCCCGACTATGAATGAGAGGGAGAACGCCTGGTTCCTGTTCTGCTTGGTAGTCTGGTCAGCTATGAGCGCGTTCCACGTGGACGCGAACGCCCCCTCGCACAGTGCCGCGAGCGATGTCGCCACTAGCAGCATACCGAGGTCCGTGGTGAACGCGTACACGAGTATCGAAGGCGGGATGCCTATCATCCCGAGCATGAAGATGAGCTTCTTGCCTTTCCTATCCGCCAGCATCCCGATAGGGATGGCGCTGACGACGAAAACCAACCCGTTGACACCAATCAGGAGCCCGACATCTCCCGAGCTCATGCCCATCTCGGGCAGGTAGGCCGTGATCGCGATGATGATGTATCCGTAGGCGATGCTGGAGAAGGACGTCAGGTAGACTAACCACTTCACTCGCGACGGAATGGACTCGAACCCCGACCGAGCCTTCTGCTCCTTGATCCCCTCTGAGGCCATTTCATTTCAGCTCTCTTGCATGAACAGGCACCCGCGCAGATGAGGCAGACACCAGCTCTTGCGTTCAAAGCGATGCCCACAAAAGTAATCGTGTCTCATAAGCCCTGCTATCCCCCCCAAGTCGCCTCGACGTCAACTATGAGCACCGATGAATCCTATTGGGAAAACGCCTTTCTAGAGGAAAGGCGTTCCAGGTCCGCCAGTGTCCTTCGGCCGCCTGCCGGGACACGGGCCATTCGGAGGGGGGAAGATGAGGAGGGGGATTTCGGTGTTGGCGGCCTTCGCCATAGCCGCTCTGGTCTTCGTTCCGGTCACCGGGCTGGCTGTGAGCGAAAAGGAACAGGTGTATGTGGTCGTCGCCGTGGGGGATATAGCCCAGGAACAGTTGCCCAGGAACAACCCGAGCAGGAACCAATACGATGATGTGGCCGACCTCGTCTATGGCATTGGCGCGGACAAGTTCCTGATGCTCGGAGACGGGCAGCACAACGACGGCACGCTTGAGAACTACCTGAAATTCTACGACCCGTACTTCTCGAAGGTCAGGGACATCACGTGCCCCATAGTGGGCAACCACGACTACTACTCATCAGACGCGGCCGAGGGATACTTCGCGTACTTCGGGGAGCTTGCTCACGGACCGTACGGGTACTACTCGTTCGACATCGGACCCTGGCACTTCATCGCCCTGAACTCGCAAATCTCGAGAATGTACGACCACACCACACCGGGGACCCCAGCGTACGACCAACACCAGTGGCTCCTGGAGGACCTCGCGGCGCACCCTGAGGAGGAGCATGCGGGGATCATCGCGTACATGCACCATCCGAGGTATGACTGGGAGCTATACGAGGATGCTAGTTGGTACTACTCGTACGAGGTCGAACCGCAGTTGCATCTCTGGCAGACCATGTACGACCACGGAGTCGATATGGTCCTCAGCGGTCACAACCACAACTACCAGCGTTGGGTGCCTCAGGACGCATTGGGCAACTACGACCCAGAGGGGGTCGTGGAGTTGGTTGTCGGGACCGGCGGGAGCTACATATCGAGCTTCCCGACCAACGATAAGCCAGCTAACCTCGTCACTAACTTCGACTCGGACTTCGGCGTACTGAGGCTGACGCTCTACGAGGACTGCTACGACTTCGAGTTCATCACGTTGAACGGCGAGATACTGGACTCGGGATTCGGCATCGAATGCGTGAAGTGAGCCGCTAACGCGACCGGCGCCTGGTGATCACGAGGAACACGGCCATGACGGCCAGCACAGGCACGACCAGAGAGGTGAACTCCGGGATCACCGTGCCCCAGACCTCGACATCCTCCGAGGTGACGTTCGTCAGGCCGCCCGTGTCCATAACCTCCATGCGGACCGTGTAGTTGCCCGGGATCAGATATGTGTGCGTCCCGGTCTTGTCTGTCGAATACGAGGTATCCCAGGTCCCGTCACCGTCCCAATCCCAGCGTACCTGGAGGTCGTCCACAGAGTCCTCCGCATCTGAACATCCGGATGCGTCCACGGAGAACTCGTCGCCCGCGTCAGCGATTCCAGGCGTGACTGTGAAAGACGCCACGGGCTTCGTGTTGGTGTTTAGGGCGTCGACGAGCGGGTAGAAGTCGCTGCTGTCATCATCGAACAAGTGTGGCTCATCGCCTATGCCATCAGAGCCGTCCTCATCCTGGTCGGGTCCGGTCTTGATATCCGCACCAGCGTAGTCGTCCCAGTAGTTCCCGCCGGTGGGATACGTCGCGTTCCACCAGTTGCTGCCTCCCTCATCGCTGGCGTGCTGGGGGGTGTTATCATGGAAACCGTTGTGATGGAGCAGTACTCCGGTGCTGTCGCGCAACCAGACGCCACCAGCCCAGTTCCAGTCATCGTCCGAATTGTTCCTGAAGGTGTTGTAGGTGATGACGCAATCGTCGGTGTCCACAGCCAACAATCCCGTCATCGAACAGTTCGACACCACGTTGGAGAAGATGGTGTTGTCATGCGAATCGCCGTACGAATAGATACCCGTTGCATCCATCTCGTGGATGATGTTCCCGCTCACATTGCAGTTGGAGGCCCAGACAAGGACGATGCCGTAGTCGCTGTCGTTCACAGAGTTGCCCACGACCCGGCATGCATCAGCCGAGCTGAGAGAGACCGCGTAGCCGCAGTCCCAGAACGAATTGTCCTGCACGGTCGCGTCGTCCACTGAGGTCATGATGACACCCATCTCCACCCAGGCCATATGGTTCGATATGACAGAGATGTCTGACACCTCATCTCCATGGAGCCCGTTCGACCCGTGGAATACCGATTCAGAGACCACGATGTGATCGCTGTAGCTGACGTCAACCAACCATCCGAGGACTGATTCGAAGTCCACGTCCGAAATTGATATGTTGTCCGATTCGGCAACGACAATCCCGTGATAGGTCGAGTTGATGAGCGAGTTCTCGATTGTGACGTTGCTCACGTCCCGAAGGTATATGGCAGGCTCCATCCAGCTACCGACGGTCGAGTTGATGTGCACATCGCTGATGACAAGATGAGCGCTCGTGCCCTGTATCGATATCCCCGCGCCCGTGAACCACCATATCTCCCAGCCCGAGATCACATATGGGTCGGATTCAGTCCCCGAGCCTGAGATTACTGCGTCGCTGGCCTCCAATTCCGCATCGCTCGCGATATAGATCGGCTCGTGGTACGATCTCGCAGCCGATGGCCCCGTCGAGGACAGGAGCATGAACACGCTCGCTCCGAAGACGACCATGACTATGACCGCGGCGCTGACTTTGCGTCCGCGGGAGCCTAACGAAGACCCCGACGACCTCGAGGGTGCCCCGGCCGATGGCCTTGGCTCGTCAAGCGACGTCCTGTCGATCATCGGCGCGATTCTGTGACTCCTCGTGCTGAGCCCGCTCTGTGAAGGATATCCTCGTGAGGCCATTCGTCCTACCCAGAGTCGAATGACCCAAGGAGTTTATCTCCATTTTGATTGGATTATCGCGAAGGGCAAGAGGCGGGGCGCACGGAACGCTCCGAACGAAAGCATGAACCCACCGAAATGTGATGACCCATCGACCCATGCTCAGGAAAGATGTCGAGAAGACCGTGGACGAGACTGTCGCCAGGCTGAACCAGATGGCGGTCCCCCCTGTCCGAAGGTGGATTCTGGAGTATGTGCTCTGGAAGGAGAAGACCAACCCCGCGCTTCAGAAGGTCGTGGAAGAGTGCAGGACCTACCGCCCGATGGTCAAGCTACTCGAGGCGCAGAACCCAGATGGCACATGGCCGATATCGGCTGCGAGGAAGGCCGAGGAGGACGCCGGCCCGGGGCCCCCCTACGGGTGGACCCACACGACCATGGTGAGGAACCTGTACATGCTCTTCGAGTACTGGGCAACCAGAGACATGGGACATATAGAAGACTCGTTGGAGCTCTTGCTGAGTTGGCAGGACGAAGAGGGTTTCATAAAGGGCCCGGAGAGGGACAGGAGACCGAGGCCCTATCACTGCGGCCTTACACTGGGCGTCCTGGTCAAGTTCGGCATGAAGGGGGACATTAGGGTCGAGAGACTGCTGCAATGGCTCCTCAGCATGCAGCGACATGATGGCGGATGGAACATACCGTATCTGCAGGACATGAGGTACAGCCCGGAATTCAAGTACATGAGGCTAGAGAACTTCCTGCGACTGGTCGCCGAGGGGAAGGTGCCGAAACACGACCCGGCCGACTACAAGGACATACCCAGCTGCGTATGGACGACCCTCGGGGTCCTCAGGGGCACCTCCATGTATCAATCGCTCGACGGTGAGAAGCGGATCAAGAAAGCCGCCGAATTCGTGCTTGACAGGTTCTTCATGAGGAACTACCACCCGTCGTTCTACCAGTCAGGCACGAACTGGACGATGCTCAAGTTCCCGACATACTACGGCAGCGGCCTCACAGCCCTCGACACCCTCGTCCACATGGGCTTCGGGCCGAACGACGAGCGCATGGAGAAGCCCATAAGGTGGCTCCTGAACGCGAGGTCGAAAGACGGCCTGTGGCACAAGTCCGAGAGGCCGCACCCCATCGACGACCAGTGGATATCCCTCGTCTGCCTCGAAGTCCTCGGGCAATACCGGGATATGTATTGAACCGGCACTTATAAAAACCTGGCCGGATGGTCGCTCATCGGAGGCGGTGCTCCTTGAACTCGCTCTCGCACGGGTTCCCTAGGCACAGGTGCATGCTCTGCTTGACCGGGTCGAGCACGACCGCGAACGTCGTCTTGGTCTGTTCGTGCGCCGGCTCCCCTTTCTGTGCGTGCCTGCATATGGAACCCGGACGGTTCACGTGGTCGCTCATGATATCCATGAGAGACTCCTTCGTGACTTCGCCGACCTGGGACCTGACCAACCTGAGCGCACGATGGTACCTGACCAGGGTGCTCGATGAGCCCGCGATCGTACGCACGCCGCCGCCCCCGAAGACCGTCTCGTACTTGGCCAGCCTCGGGTGCAGGTAGTGGTTCGCGTGCACGAGATATCCGTCGTCCGGGTACAGGACCGCGAAGTCGGTCGCCGTGCCCTCGACGCAGTACATCTCGCCGCTCGAGTGCGATATGTTGTTGTTGAAGCTCGATGCCCTGTGTGCAGGCGTAGCCGCCGAGAGCGCCTCCCCCGGGGTCTCCGAAGCGAGCACCTTGGGAGCAATCATGAGCTTGGGCAGACCGACCCGGACGTCGCTCTGGTAGAGCGAGTTGCCTGTGATGGTGATCCCGGCCGAGTTGACCCCGCATATCCACTCGAGCCCTCCCAGAGTCATTACCATGAATGACGGGCGGCCCTTTGGCTTCGCCTTTATCATGACGAGGTGCTTCTCCGAGGAGGGGGTCCAGTCCTCAGTATGGGCGGAATACACCTCTCCGTCCGCCGTCGCGTCGCCGTTGACCATGATGTCCGTGCAGAGGCCCTTCTCGTCGAGACAGAACAGCAGGAACAGGTCCTCGAACGGGACGCCCGAGCCCTTGGCGTAACCCCGCACGAACTCGAGCTGGGCGGGGTTGTACTCCTCCACGAACGGAAGATGCTTACCGGTGTTCGACCTGGCCCTCTCCCAGTCCAGGGAGAGTCTCTTGACGGTCTCTTTCGCCTCGGCAAGCATGTCACGTATCTCGCGCTTGCACGCTGACCCGACCTTGGAGCCCATGTTCTCGCAGGACCCTGACACTTCGACTATCTTCGGACGACGACCCTCGGCCATCGGTATCACTGCCGGGCCACGCTATGGCGGGCGCCCATCAAGAAACTATCTATCCTCTCGTCATGCAGAACACATCCCTCGGGCGCAGGCGTGTGAAGCCGCGCGCGCATTATTCGAAGAGCAGGCTGAGTATCATCTCGGAGGCTGCGAGATAGACCCCGCCCATGAATATCATCTTGACGACCTTCGTCCTCAGCTTCTTAAGTCCCCAGGTCGAGCCGATGACACCCATCAGGAACACTATCGGGGTCAGGACGAGTGCGAGGTCGTAGTTGATCGTGACGCCTTCCCCGAAGGCGTACACCGCGAACGCCGCCGGGGTTAGTATGGCGCCAACGAGCGCCGACGTGCCTATGGCATACCTCGGTTCGAACCTGAACACGTATATGATCAACGGGACGCTGACGACGCCACCGCCGACTCCGAAGCTGCCTATGAGGAAGCCGGTGAGGATGCTGACGCCGACCCCGGCAAGCTTGCACCTTAGGCTCCAGGAGGTCGGGCAGCCCACGTAGTCCTTCCGCTCCCTCTGCAGGTCGTATATCATCTTCGTCGCGACAATCACCAGGAGCGCCGCGAAGGCCACCTTCACGACCCACTCCGAGACGTTCGTTGTGAATATCACGCCTCCGACGACCCCGACGAGCCCGCCAGCAGCGAGGAGGGACCCGAGCTTGAAGTGGACGAGACCCTTTCGGCTGTGGGTGTATGTCGCGCTCAGCATCGTTACGAAGGCGAAGCAGAGCGAGAGCGGCACTATGTCCTTCATCACCAGGCTGATGAAGAACAGGTCCATGATGGGCACGTACAGCTGGCCCCCGCCCAGGCCAAGGTTGGAGTAGAAGAACGCGACGGCCCCGGCCAGAACGGCCACGATTAGGACCGAGTCGATGCCCAGGGACTCGAAGGCCATGCGGTTGTGAACGCCAGGTGCGTATTAAACCTGTGCGATTGTACTATCGTTCGAGCCGGGGAGCATTCTTACGAAATTTGTCCGAACATTCCCCGCGCAAAGTCAAGCCGAGCTAAATCTTTTTATATATTGTAGCAATTCATTCGACGCCCATACCAGGGGTACTTAGCATGAGGGTTCTCAAGGTGGATCTCAGATCGGGCAAATTCGAGGACCGAGAGGTCCCGAAGAAGGACCAGGTCGAGTTCCTTGGCGGAAGGGGCCTGGCCGCGAAGATGCTCTACGAGGAGAACAAGACCGGCGTGGATCCCTTCGATCCCGAGAACAGGCTCATATTCATGACCGGGCCGTACACGGGCACATTCGGGGCGTTCTCAGCGTTCTACAACGTCACGACAAAGTCCCCCCTGACCGGAGCCATACTCTCGGCCCACTCGGGCGGCCATTGGGGGCCCATGCTCAGGAAGACGGGTTATGACGGCATAGTCTTGAAGGGGAGGTCGTCCGCGCCTGTGTACCTCATGATCACCGACTCCGGGCCGGAGCTCAGAGACGCGTCCGACCTGTGGGGCAGGGATGTGTTCGAGACCACATCCGAGCTCAAGAAGAGGCACGAGGGGGCCAGGTCGACAGTCATAGGGCCCTCGGGCGAGCGCAAGGCGCGCTACGCCGCCATCATGAACGACATGCACAGGGCTGCGGGCAGGGGTGGCGTCGGGGCCGTAATGGGCGCCAAGAACCTGAAGGCGGTCGTCGTGAACGGGACGAAGGAAGTCCCTCAAGCGGACCCCGAGAAGCTGAAGGATCTCTTCAAGTCGGCCACGCAGACGGTGAAGGAGAAGTCCGCTGCGTTCATGAAATACGGCACATCCATGGTCGTGGGGATCACCGGCAAAGCGGGCACGATACCCACCAGGAACCTCCAGACAGGGTTCTTCCCCGAGTACGACAAGATTGGCGGGGACGCCGTCGTGAACAACCACAAGAAGAAGGATGTTGCGTGCTACAGATGTCCGTTGCACTGCGGGAATGTGACCAAGGCCGAGAAGGACTACCAGGTCGAGACCGAGGGGCCGGAGTACGAGACCCTCGCGATGTTCGGGTCCAACATCGGGAACTCGAACCTCGAATCCATCATCATGGCGAATGACCTGTGCAACAGGTACGGCATGGACACCATATCATGCGCGGACACGATCGCGTGCGCGTTCGAGCTGTTCGAGAAGGGCATCATCACGGAGAAGGAGACCGGAGGTCTCACCCTGACCTGGGGTGACCACAGGACGATCGTCAGGCTCGTCGAGATGACGGGGAAGGGCGAGGGTTTTGGCGCGCTCGTGGGCGAGGGTTCCAGGAGGCTCACGGAACGGTTCGGTCCGGAGGCCCGGAAGTACGCCATGAACGTCAAGGGCATGGAGTTCCCGGGATACGACCCGAGGGGGATCCAGGGCATGGGGCTCGCGTTCGCCACATCCACGAGGGGCGCGTGCCATCTCAGGGCGACCATGTACGTGCCCGAGCTGTTCCAGGGGGTCCTCGACAGGTTCACGGTCAAGGGGAAGGCCAAGCCCCTCAAGGAGATGCAGGAGCTCTTCACGATCACGGACTGCCTGATACTCTGCAAGTTCGGCGCCAGGAACGCCTTCGCCAACTCGTGGGACAACATGGTCTCGCTGGCGAACGCGGCGACCGGGTTCGGGTACACCGCGGACGGGCTGAAGGAGGTAGGCGCGCGCTCGTGGACCGTGGAGAGGATGTTCAACCTCAGAGAGGGCCTGGGAAGGAAGGACGACACGCTGCCTGACAGGTTCTTCACCTTGCCCATCCACGACGGTCCCTCGAAGGGCGCGGTCGTCAGCAGGGAGGACTTCGAGAAGGAGCTCGAGGCATACTATGCGCTCTGGGGATGGGACGAGCAGGGCGTGCCCACGAAGCAGGCCCTGAGCGAGCTCGGCATCACGTTCTGAGCGGCCGGCCCGATTAATATAGCCAGTGCCCGTTATCAAGCACGATAACCGTCGGGGTTCGCTTTAATACGCCCGATGGGCCTAGACACGCTCAGGTGTCATACTTGATAGATGCCAATGGCCTTGTCAAGGACTTCAAGACCGTGAGGGCTCTCGACGACGTGAGCCTCAAGGTCGGTAGAGGCGAGATCTTCGGGTTCTTCGGACCCAACGGCGCGGGCAAGACGACATGCATCAGGGCCCTTTGCGGGCTGACGAAACCGACCCAGGGCGGCGCCACCGTGCTCGGCATCGATGTCGTGCGTCATCCCGTGCACGTGCGCGACAACATCGCGATCCTGAGCGAGGAGACGAGGTTCTACGAGGAGATGACACCGAGACGGTACCTCAACATGTTCGGCAAGTTCATGCTCATGTCCAGGTCCACGAGGCAGGCGGCCATCAACAAGGCCGGTGGGCTCGCGGACCTCGCGAGCTTCATGGACAGGCGCATATCGCAGCTGTCCCAGGGCCAGCGCCAGAGGGTCTCACTCGCGAGGGTGCTCATGGCGGACGCGCCTCTGATATTCCTCGACGAGCCCTTCGAGGGCGTCGACATCATGCACAGGAAGAGGCTGAGGGAGTACCTCAGGGAGTATGTGTCGAAGGGCAACACGGTCTTCTTCACGTCGCACAACCTAATCGAGGCGGAGCACATAGTCGACAGGTTCGCGTTCATACACAAAGGGAAACTCACAGCGGTCGGGACCGCGGATGAGCTGAAGGACAAGTACCTCTTGCCGTCGTTCATGCTCCACGTCTCGGACCCGCAGAAGGCCAAGGAGCTGCTTGAGAGCGGAGTTCGGATTGATTCGATCAAGATCGTTGAGGGTAACCTCTACATAACCCTGCACA
>JBFYNF010000148.1:0-3242 GCA_041304525.1 Thermoplasmata archaeon | reverse complement strand
GGCTCGAGGTCGAGGTCTATCGCGCCGTGATAGGTCGCCATGGCGCAGCCGACCGCGCTCAGCCCGACGATCATCACCGTGTCGCACCCCATCCCGCGCAGCATGTCCCCGAGAGGCGTCTTGTTGAACGCGTTGGGGTAGTTCTTGACGACCTTGGTGTCCGACTCCAGCACCTCGATGGACTCGTGGAACGCGAAGGCCTTCGTCCCTGGCCTCGGGCCCTGCTCCTTGTCCTCGTGGTAGACCACCACGATGGGCAGCCTCCTCCTCCTGAACAGCGCGATGGCGTCGTTCATCGTCTTCGCGCGCCTCTGGACGGACTCTGAGTACCCGGGGTAGTTGTCCAAGACATCGTTCTGGACGTCTATGACGAGCAGGACCGGCTTCATGGTGATCACCCCTCGATCGCACGTCGGTGGTATAGAAGTTGCTGGGCTCTGGTCAGTTCAATCCGTCTTGTCCCAAGTGTAGGGCCGTTTCTTGCTGCGCAGCCTCTCCAAGTCGCAGCTGAAGCAGAGGCCGTTGTGACAGGAGATCACGCCGCCGCAGGTCGGGCATCTCCATTTCTCCTCCTCAGCCTCTAGGAATGGGCCGATGCCCTCGTCCCTTATCCGGCGGAGGTTCTCGACCTCGCTCATCCTGAACTGCGTCCTATACCGCTTGTCGATGGCGGCCAGGCGGTTGCATGGGAACGTGGGGCACTCGTAGCAGTACCTGAACCTGCCCTCGCGGAGCGGGGCGCAGTGCTTCTTCAGGAAGGCGCACGGCTTGTCCCTGGGCCTGCATCCGATGCAGTACATCATCCTGAGGCCCTTGCCCCTGAGGTCGTGCGTGAAGGCGAGGTGAGCCGCGCACACGTTGCAGTTCATGCCGCAGGGGGCGATCAGTTCCTCCTTCATATGCAGGTGAGAGCGCCCGGTGAGACGATTAAACCATCGCGGGGATGCGTGACTTGATAGCCCGTCCCACGTGCACTTGGTCGACAGACTGCTAGTCGCCTCGGCGTTGAGGTGGTCGCATGTGCCCGACGAGACTGACTGGCGCGAATTCTTAAATAGCGTCGTTTTGATGACTTAGTCAGTCGAAAGGGGGAGTTACATGGAGATGTGTTCTAGAAGACTGAGAGTGGCTAGGCTGTCTCTTGTGGCGATCTGTGCAGGACTGATGATCGTACCGTTGGCGGGCGCGTCACCTAACGTCGCGCTTGAGTCCCGTGGCACGTGGGACGCGGACATGATCAACAGCGATGTCACAGGTTACACCGGAGAAGGAGTGTATGTGGCGGTTCTTGACACAGGGTTGGCGCCCAACTGGAAGGACTACTTCCCGGTGGACAGCATATTGATCGACCTTGCGAAAGGCTTCAAGGAAGAGATAACCTGGGACCCGGAAGAGCAGACGTTCGTCGAGAGCGGTCTCGTGCACGAGATCGGCTATATCGGGTCCCTGGGTTCGACCCACGGGACGCACGTGACAAGCACGATAATCGGGTACAACTACTACGCCCCGGCGGATGCCGCGGTGGGGTTGGTGCTGCCTCCGATATTCGTCGATGGGGTGGCCTCTGACGTGAAGGTCATACCCGTGAAGGTACTGACGGACTACACGATCGGCGTAGGGCACACCGACCCGGTCAACTACACTGAGCAGAAGTTCGTCATGGGCACGGACCGCGCGGTCGCGGCGGGCATCGAGTACGCCACGGACCTGAAGTTGGCCGGATACAGCCCGATGATAATCACGATGAGCCTCGGGGGCCCGGCGCCGTCAACGGTCATGTCCGAAGCCATCGACTACGCGGTATCGAACGGCGTGATCGTCGTGGCGTCAGCAGGCAACGAGGGCGATGCCGGCATGGGCTACCCAGGCGCGTACGCGCAGGTCATCTCGGTGGGTGCTTGCGGGTGGATGTACGAGTGGTGGGCGCCCGACTACGTCGAGCCGGCCCCGCGGTACAGGCTATGGTGGCTGCAGGACGATACCTACGGATACAACGACGTCGCGGACGGCTCGTCGGTGGTCGACGAGGTCTACATCACTTCCTGGAGCAGCAGGGAGAAGGACGGCCAGGAGCTGGACGTGTTGGCTCCGGGGAGCTGGGTCAGAGGACCGTATCCTGGAGTCCCGGGATACTCGCACTTGCCATGGTGGAGCTATGGCGCGGGCGCGCTCAACGGAATGAACCCGGGGAACTTCTACTACCTCGGCGGGACGAGCATGTCCGCACCGCACGTGACGGGCGTGATCGCGCAGATGCTCGAGAAGGACCCGACCCTGGGACAGGCGGCGGTCGAGACGATCCTCAAGGACACCGCCCTGGAGATCCAGGCAGGGTCCATGGACATATACGACTTGAGCCCGGTCGAGGGCTGGTACACGTACTCGTGGGACGTGGACGCGACCGGTGAGGGACTGATCCAGGCGGATCTGGCGCTGTCGGCCGTGGACGCTCCCTGACGCGGATGCCGCGGCCAGGGATCGGTTCTATCAAACCCCTTCTCACTTTTCATCTCGCGCAGGCAATGCCGCTGTGGTGCAACTAATCGGCGCGGTCGTGCCCCTCGAACTCATGCCTCGATTGTATCAGTAGTATGAGCGCGGCCACGCTCAACATGGCCCCGACGACGCCGAAGAGGAAGCCGAACATGAGCACCAGGAAGAAGGATGCGATCGAGGCCACGAGGGCGATGCCCCAGCCCCTCCGGAGCATCGCCAGGCATCCGCCTATGAGCACGAAGATGGCGAGCCCACTGAAGAGTAGGATGACGGGTGCTGCAGAATCCGATGCCTCAGGATTGTACTTGCCGATCCAGACGTTCGCGATCCACAGGCCGGCAATGGTGGCGATAGCGCCGAGCACCAGGATGCCGCCTGCGGCCACTGGCAGAACCGTCTTCGTCTTGGGGATCATCCGTTGGACTCGGGGATGGAACTCCGGAATCCTCCTGGAGTTCCCCTTGGGCGCGCGCATGGTGGTGCCCAACCTCCTCAGGCAGGTTGAACAGTCAGTCGCGCTCTCTGGGTTCTCCGCTCCACAGAAACTGCACTTCATCCTAATCCCCCGATATCCTCTGTGCGCGTGCGCGCATCGGCTCCGGTCAAGAGCGGTAGGTGAGCCAGAGGGCGACAAGCACAAGGCCTGAGATGCCGCTCAGAGTGAGGATGTGGCTGAGAGGCTCCTCGACCATCAGCCCCACTATCGCCACCGCGAGGCACAGGATGACTGCCCAGACGCCGAGCAG
>JBFYNF010000147.1:0-34562 GCA_041304525.1 Thermoplasmata archaeon | reverse complement strand
TCCTCGACTCGGCCTTCATCGTAAGCTCCTTGTGATACTCCTTCGCGCTGCTGAGAAACAGCCACACGGCGCTCGCCACTATCGCGGCGACTATGAGGATGTAGTATGCGGCTAGGGCATCACCGGAAATCTCACCGATTGCGAGCAGGACTGGTGCGATCACGTACATCGTGTAGCTGTGATGGGCGATCACCGGCAGGACGATGGTCGTGCCATAGACGAGGGCGGCGAGGCCGGCCAACAGTTGGACGATGAAAGTGATCATGCCGAACGCGAAGACCGTTTTGATGATGAGGCGCCAAGACGGCGGTCCCCTCACAGCGGCCGGACCCGCTCCAATTGACGCGTTGAACGGCGCCGGGGCAGGCTCAGCGTGCCCGATCGGCGCTCTCGGGGCACCACATCTAGGACAGTAACTACCCAAAGGCGGTATCCTGGCGCCGCAGTATCTGCAATATTCATCCAGTGGCTGCGGCATCGGGCCGCCATCCGCGACCGACACGCGCGAAATGAGATTGTTCGCGATATATTATGATTTGTGCGACTGCGGCGGGCTGGACATGTCCTGCGTCATGTCGGCGGAATGGGATCAACGGCCGAACTCCCCGCCAACCTTTATATCGGCGGAATAGTGTTTTGCCATCGCCCTGCTTCACGGAGGCCACCAAATGGACGATGAACAGCAAACGAAGGTGCGGTTCGAGACTCTGAGTGCTGAGAAGATACCTTTCGGTAAGAACAACTTCCTGGAAGTCGCGCGGAAGAAGGCGATCACCGATGAGGGCGACAGCGAGTTCATATCGGTGTCCAGAGGCTACTTCCTGCCAGATGGCAGCGAGAAGTACAAGAAGTCCATCACGATCCCGGACGACCCTGCAATAAAGTCGTTCGTGACGGACAAGATAAGCAAACTCTGAGCACAGGGCTCAGACATCATCCGGGGAAACCGGCGCGCTTGGGGCAATCCAGCGACGCCTGCTATCTCATTTCTTGTCGTTCATGTCCAGGATGAGCTCCAGGTATGTCTTTGGCTCGAAGTCTGTAAGCGCTAGCTCCTCTCTCACCTGCTCGATCAGCGCCTCGGCTCTCTTGGGCTCCTCCGTGATGAGTTCCAGCTCCACGTACTCCCCGAGACCATCTACCGCGTCGACGGCGATCCTAATCTTGTCGTATTTGAAGTTCTTCCGTCTCTTGTGTACGGACATGAACTCCTTGAAGCCCAGCCGTTCGACTATCCTCTGGACCGTCAGCGGGTCCTCGGTCCTGAGCGTGACCTCCTCCCTCGCCTTCGTATGCTCCATCCTCATACGTGGCCCTTTGTACGTCAGTTCTGAGACACCGTCCTTCTTCCTGAGCCTGAGGGCCTCGTCCGTCTTCCCGAAGTCGCGGTTGGGGTGCTGGAAATACACATCCTCGGTCTCCTCTTCGCAGATGAGTTCCGCCCCGAGCTTGCTCAGCGCCTTCTCCACCTTGTCGTTCCCTGGAGAGCGGAATTTGGACTCTACTTCCATCACGGCCCCCATTAGTCTGACCTGATAGATTAATCTGTCTCGGCGACTAGCCAGATATCCACCTCTGCCAGATACTGCGAGACCAAAAGGTATAAGTCCCGACTTATTGATAGAAGGCTCCCCCGATGTAGGTGGATATTATGGAGTCATCTGAGCGCGCCATAAAATTGCGTAGGGACGAGCTCGTCGAGATAAAGAGGCTGTATGAGACCGTCATGACCTTTGCCTCGCACGGAATGTTCTACAGGAGCGGGCGGATCGTGGGCAATCGCCTTGTCAAAGCCACGGGCACTGACCTGTCAAGGGTCAGAGACGCCCTGGTGAAGGAGGGCTGGGTGAGTGACATAGTCTTCGAGGGGGACACGATCAACGTGATGGGCTCGATTGAAGTGTCCAGTTCCGACTCCCCAACGTGCCACATGCTCAGAGGCGTTCTGGCCAAGGTCTTCGAGGAGCGCACGGGCAAGGACGTGTACTGCCACGAGCGCAAGTGCGTCTCGAAGGGTGACGACAAGTGCGTATTCATCATAGACTCGGAGGTGCTCTGAATGTCCAGGAAGACGACTGGCATACCCGGCCTCGATGGCATGATTCAGGGCGGTTTCCCGTACCCATCTGCTATACTCGTCGCGGGCGAGCCCGGTACCGGGAAGACGACCCTGGCGGTTCAGAGCTTGTTCCACGGCGCGAGCGAGGGGGAGAAAGGGCTTTACATAACCGCAATCTCCGAACCTCAGTGGCTCGTGCAGAGGTTCCTGTCGTCATTCTCGTTCTACGACCAGCAGCTGGTCGAGAAAGGGGTCGTCAACTTCATCGACATCGGCCCGACCCTGGCTAAGAATCCGAGTGACATACTGAGCACAATCAAGAAGCAGATAGAACAGTACCACCCAGTCAGGATCGTCATCGACCCCATCACGCCGATGACTGACATGCTCCAGTGGAGGGGCGAGACCAGGGAGTTCATGCACGAACTCTTCGCATATCTCAAGGCCTTTGAGTGTCTCGCCATCATCACGGCCGAACTGTCATACGAGGACATATCCCACAGCCAGGAATCGTATATGGTCGACGGTGTCGTCATGCTGTCGTATCCTGAGGAGGAGAAGGTCAGGCGCAAGTTCCTCGAGGTCCTGAAGCTGCGTGGGACGAAACACACCACGGGGAGACAGCTGATCGATATCACGGACGAAGGCCTTGCAGTGCAGGCAGGCTTGAGGTAACCCAATCCATGAGCGACGGAAGCGCACCCGCCCTCGCTCCAGGTAACTCTTACCTGTTCGCCGACAGGGGCGTGCCGAGGGCCTATGATGCCCTCAAGAGGTTGCTGGCCGAGGGCAGGAGAGGGCTCGTGATCACTCGCACCCATCCGGTCAGGGTGCAGCAGCAGTACGGCTTCGACTGCCCAATCATGTGGATCGCGAAGAACATCAAGACGACGACGGGCGTCGGCGTGATCAACCTCGAGCCCACTAGGCTGATGAAGATCCACGGCACGATATCCGACTTCATCAAGGCGAATCCGGGAGCGGTCGTGCTCCTGGACGGGCTCGAGTACCTCATCACGGAGAACGGCTTCTCGAGCGTCATGAAGGCGGTCCAGCTGACGAACGAGGAGGTCGCGATGTCCGGGGCGCTCCTGCTGGTACCTATTGATCCCAGGACCATGGAGACGCAGCAACTAGGCTTCCTCGAGAGGGAGTTCTCACTGCCCGATGACGAGGTCAGGAGATACTGAGCCAATCGTCCCTTTTTTCTAGTGGCACCACGCTCCGGGTCTCGATGACCTCTGGCGAGGCTTTCGGGAAGGTCCATGTGATAACTGGCCCGGGCAAGGGGAAGACCACGGCCGCCTTCGGGCTTGCGATGAGGGCCGCGGGCCACGGCTACCGGGTGTGTGTGGTACAGTTCATGAAGACGGGCGAGACCACGGGGGAGTTCACGACCGCCAAGCACATCGAGAACATCGAGGTGGTTCAGTTCGGCTCAGGGCGTTTCGTCGTACAAGGGAGGCCGGTCGAGGCCGACATCGAAGCCGCGAGGGAGGCCATGAATGCAGTCAGGGTCCGGCTGATGGGTGGCTCGTGCCAGATGATGATCCTCGACGAGGTGAACGTGGCTGTGTGGATGGGACTCATCAAGGTTGACGAGGTCCTCGACGTCCTGAAGTCCAGGCCCTCTGGCACTGAGATAGTCCTGACGGGGCGGAATGCCCCGGAAGAATTTGTCGAGTACGCGGATTATGTCTCAGTCATAGAGAACACGAAGCATCCGTACAACAACGGTACTGGTGCCCGGAAGGGAATCGAGTGGTGACTCAGGCCGTCTTGTCCATGAGGAACAGCAGGTACCTGATCTCCTCTGCCGTGAACACGGTGTTCTTCTTCAACCCCTCGAAGTCCTTCCCCCTGAGCATCCTGAGGATGTTAGGAGAACCGCGCGTCATCATGTAGACTCGCCTGAACGCATCTTGTTCTATCCTCGGATTCCCGAGGAGCGATTTCGCGCTGTCGTGATCGAGCCCTTTGAGACGGAGCTCCTGGACCTTCCCGCATTCCACCTCTTTCTTGTGGTAGAACCAATTGTACGCAGGCGTGTCCTCTCTCGCTGTGATTACAACCTTCGCCTCGTCGAGCCGATCGACCATGTCCGCGAAGAACTCGACAGTGACCTCGGACACCGCGTGGTATCCGTCGAACACGATGACGGTGTCGGCTATGCCGAGTGCGTCGAAGGGGTCCCCTGCTTCAGGCGCGAACCTCCTGACGAACTGAAGCAGCCGGCCGACGATATCATCGGGCCCGCTGCATGCGGGCAACGGGACCCAAAGCACGTTGTGATCGTCAAGAGCCTCGACGAACCTCCTCGCGAGCGAGCTCGCACCGTATCCGCGGTTCCCGAGCACGACGAGCAGGTCGGAATCGGATTCCATGAATGCGCCCATGGCCTCAAGTTCGTCTTTCCTGCCTAGGAAATCCCGGATGTCGGGTGCGTCGTCGAGGTCCTTGACCGTCGGACGGCGCCGGTCGCTCATCTCGATGACCCCCGCTCGCGCGCGCGCTACTAAGGCGATGGCCCGCTTCCTGCCGACCATCTTCTCGATCTCCTCGACCTTTGCCTCTTCGGTCTTGTCCGGGGATCGCATCGTGAACATGACGCCGGACAACGCCCCCCACAGCTTCGAGGCTCTCCTGACCCCTTCGGCGGTTATGGAATACACGCTCATGCGCCTGTCATGCCCGGACACCCTAGCCCTGAGCTCTTCGACGAGCCCTTCCTTGACGAGCGACTTCACCGCGCGCGGCACGTGCGTGCGCGATATGCCTATCGAGGATGCGATACCCGCCTGCGAGCACTCCTGTGGGTGCTCTTCTGGAGGGACGTCAGCGGCGAACCTGGACAAATGCAGAAGCACGCGTTCGTTCACGCTCAACTGGCCAGGCTCCGCCATCGTCCCGCGAAATCCCCCTGTGCTTATATAACGGTGATGGTTTCGCCGGAGTCCCATTCTATGGTCCGAACCATCCGTAAGGTAGTTGGTAATGACCTCAACACGTTTAAATACGCACTTGTACGTTGAAAACCAGAGCTGGCAGAGCTATCCTTCTCCCCGGAGGAATGATCGAATGAAAATGAAACTGCTCAAGCGGAAGTCATGGGCTGATGAGGGCGGCGTATCCGAAATCATAGGCAACATCCTGATCCTGATGATCACAGTCGTCCTCTTCAGCGGCATCATGATGTTTGTGAACCAGATGCCTGTTCCCGAGCTGACGACCAAGACGGACTTCGCGGCTAGCGTGGAATTCGAATATGAGACCGATTTGACGCTGACCGCGACGCTGACTATTACCCACATCGGTGGCGCAGTGATGGATTCGTCCGAGGCTCTCATCCTGGTGTCTATTGATGAGATGACCGAGGGCTACAGACTCTCCGAGGATGAGGATGACTTCACGCTTGATGAATGGACCATGGGCGCGGAATGGATCATGTCGTACAACTCAGCGAGTCCTGGATACTCTGCGCTGAGCCCCGCCAGTTCGATATCCGTTACGATTGTCGACGATGTCAGCCACAACGCCGTGTGGACCAGCCAGGTCTCAGGCGGCATGGGGGGCACCCCGCCGACAATACTGCAGAGGTATGTCGACTCCGATGTCGATACAATCAGTGTCGACCCTGTGAAGGAATACGACGACTTCACTTTGTTCGTGAAGATAACTGACCTGGACAAGGACCTCAAGTCTGTATGGGTCGATTCTTCTGCCATAGTGGGTGGCGCTTCGAACGACTCGTTCGATGAACCGTCCGATGGATTGGTGCCTGCCGATGGCGGATGGTTCGAGTGGAGCTTCAACGACGTCGCTGACGACGCCGCCCAGATCGACGGCAAGACTCTGGTCATACATGCCACGGATTCGGCGGGTCACACGACCACGGTGGGCTACGAGCTGTCAGTGATAGTCCTTCCTACGGACATAGACTACTACCCGGCCGACGCTACGCCCCAGGAAGGCGGCATGCCCTCGTACATCAAGAACATCAATGAGGGCCAGGGCTTCGGCGTGTTTGGCGAGAACCTCACAAGCGGGACTGCCAATGTGTCCGATGCCAGGATAACCTTCGCTCGCGGCGAGAAAGTGTTCGTCAGGGTCGCAAGCATGTACATCTCCAACGTCTTCGGTGGAAACGACCTCACATTCACAGATTCGAGGACCAACATCGACTTCACGTATCTCGTGGTATTCGTACCGCTGAGTACTGCAGTGGACCCGTTCTACAACTATGCCTACGGTGGGAATGTCGCGGTCTATCAGGCAGTATTCAACACGTCTGGGATGTTGCCCGGAGTGTACTCGATGGACATGTTGCTCAAGACGACGGGGGCATCTAACTACGTGTTCGACGCTAGCCAGACGTTGTACATAACTGATGAGGACTCGCCCATGTCATACTATCCCGTCGCCTGGTCATTCAAGGACTCGGGATACTTGACCGAATGGGGATACAGCACGACGACCGCGTTCAACGCCACAGGCTCCAATTACGTGATCTATGTGGCCATATACGTCCAGGACGCAGTATATCCCCCGTCACCCTCAGTTGGCGAGGTGCGCATCGTGGACATGGTCGGCGGGACGCAGCTGTACGGGCCACCCGGTTCTGGCACCATGATCAGCGCGGTGACCAAGTCCGTGGCGAATAGTACTGCATATGTGTTCTACATAGATCTCAGGCTGAACAACGGTGACAAGTGGAAGACCGGCACGAACTCGTACACTCTGGAGATAGCGCAGTTCAGCGACAGCAACGAGGGCGTGTACTCATATTCCCGGCAGATTTTCGTCAAGGCGTCCACATCTCGCTCGGACTTCTTCATGGGCACCAGTGGCGTGTATTCATCTAAGGGCGGCAGCACGAACTTCATCAGCCCGGAGTACGTGTACTATACTGAGAACAACAACTTCTTCACCTCAAGGATCCTGTACCAGCAGGAGAATGCGCCCAGCACATCACCACTGTTCTATCACAATGCGATGGCACTGGGCGACCTCGACAACGACGGGGACCAGGACCTGATAGTAGGCTCGAACATGGAGGCGTCAGGCTCCAGCTACACCGATTTCGGCCAGCTCTTGTACTTCGAGAACACGATGAACACCTGGGGTATCTGGCAGTCACCATCGGTGATTACCAGGCCGACAGGTGACGCTGTCACGGCCAAGATAGAATGGATCGACATGGGTGACATCAATTCCGATGGCGACACGGACTTTGCGTATTCCACGAACGCTCACAAGGTGATCATATACAACAACACCTACGGTGCAGGCGGTACGGTCTTCGCGACGTATAATGCGACCAATGATGGTGTCAGGAAGGTGGCCCTCGAGGACATGACAGGCGACGGGCGTGCGGACCTCATCGTCCTTGCTGAAGGGCAGATCAAGATGTATGACCTGACCAAGTGGACCCGCGGACTCTTCGCGACCATGCCAAACCCGACCACCATAACCAGCAACATCGAGGACTTCGACATCGCAGACATGAACAACGATGGCATGCTGGACATCATCACGGTGGACCCGACTGCAGGGACAGGCACACACGACTTGATCGAGGGCGTTTGGGTGAATAACTACACAGCGAACCCGACCCCCACCGTGGCAAAGGTCGACGCCGGCGAGGCAGTCCTTCAGCCAGCTGGTACACTCCTATCGGGCACATCCACAAGTACAGAGGCGGCTGACGGCATCCCAATGAGCCTGAGGGAGAACACCACTGGCGAAGACGATGAGGGTGTGCTGTCGTTCATCTACACGATAGACACTCCATTGTCGTCCTATACGGACCAACAGCTCGTCGTGTGGGCGAAGGTGTCGTCCTATGCTGGGGATGACGCTCAGGAAGTGTTCTACGTCTGGTACTCCACCGACACGGATCCGCTGAGCACAAGGTACACACCCGTGATGGTAGTGACAGGCGGCAGCTACGTGAATTACACCTTCAACCTCCCGCCGGCGATGGCGGGCGCTACCCGTCTCTACATCAAGGTGACGGATTCGTCGACCCTGCTGGGCCTGTCCACTGAGCAGATCGATATAGACTACATCGCGGTCCTCTCCCACAGGTTCGGATCCTATTGGCCCATCCCGATGTCATCCCCGCCGAACAGATACCAGGTAACCGGCGTGAACAGCTCGTATCAGATATACACCACTGCCCGTGCGTTCAACTACGACGGCCTTGACGACGACAGGCTGGAGGTCATCGTGGCCAAGAACGGCAAGTGGATAGTGTACGACCACAGGACGCCGAAGACGGGCTGGATGATCCAGAATCAGACGAACTTCTACGTGTATCCCGGTGGCTTGGCGACATCAGTGGCTATCTCCCCGACCCTGTTCGAGGTGGCTGATATCAACGGTGACGGCTTGGACGACGTGTTGACCGTATGGGTCAGTGTAGGTGCCGCAGCGGAGGCATCTCTCCTGAAGGTCTACATCAATGTCGATCTGACATTCCCGTGGCCGGTCGATGTGAAGGATCTCTTCAGTGGCATGCTGCCAGGGACCGAGACTGGTTGTATAGTCTCCATAGCCGCGGGGGACATATACAACAGGAGCTAAGCGCCGTCTATCGGCAGAAACCCCTGAAAACCCATTCCCCTTGTCTTTTGTCTTCATCAAGACTTGTCGGAAGATCCGAGGATGGCCGCTACCTCTGACGCTCTTTCGAGTTCGACGACGGCCAGCACGTGGCGCCCGACATCGCACAGGCCTGCGATCCCGCTCGCCATCGTCTCCGCCCGCTTGTGCTCGATGAGCTTCATGCCTTCCATGTTGTTGACCGCGTGGTCCCACTTCATGACGTACTCCTCGGCCGAGGGCGCTTCGAACCGTCTGCGCTTGAGCAGCCAGGTCCTGGTCGAATGCCTGAACAGCGTGGGACCGGTCACGGCCGCGCAATACAGCTCTGAGAATGAGTCCTCGTCAAGGTCGACGGGCACGAGCGGGATGCCGAGGTGATCCGCGAGTTCCACCGTGGCGACATAGCATGGGGGCGGCGCTGCGACCTCGCCGAACCGTTCCAGGCCCTTGACGAATATCTCGTCATACCTGGACAGGTCGGGCTCGAAGTCGTCAGGGATGTTCCTGAGACCCTCTACCTCCTCCTTCGAGAGCGAGACCGCCACCTTGGTCGGGCTGACCTTCTCGAACGCTTCCCTGACCTTGTCCGCCTCGGACTTGAGCCCCTTTATGACGGGTAACAGATGGACGGTGCCGCCGTTGACGCTGATCGTCTCCAGGCCCGTCATGGGCACCGCCTCTTCTCCCTTCTGAGCACGAGCTCCATGAGATCGTCGGCGTGGTCGGCCTTCCTGAGCTCGTCCTTGGTGACGAGCGGGGTGCCCTCGATCTCCTCCGCCGATGTCCTCTTATGCACGATTATGACGCTCTTCCTCTCCGTGACCCTGGACAGGTTCCCAACGACTCTGGCCTTCCTCTCGGTCATCACGGGGTCGTCCCCTATGCCCGTCAGTAGCAGGAGTTCCTCCTCCTTCGCGAAGGCGTCGAACGGGGCCTTCTTTGTCGGGACCACGGAGTAGCCTATTTCCCTGAGCATGTCGAAGATGTCCTTGTTCTGTCCCTTGAACCTCTCCAACTCCTTGAACTGGTCCGCGACCTCGGACGCGTATGCGAACGGGTCCAGGGGCAGCACGAGCGGCGCATCCAGGAACTCCTCGATCCTGCTGGCGATGTCGACCATCGCGCCCATGCCGGTCTCGTACATCTGTATGGCCTTTCTCGAGACGCCTATAGCCTCAGCGAGCGCGCCGAGGGATATCACCCTCGCCTGCCTGATCTCCTTGAGCATGTCTCCATCAAGGCGGACATATAGCCCGCCTGGTGCGGCGTAGACTAGCGGCGGGACGCCCTCGAGCATGAAGTTGGTGAATGTACCCTCGGACACGATCGGGATGCCGAAGCGGGTGTAGAGGATGCCGTCCTCGAGGTCCGCGCAGCTGGAGTGCATACCGATGACCATCGGGCTGGCGCCAAGCATCGAGGCCATGACCTTCATCTCATCGGCGTCGTCCGAGGACAAGGAATCGATGTTGCAGAGCGCCTTGACTATCAGGAGCTGCCTGTCCCTGCGCGCGACGAGGTCGAAGCTGATGCTCCTCAGGTTGTGCGGGTTGGAGACGTAGAAGCCGCACTTCGCGAGGGTCTCCCTCGTCCTGCCGACGAGCTTGTCCCTGTCCCCCGCGACCGCGCGCGCGTGCCTGGGGGGTCTGGTCATCTGTTCCTGCAACCGCGCATCATCTCCATGATCATCTGTACATCGCATTGGGCGAGAGCTTCTCGTACTTCCTCAGATCGCTCTCGCTCATCGGTTCGACATTCTCCATGGCCTTCTCGAAGTACTTCATGCCGACCTTCCGTCCCTTGACGGCGTCCTCGTCCAGGTCCCCGCCCTCGAGGACATAGTCCCTGATCGCCAGCATCACGGCCTCGTTGCAGACGGCGGATATCTCCGCGCCCGTGTACTTGTCCATCTTGGAGGCCAGCTTATCAAGGTCCACATCGTCGTCCAACGGTTTACCCTTTGTGTGTATCCTGAGTATCTCCTTCCTGGCCTCGAGCCCGGGCGGGGGCACGTATACGAGCCTGTCGAACCTGCCCGGGCGCATCAGTGCCGGGTCCATGATGTCCGGTCTGTTCGTCGCCGCAATCACAACGACGTTGTGCAACGATTCGAGCCCATCCATCTCTGTGAGTATCTGGCTGATCACACGTTCGGTGACTCCGGAATCGGATGATGTGCCTCTGACGGGGGCGATCGCGTCTATCTCGTCTAGGAATATCACGCACGGGGCGGCCTGCCTGGCCTTCCTGAAGGTCTCGCGAACGGCCTTCTCGCTCTCGCCCACCCACTTGGACAGGAACTCGGGCCCCTTGACGCTGATGAAGTTCGCCTCGCTCTCGGTGGCCACCGCCTTCGCGAGCAGGGTCTTGCCAGTGCCAGGAGGCCCGTACAGCAGAATTCCCTTGGGTGGGGTGGCTCCCATATGTCTGAACAGCGACGCGTATTTCAGGGGCCACTCGACAGACTCCATGAGCTCCTGCTTCGGCTCCTCGAGTCCCCCGATCTCCTCCCACTTGACGTTCGGGGACTCGATCAGGACCTCTCTCAGGGTCGAGGGCTGCATCTCCCTGTACGCGCTCATGAAGTCATCCATCTGCACCCTGAGGCTGTTGAGCACATCCGCTGGTATCGATTCGGCCTCGAGGTCTATGGATGGAAGTATCTTCCTTAGCGCGCGCATGGCGGCCTCCCTCGCGAGCGCCGCCAGGTCCGCGCCGACGTATCCGTGGGTCATCGATGCCAGCTTGTCCATGTCGACGTCCTCGGCCAAGGGCATGCCCTTCGTGTGTATCTGGAGGATTTCGAACCTTCCGCCCCTGTCCGGGATGCCTATCTCTATCTCCCTGTCGAACCTGCCCGGCCTGCGTATCGCTGGGTCGAGGGCGTTGGGCCTGTTGGTCGCGCCTATGACAACGACCTTGCCCCTCCCCTCGAGCCCGTCCATGAGGGCCAGGAGCTGGGCGACGATTCTCCTCTCGGTCTCCGCTGTGACCTCGTCCCTCTTGGGCGCGATGGAGTCTATCTCGTCGATGAATATGATGCTGGGGGCGTTCTCGGCCGCCTCCTTGAAGATGTCCCTGAGCCGCTCCTCGCTCTCGCCGTAGAACTTGCTCATTATCTCGGGGCCGCCTATTGATGTGAATGTGGCGCTCGTCTCCGAGGCGACGGCCTTTGCCAGGAGCGTCTTGCCAGTTCCGGGAGGTCCGTGAAGGAGCACGCCCTTCGGGGCCTCAACGCCGAGCTTCTCGAAAAGCTCAGGATGTCTCAGGGGCAGCTCGATCATCTCCCTGACCTTGTGCACCTCGTCCTTGAGGCCGCCTATGTCCTCGTATGCGACCTTCGGACCCTTCGCAACCTCCTCCTTGGCCGGCTTCTCGCTGAGCTTCACCTGCGTGAAGTTCTGTATGATCGCGGCCTCGCCTGACGGTTGGAAGCCCTGGACCACGAGCGTGAACTTGCGACCCATCACGTTGACCTCGATGAGGTCCCCTTTGACCATGGGTCTGCCCTCGAGGTTCTGCGCGAGGTATTCCTCCCCTCCAAGCAGCTTCAGTGGTTGCGTCGGGGCGAGGGTCACCTTCGTCGCTGGTTTGGGCACGATCTTCTTGATTGCGAGCTTCTCGTCCAGGCCGACTCCGGCGTTCTTCCTAGTGACCCCGTCGATCCTGATCGTGCCCCTGTTCTCGTCCTCGGGGTACCCGGTGTAGACAGTGACGGCCGTGCTCCTGGTGCCCTCTATCATGACCGTGTCGCCCTGGTTGAGCTTCATTATCTTCATGAGGGCGGGGTCCACCCTGGCTATCCCCTTGCCGTCGTCGGCTGTCTTGGCCTGCACGACCCTGAGTATCTTCTCTTTGCTAGACATGTGCAACACCGATGATCTTGAATCAGACGCGGATGATGTCGAAATTGGAGTGGGTTTGAGGCGTCGCCAAAGGTGGCTCCAGCCTCACTTGACAGGGACCTTCTTGGTCTTCTTCTCAGGAGGGGCCGCCTTCGGCAGCTTGACGGTCAGGACACCGTCCTTCAACTCCGCCTCCACCTTGTCCGTGAGGACATTCTCCGGGAGCGGGAGGGTCCTGTAGAACCTCGAGTACCGTCTCTCCCTGCGGATGTAGCCGGACTCCTTGTCCTCCTCCTTCTCCTCGACGTCCGTCTCGCCGGATATCTCGAGGTTGTCCTGGGTGACCTCGATCTTGAGGTCTTCCTTCTTGATTCCAGGTATCTCGGCCTTGACGAGGTACTCCTTGCCGTTGTCGGCCAGATCCACGAGTGGCTGTCTCACCATCTCGGTCGCCAGCGACCGAGGGGCAAATACCAGGTTCTCCCACTCGGACCGGAAGTCGTCGAAGACCCTGTCCATGTCGCTCAGCATGGTCAACGGGCTGGCCCACGTGGAGCCCAGATAGTCCCTTGGCACCATGCCCTCCTTCCTGTCTCTCCTTCGGATCATGCTTCTCTCGCCTCCATATCGAGCCGCTCTCTGAGCGCGAGTTTCAACTATGTTTGTGCTTCTATATAATGTTTGCTACATGCTGTTAGGGGGTCCCGGCGGACCCTGGCACATGGCACGCCGCGGCGATGCTCGGTCCCCGGGCTGTCGAACACTAATTATACGAAACGGCGATATGCTCGCTGGATGAGCGGAAGACTGACCAGAGAGCATATCATAGTGGAGGACCCGACGGAGGCGAGCCAGATACACAACAAGGGCTCGTACGGCGTCCCACAGTCAGGCGGCGGCCTGAAACTGGAGCTCATGGAGGCCATCTATCTGGTCGAATCGGGCAGGCTCGCGGTCGTGTCGGAGGGCGCGGAGCTGTCCGCAGGCGATCTGCTCAGGACAGGGCACAAGGCCTCCGAAGGGTTCGAGGTCAGATATCTGGTCTATCGTGAGATGAGGCAGCGGGGGTACATCGTCAAGGCGAGCGCCCCGCCTCTCGACTTCAGAGTCTTCCCCAGGGGAGGGTCCCCGAACAAGACTCCCAGCAAGTGGTGGGTCGCGGCGATATCCGAGCGGTCCACGTTCGACCTGGGCGCGCTCCTCGGGCATCTGGACAGGACATCGGACGTCAGGAAGAACCTGCTCCTAGCTGTTGTGGACGAGGAGAGCGATGTCACATACTACGAGGTCAAGCGTGTCGTTCCCAAGGGTCGGCTGGGTGCCGTCGACCTGAGCGCGTCGCACGAGGCGCTCGTGATGGCGGACAGGGTCTTGGTGAACGACGGAGTGTCCGCGGCCGCTTTGCACGGGGGGCACTACTTCGGCAAGATGATCGGGCCTGTCCTGCAGCTGTCCCTCATCGAGGCATCGTTCCTGATGGAGCTGGGCGCGCTGAAACTCAGGGATGCGAAGACCGACAAGCCGGTCGGGCTGCCCGCGCTCAGGAGGCGCGCGAAAGCTATCCAGCCGGACTTCGACCTACGACTCAGCGCCTTCAAGGACCTGAAGGGCAAGGGCATGGTCGTCAAGACGGGTTTCAAGTACGGTTCCCACTTCAGGGCGTACGAGGGCGACCCGGACAAGTCGCACGCACGTTATCTGATCCACGCGGTGCCTGAGGTGTACAGGACGATGTGGCCCGAGGTGAGCCGCGCAGTCAGGCTCGCCCACGGGGTCAAGAAAGAGATACTCCTGGGACGCATCTCTAAGACGGAAGTGGAATACGTGAGCCTGAGCCGGTTCAGGCCATGATCATATCCTGGAACTCATGCTTGGCTTGTATAGTTCGTCCGCCCAGGAGTGAGCTTTGAAGAGTCTGCAGTATTCGTGGATGCAGTCCCTGTACTCGATCGGGGGGACGATGCCCCTGCACTCGGTGCCGAAGCGGTCGCAGTCGTAGCAGGAAACCATGGCGTGACTACTAGTCCCGCCAATCTAGTTAACGCTATGCCTGGGATGCCCGCGTCAGAGCAGCTTCGGGGCGAGCTCGACGAGCCTGTTCGCGTAGCCCCATTCGTTGTCATACCACGAGAGGATCTTCGCGAAGTTCCCCTTCCCTCCGATGACCATGGTCAAGGGCGAGTCGATGATGCTCGAGTGGGTGTTCCCCACGATGTCCGATGAGACGATCGGGTCGACGCTGTACTCCATGATGCCCTTCATCGGGCCGTCCGCGGCCTTCTTCAGGACTGCGTTGATCTCCTCCGAGGTGACCTCGCTCCTGGTGGTGAAGCTCAGGTCCGTGATCGACCCGACGGGGGTCGGCACCCTGAGCGCGAGCCCGTTCATCTTCCCCTTGAGCGCGGGCACGACCTCGCCTATGGCCTTGGCTGCGCCTGTGGATGTCGGTATGATGGACAGCGCCGCCGCCCTGGCGCGCCTCGGGTCCTTGTGCGGCGTGTCGATCAGCTTCTGGTCTCCGGTGTAGGCGTGTATGGTGGTCATCATGCCCTTCTCGATGCCGAAGGTGTCGTTGATGATCTTGGCCGGGGGCGCGAGGCTGCCCGTCGTGCACGAGGCCATGGAGATGACGCTGTGCTTCGCCTTGTCGTACATGTTGAAGTTGACGCCGAGCACAACGGTGACGTCGGCTCCCTTGGCCGGCGCGGATATCACGACTTTGCGAGCGCCCGCGGCCAGGTGTTTCGCCGCCAAGTCCCTCTCGGTGAACAGGCCTGTAGACTCTATGACGACGTCCACGCCGAGCTTCCTCCACGGAATCTCGGCCAGGTCCTTGCACTGCGTTGCCTCGAACCTGTGTCGTCCCACCTTGACGCCGGTTCCGTCGGCTGTGCACTCCATGTCTAGCTTGCCATAGACGGAATCGTACTTGAGCAGGTACGTGAGCGTGTCCACAGGGACGATGTCGTTGACGGCCACGATTTCAAAATCCTTGCCCATCCGCTTGCTGCCGAGGGCGGCCCTGTAGACATTCCTTCCGATCCTTCCGAATCCGTTGATTCCGATCCTGATCAAGTCTTCTCCCCGTTCCTCAGGAAGGTGGGCAGTCCATAAAAAAGTGTTCATTCTACACGGGGCGGGCCGCGTCCACCCCTCTACTGGGATGTGACACGGGAGACTGACGTAATCGACATATATCCAGTAGGGTGATGTTGAAGTCGGAGGCGACGCGAGAGTGAAGGATGTGAGCTGGGGGGATTTCCTTGTCGCAATGGTGTTGGCCCCCTTCCTGTCTTTGCCGGTCATAGGGTCGGTGTACTTCGTGCTGTTCGGCATCCTTGACGTCGACAGCGACTTCGTTTCCTCCTATTGGCTCAGCATCACGTTCGTAGCGACCTGCGTGGCCGAGGGACTGATCCTCGCAGCCATGTGTGGGGACGAGGAGCAGCCAATCGAACATGGGTGGGCATGGCTGGCAGCTGTGGCCATCATAGCCGCGGTCGCGCTGATTCCATATGCGGCCGGCGTAATCACTAAGGATTACGCCATCGGCATCATGCATATGTTGTACGCGGATGTGGCGATGGTATTCCTGTTGGTTATGCTTTCAGTGTTCATCAACGCCAGACGCAATCGTCCGAACCTCATCGAAGTGGACAAGGTCGAAGCTCTGTGAGATGCTGGGGCGGTCCCGCAAGAATATGATGGCTCAAGGGGTTTTGCGAGTTTCAGTTAGAGCTGGACCTCTATGCCGAGCTTCTCCGTGAGCTCCTTGTAGCGGTTCCTGATGGTGACCTCTGTCACGCCCGCTATGTCCGCGACCTCTCTCTGGGTCCTGCGCTCGTTGCACAGTATGCTGGAGATGTAGATGGCGGCCGCGGCGACCCCCGTCGGGCCTCTGCCAGACGTGAGCTCCTTCTTCGCGGCGTCCTTCAATATCTCCGTCGCCTTGGACTGGACCTCTCCCGACAGCTTCAGCTCGGAGCAGAACCTGGACACGTAGTCCTGGGGCTTCGTGGGCATCAGCTTGAGCTTGAGCTCACGGGTCATGAACCTGTAGGTCCTGCCGATCTCCTTCCTGCCGACCCTGGATGAGTTCGCGACCTCGTCGAGAGTCCTGGGCACGTTGCACTGCCTGCACGCTGCGTACAGGGACGCTGCCACGACGCCCTCTATGCTCCTCCCCCTGATGAGGTTCTTGTTCACGGCCTTCCTGTATGTCATGGCCGCGGTCTCCCTCACGTTCCTGGGCAGGCCCATGGATGAAGCCATCCTGTCCAGTTCGCTCAACGCGAATGCGAGGTTCCTCTCGGTCGCGTTCGAGACCCTGATCCTGCGCTGCCATTTCCTAAGACGGTACAGTTGCGCCCTGTTCCTCGTCGGGATGCTCTTCCCGTACGAGTCCTTGTTCTTCCAGGAGATCTCCGTAGACAGACCCTTGTCGTGGATGGTGTAGGTCATGGGCGCACCGGTCCTGGCGCGCTTCTCCCCCTGCTCCACGTCGAAGGCCCTCCATTCAGGGCCCTGGTCTATCAGCTGGTCGTCGAGGACAATGCCGCAGTCCTCGCAGACGAGTTCTCCGCGCTCATAGTCTCTCACTAGGTGAGCGCTGTTGCACTCGGGGCATCTCTCAATCTGCTCAGTCTCCTCTCTTACCTTTGCCATGGTACCTCTCCTGTTCGATGTAGACCTCCTTGCCGAGCACAGCAAGTGTCCGCATCTCTTTCCTCGGTTCGATGGCAACGTAGGGCGCTCGGGCTGGTCCGAACACCTTCACGACTCTCCCAACCTCCCCCTTCACGTTGTCCCTCACTAGCGTCCTAATGTTCGGTGCGAACCGCGCTTTGACGATGAGCCTCCCGTCGTGCGATATGTCCTGAACCACGCCGAGGAGCTGCAACGTCTCACCAAACATTTTTATAAGTTATGTTGTGCGCCCTATGTGTAATGTTATATATAATGTTTTTCTCAATGTATATAAGGTTTGAGCATCCTTCCGGGTCGATGCGGACCGCACCACTAATAGGGCGCGGGCGCGTGAGAAGGAATATCATGTCTGACATTCCCAAGACACATCCTCGCTATGCGTCCCTGATGCTGAGGGAGCGTTTGGTCGAAGGATTCAACGAGGGCTTGGTCGTCCCGCAGGGCCTGATCGCCCACGGTCGGGGAGAGATGTTCTACTACCTCCTAGGCGAGAGAACGACCAAGGACGCGAGGGCCGCTGCGAAGGCTGCCGCGGCCCTCCTGCTCGAGGCGAAGAGGTCTGTGATATCCGTCAACGGCAACGTCGCCGCGCTGTGTCCGAAGGCGGTCGTCGAACTCGCCGAGGTGTCCGGCGCGAGGATAGAGGTGGGGCTGTTCCACAGGAGCGACCAACGTGTGTCGAGGATTGTTGCCGCGCTCGAGAGGCACGGCGCGAAGGACGTGCTCGGTTTCCTCCCTGACGCGAAGATACCCGGGCTCGACAGCATGCGTGGGCTCTGCTCGACCGAGGGGATATTCCGGGCAGATGTCGTCCTCGTCCCGCTCGAGGATGGGGACCGGGCGGAGGCCCTTGCCAGAATGGGCAAGAGGACCATAGCTGTCGACCTCAACCCGTTGTCCAGGACATCCAAGGCCGCGACCGTCACAATCGTCGACGAAGTGACGAAGGCCCTGCCAGAGATCTCGAGGCATGTCGAGGACCTCAGAGACGACCCCGATGCGAGAAGGCTAGCTCTGTCGAAGTACGACCGTGACGAGAACCTCGTTCAGGTGATGGCCTGGATGATGCGCAACCTTGACCGGAAGAGCTGACGACGCGCGTTCGGTCATCTCATGAAGGAGCGAGCAGCGGCGGGACGTGTTTTGTCCAGCGGCCGCAGCAACCCGCTAGCCAGGCCGAATCCATGCGTGTTGTTCTACCAACAAATGTATTAGGCTGGCCACCGATGCGTTTCGCAGGTAGCATGGCCAAGAAAGAACTGGTCGAGAAAGGCGTTAGACGTATCGAGTGGGCGAGGACCCACATGAAGGTCCTCGAGAACATCAGAGAGCGGATGGTCAAGGAGCAGACCTTCGAAGGCCTCAAGGTCGGAATGGCCCTGCACACGGAGGCGAAGACCGCCGTGCTGGCGCTCACGATCCAGGAGGCGGGGGCCGAGGTGAGGCTGACGAGCTGCAACCCGCTGTCCACGGACGACTCCGTCGCCGTAGCTCTGAACGAGAAGTACGGGCTCACGACGTACGCCAAGAAGGGCCAGAACACAAAGGACTACTACCAGTCACTGAACAAGGTCCTGGACATGAAGCCGGACTATGTCATCGACGACGGTGCGGACCTCATTTTCCTGCTCCACACGAAGCGGAAGGAGCTGTTGCCGAAGATCAAGGGGGCAAACGAGGAGACCACGACTGGCGTGATGCGTCTCAGGTCGATGGCACAGCAGGGAGCGCTCAAGTTCCCGGTCATGTCCGTCAACGACGCCTACATGAAGTACCTCTTCGACAACAGATACGGGACGGGCCAGTCCACGATGGACGGGTTCATGGCCGCGACCAATCTCGTCATCGCGGGCAAGGACTTCGTCGTTGCCGGATACGGCTGGTGCGGCCGTGGGATCGCCATGCGCGCGAAGGGCATGGGCGCCGATGTGACGGTCTGTGAGGTGGACCCGATAAGGGCCATCGAGGCGAAGCTGGACGGATACGCGGTCATGCCGATGTCCCAGGCCGTGAGGGGTGCGGACATCATCGTCTCCGCGACTGGATGCAAGGATGTCGTCACCGCAAAGGACATCAACGCCATGAAGGACGGTTGCGTCCTGGCCAACTCCGGACATTTCGACAACGAGATATCTAAATCGGCCCTGCTGAAGCTCTCGAAACGGCATGCGCAGGTCCGCGACTCCGTCGAGGAGTTCGAGCTCAGTGACGGGCGGAAGGTGTACCTCCTCGCGGAGGGCAGGCTCGTCAACCTGGCTGCGGGACAGGGGCATCCAGTGGAGATCATGGACATGAGCTTCGCGAGACAGGCCCTGTGCCTCGAGTACCTCGACTTCAGCGCGCAGACCCTCGAGGCAGAGGTCTACGACGTCCCGGACCACCTCGACGACCAAGTGGCGCGTCTGAAGCTGCAGACCATGGGCGTCAAGATCGACAAGCTCTCGAAGGACCAGCGGGCATATGTCAGGAGCTGGCGCGAAGGCACGTAGACGCGCTCGTCCTGATGCGCAAGTCCGTGTCGGGGAACAACCTCGGAGCCGCTGCTATCCGACTTTTCAAGTATGACGGGGCCGATACGGGATGGGCACAGGGGAGCAGGACTTGCGCAAGAACAACTTCCTGGGGGTCTACGGCCACACCTGCGTGGACCTGATCTATTCATCTGAACGGTTCCCCGAACCGAACACCTGCGTGGAGCTGAAGGGACGGACAGAGCTCTACGGTGGCACTGGTGCGAACCTCGCGAGGATAGCATCCACGCTCAGCGTGCCGACAGCCCTGGCAAGCCATGTCGGGGACGACTTCCCGAAGGACTTCATGGACGCCCTTAGGGCGAGCGGCGTCGATACGACTGACGTGGTCAAGGTCAGGGGGAAGAGGACCCCCTTCGTCATCATGGTCTCAGACAGCGCGCACAACCAGATAGGCTTCGTGGAGCAGGGGGCCGTCCTGGAGCAGGACAGACTCCCCATCAGGACCCACACCTCGGATTCGTCGAAGTTCGTCCACATAGGCACTGGTCGCCCCTCGTACATGCTCAAGGTCGCGAAGCGGGCCAGGGCGAAGAAGAAGATGGTGTGCTTCGACCCAGCGCAGGAGATGCACTATGTGTACGACCCGCAGTCGTTCAAGGCCGTGCTGGAATTCTGTGACGGTCTGTTCGTTAACACATCCGAACTCCAAAGAGCCAAATCATACCTGAACCTGAAGGAGGACGTGGAGGTCCTCTCGTACGTGAAGATGCTCGTGGTGACGATGGGTGGCGAGGGCAGCAGGATACTCACATCGGACGACGATGTTCTTGTCGGGAGCATACAGCCAGACAAGGTCGTCGACACCACAGGCGCGGGCGACGGTTTCAGAGCGGGATTCTATGCGGGCCTCTCGAAATCGTTGCCGATTGAGGAGTGCGCATGGATCGGTGCGTCGACCGCGTCCTTCGTCGTCGAGGGCGTGGGCGCTCAGAGCACGCTGCCCAGCTGGGACATGGTCCAGAGGCGAGCCGCGCGCAGGAAGCAAGTGTGAGTCCACAAAGGGACCGATTACCGGGCACGTGCCAGAAATCTGGCTTAGAGTCGATGAATCCGAAAGGTTTATGAAAGGACATCCCATTATACGGCACCGGTGAGCACCAGATGGCCGTGGGATTTATACTGATAAGTACCGCGCCAGCCAAAGAGCACGAGGTCTACAACGAGCTCCTGAAGGTCAAGGAAGTGGTGGAGCTGCACCCTCTCTTCGGAGAGTACGACCTGATCGCCAAGATCGAGGCGGAGGACTTCAACCTGCTCGGACAGGTCGTTGTCGACAAGGTTCGCTCGATTCCAGGCGTCATCGACACCAAGACCCTGACCGGAATAAAGTTCTGAGGCTGAACGCAGGATAGAGAAATGGGTGAACTACAATGGAGCTACTTGAGTTCCTAACAGTGCTGATGATGGTATTCGGCCTATTCATGCTGCTAGCGGGCGTATTCACCGCCTACTTCGGTAGCGGAAAGAGCCGCATGATAGGCGTTGTCCTGCTGGTCATCGGACTCGTCGTGGGAGTACTTTGGGGCATCATGTGCCTCGATTCGGTCGCAGTGATCGACGTGGACCTTGGCAAGGTCATATGGGACGCCTTCCTGTACATCGTCGCTGGCCTGATAGGGGCCCTTGCGGCGGTCGGAGTATTCCTCGTCGCCATCATGAAGTCCTGAGCGTGGGTACGGGACGCAAACCTTTTTCTACAAACCGTTCTTCTACCTTTTCATATGAGCGTCCAGATTGTTTTGGGCAGCAAGAGCGACATGAAGGTGGCCGAGAAGGCGGTCGCCGTGCTGAAGGAGCTAGGGATTCCATACAAGCTCAGCGTCGCCAGCGCCCACAGGACGCCTGAGCTGGTGGAGAAACTGGTAAGCGAGGCAGACGCTGAGATCTTCATCGCCATCGCCGGCCTCTCCGCTGCGCTCCCGGGAGTGATTGCCTCCAGGACCATCAAACCCGTCATAGGCGTGCCGGTGAGCGGAGCCCTGAACCTAGACGCCATCCTCTCAGTCGTCCAGATGCCACCGGGCATACCAGTGGCGGGCGTCGGGTTGGACAGGGGAGAGAACGCCGCGATTTTGGCCGCTCAGATGCTCGCGCTCAAGGACCACAAGGTCAGGGACGCCCTCAAGGCATATCGGAAGAGGCTCAGGGACAAGGTCGTGCAGGATTCGAAGGAAGTTGAGATTTAGATGTTCGACGCGCAGAAGTTCATCGACCAGCAGGTCAAGAAGATCGGTGAGGACGTCAAGGGGAAGGCGATAATCGCAGCCTCCGGAGGTGTCGACAGCACCGTGTGCGCGGCGCTAGTGGGCAAGGCCATTGGCGACAGGCTTCTGGCGATATATGTCGACACGGGTTTCATGAGGAAGGGGGAGACGGCGAGCGTGGACAAGATGCTCTCCCGCCTGGGCGTGAACCACAGGGTCGTGGACGCGAGCGACGAGTACTTCGACGCGCTCAAGGGAGTCACTGACCCTGAGAGGAAGAGGAAGATCATCGGTGAGAAGTTCATACGCGTGTTCGAGCGCGAGGCGAAGAAATTCGACGCGTCGTATCTGGTCCAAGGGACGATAGCCCCGGACTGGATCGAGAGCGGCGGAGGTCTCAGGGACACCATCAAGTCGCACCACAACGTCGGCGGCCTGCCGGCCGACATGAACCTGAAGCTCGTGGAGCCGCTCAGAGACCTCTACAAGGACGAAGTGCGCAAGGTCGCGCGCGCGCTCAAGATGGAGGTCGCTGAGAAGCAGCCATTCCCCGGGCCAGCACTCGCGATAAGGGTCATGGGTGAGCCGACCAGAGAATCAGTGGCCATCGTGCGCGAGGCTTGCGCCATCGCCGAGGAGGAGATCGAGAAGGCGGCCGCGGCGGGCAAGATGAAACTCCCATGGCAGTACTTCGCAGTGCTCCTGCCAGTCAGGAGCGTGGGCGTCCAGGGAGACATCAGAGCCTACGGGTACACGATCGCAGTCAGGGCCGTCGATTCGGTCGACGCGATGTCAGCCGTCTATGCGAAGATACCGCACGAAGTGCTCGAGTGCATATCCACTAGGATCACGAACACGATGAAGGAGAAGGTCAACAGGGTCGTGTACGACATCACGGACAAGCCACCGGCCACGATCGAGTGGGAATGAACCTTCTGGAGAACGACCTTCACCGCCCTGTTCCGGGCATTTAACGCCCCTTATATAGTCGTGTAGCCGCGGCGGGCGTGCCTGGCCTCCCTTGATTCGACGTTCTTCCGACAGCGTTCCCTGAAGCCCTAGCAGAGGCTAAATATCGACCCGGTGTTCCCTAGAGCATGCGCATATTGGTCATCGACAACGGCGGTCAATGGACTCACAGGGAGTGGAGGGTCCTCAGGGACCTCGGCGTCGAGTCGGAGATCGTCCCCAACACCACACCCCTTGAGAACCTCAAGGCGGACGGGCTGGTGTTGTCAGGTGGCTCACCAAGGGTCGGACTCAATGCTGACGCCATGGGCAAGTGCGGCGAGTACATCGACAGGTCCGGTGTGCCCGTCATGGGCATATGCGCTGGCCACCAATTCATGGCGGCTCACCTGGGCGGCAAGGCTGGGCCATCGAAGGTCCCAGAGTTCGGCAAGACGCTCGTGAGCATCGACGACGAGGACGACCTGTTCAAAGGACTCCCCCCGACCATCGTGGCGTGGGAGTCGCACAACGACGAGGTCCTCGAGATGCCTCCGGAATTCATATCACTGGCCCATTCTGACAACTGCACGGTTCAGGCCATGAGGCACAAGACGAAACCGCTCTTCGGAGTGCAGTTCCATCCCGAGGTCGAGCATACTGACAACGGCTACGAGATCTTCCAGGCGTTCGTGGACGTGTGCGAGGCGCAGAAGAAGGGCTGAGCGATGGACCCCGAGGCTGTCTCCATAGTGCAGGAGGCGGTCCGCTCGAGACTGCGCAACGAGACGGTCGAGCGCGCCATCGGCAGGACCGTCAGGAGACGCAGCCTCGATTTCTCCAGGTATGTCCAGGTCATTAGCGATCTCAGGGACCTCGCAAAGGAACGCAAGGTCACCCCCGATGAGGCAGCTGAGGCCCTAGCCAAGGAGAAGGGCCAGAGCGACTAGGGTGGCGATTGCCAGCACTATCCCGATGACGAACATGGCCAGGGCCATCTTCCTGTCAGATCCGAACGCTATCGGCACAGGCCCGACCAGGACCACGCCGCCATATCTCCTCTCGCTCGTCCCGTCCTCCTGGTCCGCATTCCTGCCATGAACGCCAAAGTCGCCACCTGCGATCTCGATCTGTCCAATCGTCAGGATCATGAATCCGGCGATGAAGCTGAGGATGATTAGGAGAGTGCCGAGGAGGAACAACCCACTAGAACCGCTGAACACGGGAAAGATCAGGAACAACGAGACCTCCGCCTCGCCTGTGAACACTGACGCGGCGATGCACGCAACTCCTGCGGCGAACAACCCTATCGGGGCCATCGTTCTGTAATGCAGGCAGACCCTCTCCACTGCGGCCAAGTCGAGGCCATCTTCAACATGTAACTGCCTAAGGAGCGTAACTATCTTTCCTGGGGGCCAGGCATTCAGAAGCCTTTTATCGGGTTTGAGCATTCAAGGTCTCGGGAAGCAGTTGAACACTCTCAAGGACCATCTGACGGAGATCCTGCGTTCGCGGGATTTCGAGGTCGCCGAGAAGGACGGATACCTGTATGGTTCAAGGGAGGACGTCTCGGTCGTGGTACTTGCGGCGAGCGACATGCTCACGGACGATGTGGAGGACTTCGTCAGGAACGTCGCGGACTTCCACGGACGCAAGGTGGTCGCATCCATCGGCAAGGTCGACGAGAACATCCAGGCGCTCTTGCAGAAGCGCGGCATCTATTACTGGGACCGGGAGGACGTGGAGCACGAGATTGGCAGCCTGCAACTCAGGTCCATGGGCGACGAGGCGGCGAAGAGCATCCTGGATGAGGTCATATCAGACGAGATGCCCCAGAGGCCCACTGAGCCATCGGAGCAGTCCATCCCCATCATAGTGGAAAGCACAGTCGAGAGGACTGAGAGGATCGTCAAGCCGAACTTCTCCCTCGAGGAAGTCAAGTATCTCGCAAGGCACGAGGTCCAAGGCTACAGGTACGACCTCGAGCTGGTCCCACACTATCTGTTCCACTACGTGCTGAACATCGAGGACGGCAAGCAGAGGGCGGGAATAGTCGCCGTGAACGCCCTCACAAGTCAGATAGAGACCTGGCACTGGGGATTCGAGCTGGTCGACACAATCGACGCACAGCATACGAAGCGGGAACCGAAGATCGATGAGGAGAAGGCTAGTGAGCTGGCCCACGAATCCATCCTGAAGGAATACAGGTCTTTCACCGAACAGGTCAAGGACTTCGGTCACTCGGAGATCATAGAACGGAAGAAGCCACAGAAGGACCCGATGGTCATCGAGCCGAAGGGCCTGGTGTACCTGCCGGTCTGGTGCGTCGAAGGCAAGGGCGGTGCGATGATCGTCAACTCGTCGAGTGGGAAGATCATCAGCGAGCAGTTGCACGGCCCCGAAGCTAGGCGAGGTTGAGCTTCTTCAGCCGCTCCATTATGCCCAGCCAGTGCGAGCCTCTCCAATACACCTTGCCGCACCCAGCGCATTTCCAGAACTTGTCGTTGCCCGCGAATGCCCCTTCAGGGACGGCGCCTTTCGCCTGCTCCTTTGGCAGCTCTATCAGCTCGCCGTTGCAGGCGGTGCATCGGATGGCTGCCTCGTCGAACATCAGGCCGAACTTGGTCTTGACGGCTGCGAGTTGCAGGTCCAGCTGGTCGTCCTCGACCAGGAACACTCCTGACTCCTTCGCCAGTTCCTTATCCCTTGTCAGGACGGACCGCCCCTCCGCCCTGGCGGCAGCCGATATCGCCTTGTCATCCATCCTCTTGTCGTAGACGGTGTCGTAGCCCATCATCCTGAGCCACTTGGCGAGCGAACCGAGCATGTGGTCGGCGATGAACTTTGGGCGGTCCTGTGCGCTCGTCACTTGACCACCTCGTACCTGACGAGGACGCCGCTCCCTAACACCTTAGCGTCCTTGAGCTTCAGCGGAATGATGCCGTTCTCGTCCTCTGCTCCCTGGCCGCCGGCCGGTGTGGGTGCGGTGTCTCCGCCTATCACCATGCTGCCGATGAATATGCATACCTCGTCCGCGAGGCGCGCCTTAAGAAACGACCAGATCACCTTCGAGCCGCCTTCGACCAGTATCTTCTTGATTCCCTTCTTCTCCAGAATCGACAGCAGCTTCTCGAGGTCGACCTCGTCCTTGCCACACCTGACGACCTCAGCGTTCGGGAACGTCTTGCGACAGCGTTCGTTCGTCACTATGATGGTCCTCACGGCCCCGTTCAGGACCAGTGCCCCCGAAGGGGTCCGCCCATCGGTGTCCAGGATGATCCTGGCAGGCTGCCTCGGTCGTTTGACATATTTCTCGTTGACAGTGAGTTTCGGGTCGTCCGATATGACGGTCTCGACACCGACGAGTATCGCTTGGACCGAATTCCTCAGTTTGTGGACTCGTTTCTTGTCGTCCTCATTCGAGATCCTCGTCTGTCTCCTCGATTTGAGGGCGATCTTGCCGTCTGCGGACATTGCGCAGTTGATTATGGTCTTCAAATGCAACCGATTCGAGAACGGTCCGGCTGTGTAATAACCCTTCGCACGCGATTGCCAGAATCGGCAAGAGAAGATGGAGGTGAAACCGGCAGGCACTGGTCAGCTGCGCTAGACATACCTGTCAGCGGACGAACGATGTGCACGCACGATCGCCTAGCCAATCCGGATGTCTTCTGGATAGGCCGTCTTGGGACATTATCGAGATTACCAAAGTTTATGAGTGGTCTACCATATTCCCAGGACGATGGACGGAAACGACATCCGCATATTCGAGCTTAAGAAGAAGGACCTTCGAGGGGCTACCATCATAGACGGATTCCCCAGCGTAGGTCTGGTCAGCTCGATATCGGCGAACTATCTCATCAAGGTCCTGAAGATGGAGAACATAGGGATCATGGACTCGTCACAGTTTCCAACGGTCTCATTGATTCGGGACGCGACCCCGTTGAGCCCTGTGAGGATATACGCCGGGGACAAAGGCCCACGCGGGGACCAGCTGGTTGCGTTCATATCCGAGTTCCAGGCTCCCGCAAACCTGATCCGCCCCATGTCACGGGTCTTGGTAGACTGGGCGGTCGAGCAGAGATGCAGGATGATCGTGTCTCCCGAGGGCCTCGTCCTGGACCCCGAGATCAGGGACAGCGCTGACATATCAGACGTCGTCTTCGGCATCGCGAGCACCCCTCGGGCCAGGGAACTTCTCAAGGAGCACGGGATACGGCAGTTCGAGGAGGGCGTGATATCCGGAATGGCCGGGGTCCTGCTGAACGAGGGTAGGAAGCGAGATTTCGATGTCGTCACCCTGTTGGCCGAGGCTCACCCCGACTTCCCGGATGCGAAGGCCGCCGCGCTGGTGCTAGAGGCGATCGACAAACTCCTGTTGGGCATCGATTTCGACGCGAAGCCACTGTTCGAGGAGGCTAAGCGGATCGAGGAGCACATCAGGGAGATTCAGAAGCAGGCGGTCGTGAAGAAAGGGGACAAGGCGGCACCCAGGCCAGAGATGTACGGCTAGATGGTGCGTATCTCGACCACGCCATCTCTCCGGAGTGTCTTGAACTTCTCACCGAGGAACCTCTCAACGACCCAGATGTTCGTCTCGGTGTGCCCTGTCAGCTCTTCTCCGATGACGACGGATTCTCCCCTGGCGAGCGCCATGTATGGCACGAGTTGGTCGAGCATATGACTGTCCGAAGTCGCACCCGAGCGCATGGTCTCGACGAGGTCTGCAGCGCAGGTCTCTCCTAGTGTTTCTGCCCTCACGCCTCTCTGGCCAAGGGAGGATTCTCCCAGGGCCGTGTTCTCGTACTCGGATGCCAGCACGATCCCTGCCCCGGTGCTCCTCCCCGAGTGGAGGTCAGAATCGACCTTCACGTTTCTGTAGTCGACGAGGTGTTTAAGGGCGGCATGCTTCATCCTCGAGACGACATGGTCTGGCAGGTTCTGCGCGTACGCCACGCCAGATAACCTGACGAATTCCCCTCTCTGACTCAGGTCGATGCCCCTGAGCATGGGGCACGGATCTATGTGCGCCACAATCTCACCTCCTCCTTCAGGATAGAACCCCCTCTGGACGATGTCCATGTCGCAGGAGATGCCCATGCGCCTGACGATTGGAAGGTGTACCAGTCTCATGAAGTCGATTGGCGGTGACCATTTGGTGTCGGTGCCACCCTTGAGCGTCAACCTGACAGGAGCCTTTGACATCGTAGCGGGCAGGATGCATGCCTGGAGGACGAGCGATGTGCTACCAGCCGTGCCGATATCGAACTCAAAATCCCCTCCGGTCAGTGGCCCGGGCCTGAATGAGATCTCCTTCGAACCGACGTGTAGCCCGTCGGCCTGGGCATCACAGAGCTCTGCAACAGCCTCGACGGCAGAGACGTGTTGGGCAGCCAGGCCAGGGTTCGGCCTGCCCTCCCTTATGCGCTTCACGTCTATGGGCTCTCGGAGCACAGCAGAGAGCGAAACAGCGGTCCTGAGGACCTGCCCACCGCCCTCTCCGTGCGAGCCATCTATCTCTATCATTTCGACACGTTCCGTCTCGAAGCGAGCTTCTTGGCTATCACGCTCACGAGGAAGAATCGGATCATCATGATGACTGCGAGGAATATCAGTGCGGCGGCGAGGTAGAGAAGCCAGACTGGAGCTCTATCGTCTCCGCTCGCGAGTATGATCCCCAGTCCAAGGGCTTCAGCGATGAATGCACCGAATCCGAGCGCGAAGGAGTATAACCCCATCGTGGCCCCGTAGCATTCCTCGTCGGACGAGTCGGCCATCATCGCGAGTGCGGCCGGTACGAACGCACCGGCGCCGAGGCCGAGGATGCCGAGAGGTATCATGCCGAGGAGTTTGAACTCGATGCCATCGTCTGTCATCACGAAGGCGTAGTCTGAGAAGAACAGCACCATGAGCACAATGCCGAATATGCTGAAAACGCCGTAAGCCATGACGGGGATCCTGCCGACGATGTCCGAGACCTTCCCCCAGAACGGTTGCAGGAGGCCAAGTGCGACGCCAGCAGCGCCGAACATGATGCCTATCGTGGTGCCGGACATGTCCTCGCTCAGCATGATCCTGGGCAGGTATGTGATTGCGAGCCCGAGGAGGGTCGCTATGATCAGCCAGATCGGGAACATCAGCCGGATCTCCTTGATCTTGAAGACCTTCTTCAGGGCCTGGAACCCCTCCATGTTCGATGCCTTGACGACAGGCTTCTCCTTTCTGACAAGAAGCTGCAACATGACCGCCGAGGACCCAAGCAGGACTGCGACCATGACGAATCCGGCTATCGGGCCAGTGAAGTCGATCATGAATCCGCCGACGACTGCACCGATGATGTATCCCAGGAACGTGGAATAGTCGAACCACCCCATCTGCCTGCCCCGGTCGCACTTGTCCGCATGGTCCGCAATCATGGCGATCGCCGGAGCCACCGTTGCCGCAGCGCCTATGCCGTGTATCCCATGCATGGCCGCGAGGTACCACACGTTGTTCGAGAGGGTGTAGAGTGTGACGACCACGGCAGCGACGCTCGTCCCCGCGACTATGATGACCTTCCTCCCAGTCCGGTCACTCAACAGGCCGAAGTAGTTGGCGGTGAGCATCTCAGCGAGGGGATAGGGGACGGCGATGATTGCGACGTTTAGGAGAGCTTCGTAATCGGTCTCGTAGGGCACGTAGCTCGCTATCAGCAGGAGCAGGGCTCCGAAGGCGGTCCTCAATAGAAAAGTCGACAGGTAGAGGACTCTCAGGTGCCAGGGAGTGTGGATGCCTCGTGACTTGAGTGCGCTGAACATCAGTGGCTCCTTCAGCTCATGTCATTACTTAACACTTATGGGCACTGGCGTCGCGACCCGGGCTAACTCCCTGCGGGTGTCCATGAGAATGGTTTAAGTATCGCACAACTATAGCCCGGCCCAGGTGTCCCATTGGCAGTCGAGATATTGGGCGTCGGGATCCTCATAGCGGCCCTATTGCTGATTCTCATTAGCTGCGAAGTGTTCGTGAACGGTATCGAATGGCTCGGCTGCAGGCTCGGCCTCGCGGAGACCGCCACGGGCAGCATACTCGCAGCGGTCGGCACCGCCATGCCCGAGACGATCATCCCGCTGATCGCCATCTTCCTCGGCAGCGCTGAGGAGGGCGAGAAGATTGGGGAGGGCGCCATACTGGGTGCCCCATTCATGCTCGGCACCCTCGCGATGTTCGTCGGCGGCGTAGCGATATGGTACGGTTGCCGGAAAGGGAAGCGGAAGGAGTGCCTGGTTCTGAAGGCCGGTCACGCCGAGCGCGACCTGAAGTTCTTCATGGGCATGTACATGGTCGCGCTGGTCTGCGGACTCATGAGCTTTCAGGATGTTTTCGACCACTCGTTGTTCAACCTCGGCGCCGCACTCCTCCTGATGTCGCTGTACGTGGTCTACATAAGGCAGCTCCTCAAGGACAAATCCGACATGAACGAGGGCGCCTGTCCCGCACTGTATTTGGGAAAGGCGATGGGGATATCCCCCGCCAAGAATACGTTCGGCATGGCCATGATCCTCCTCCAGGTGGTTGGGGCGCTCATCGGCATCATAGTCGGCGCACGGTTCTTCGTCGAGGAGGTGGAGATGGTATCCGCGGCAGTCGGGATAGCCCCGATGATACTCGCATTCCTGATCGCCCCGATAGCGACCGAGCTCCCAGAGAAGTTCAACAGCGTCATCTGGTACCTCAGGGGCAAGGACACATTAGCACTGGGCAACATAACCGGCGCAATGGTGTTCCAGAGCAGCTTCCCTGTCAGCATCGGACTCCTGTTCACCGAGTGGGCCTTGGACCCGATCAACATCGCGAGCATGGTCATTGCGCTTGTCGCCGCGTTCTGGATATACTATTCCGTGAAGGTGAAGAAGCGCGTGGAGTACAAGACGCTCTTGGCATCCGGGTCGCTTTACGTCCTTTACATAATCCTGCTCATCATGTTCCCTGTGGCGGTCGACTAGTAGCATAGCTACTAGACGTTTGGATGACTGGCTCACACGCGCTCCGGACAAGTTATAAGTACGAACCAGGGCAATGTCCGCTCAGATGGGATGCAGAACGATTCTTCGTGAATTAGTTGGCATCACGTGAGCGTAAGCCACGATAAGGACGTGCAGGCCAGATGGACACCGAGGCACAGTTGCTCTTCCAGATGGGCGCTATCATGCTCCTCGCTTTCATAGCTGCGACTCTGGCGAGGAAGATGAACCAGTCGGTCATGATCGGTTACATCGCCATCGGCATCTTCATCGGCCCTAAGATCAGCGTCGAAGTCCTGGGCTATGAGTATCATGGACTGATAACAGACACCAGTCTGATCAGCATGCTCTCCTTCGTGGGTTTGGTCATGCTCATGTTCTTCGTGGGCCTCGAGTTCTCGTTCTCGAAGCTCAAGAAGACCCGGACCCCTGCGATAATCCTCGCGGTCATCGACACCAGCGTAGGCCTGTTCGTCGGGTTCATCTTCGCTTCGTTCCTCGGATGGCCTCTGATAGACTCCATATTCCTCGCGGGCGTGATCGCGATGAGCAGTACGAGCATCGCGATGAAAGTACTGTTCGACCTCAAGCGCATGTCCAGCCCGGAGGTCGAGTTCCTCATCGGACTCGTCGTCGTCGAGACTTTCATAGCCATGCTCATACTCACGGTCGCAAGCGGCATGGTGGTCAGGCCAGAGGCGGACGCATCCGAGTACGGCCAGTTGTTGTTGGGGATGGGCGCGTTCTACGCGTTCTTCGTGTGGGTCGCGATGTGGGCGGTCCCCAGGGTCGTTTCGTTCTTCAACAGCATCGAGAACGACGAGATGTTCATACTCTTCGCGCTCGGCATTGTGTTCCTGACAGCTGGATTCGCTGCCGTCATGAACGTCCCGCCGATCATTGGCGCATTCTTCATCGGCATGATACTGGCTGAGACAAACGTGTCCGTGAGAATCAGGTCGAAGCTGGAGTCGTTCAAGGATGCGTTCGTGGCCATCTTCTTCACATCATTCGGCATGATGATCGACCCAGCGATGTTCCCCGACGTGATATGGATGGTCGCCCTCGCGATACCTATCGTGATACTCTACGAAGTGTTCGTGTTGTCGTCCATCACGTACTTCCTAGGCTTCTCCGCGAAGGCGTCCATGACGATTGGGACCAGCGCGTCCGGAAGAGGCGTCGAGTCCATACTCTATGCGAGTGTGGGTAGTAACGTGAAGGGGGCTACCATGGGCAGCCTCCTGAACCCGTTCGCAGGCGCGTTCTGTTTCGCCATGAGCGCGATATCACCAGCGCTTGTGAAGCACTCCGCGGCTCTGGCGAATGCGGCTAGCAAGCTCGTTCCTAAGCCCGTGAGGTTCTCCTCATCGATCATATCCCGCACGTTAGGCAAGGTGATCCTGCCCTCCTCGCTCAAGATATTCAAGGGGGCGAGGATGACGGGTGCGCTGCTGATATCATTCGTGGCACTCTCGACGGCAATCATCTTGGTCGATTCGTCACTGCACTTGGTGTTCGTCCTCTGCGGTCTTGTGATGTCCGCGGCAGTGTATTTCGTGGTGCGGTTCGAGGTTTCCGAGGTCGTGAGGCACGTGAACTACTCGAACATAGGCGTGCGGTCCGAGTCAAGGGATACCATCGTCGCGCTCGTTTCATGGGTCGTCTCCGGCGCCGCCCTGTCCACACTGGTGATCGTGTCGATTTGGACGTATCTGTGGCAGTTGTCGCTGGTGGTTGTCGTTGCCTATGTGTTGTCACTGGTGTATCTCATGTTCAGGACCTACGGGAGGATACACGTCGATGTGCAGGAGACGGTCCCGAGAGTCTACAACTTCCCCAAGCCCGTCATGATTGAGGACGCGGGAGAGAAGGAGCTTCCCAAGCCAGTATACGGGGTCGTCAGGAGCGCCCCGAGGAATGCCCGGCTTTGACCAGTCTTCTTTCTGCACGTGCGTGGCGTTCCGCTGCGGTGATGTGGTTATACCCGAGTAGACCCATCCATGGTCGTGCGCGATGGGCCTATATCTCCAAGAGTCGGCGCAGCCTGCATCCTTCTGGCAGTCGCAGTGTTCTTGATTCTGTATCTCGTCGCTGCGTCGCAGGACCCAGGTTATGAGTTCCTCGAGAACTACCTGAGCGACCTCGGCGTGGGCCCCGCGGCATGGGTGTTCAATTCCGCGCTTATACTGACCGGCGCACTCATCCTCGTGTTCGCCTACGTCGGTTCGTATCCCCTCCTTGGCGACGTCCTCGTCTCGAAGGTGGGGTCGGTCATCCTCGCCGTGGCAGGAGTGCTCCTGATGAACATAGGCGTCTTCACGGAGGATTACGGCGACCTCCATCTGGCGTTCTCTCTGGCCTTCTTCCTCACGCTGCTTGCGGCCCTGGGGGTCTTCGCGTACGCCATGCATGTGACGAAGGCCCTCGGTCCAGCAGGTACGGCAGCTTCCGTATCCGCGTTCGTCTTCGGGCTGTTCCTCCTGGCCATGGGCGTCGGTCCATTGGTCGAGACATTGGCCGTATTGACTGCCATTGCATGGGGGGGCGTTTTGGGGGCCCTCATGTTCCTCAAGACCACGGGGATGCGGATCCCGTGACGTCGCGTTCGACCTACTTCGCTCGGTGTGCCTTGGAATCATATTAAGGCGGGTATGCAATCAGCGGATACGCCGAGCGCGCCCCTTCGGGTGCGCATGAGAGGATGAGAGTATGAAGGCAAATGATTACATCGAGCTGGAGAAGAACTACGGCGCTCACAACTACCACCCCCTGCCAGTCGTGATTTCGAAGGCGAAGGGTGTGTGGGTGTGGGACGTCGAGGGAAAGAAGTACATGGACATGCTCAGCTCATACTCAGCGATCAACCAGGGCCACCTCCACCCGAAGATAGTGAAGGCGGCCGTCGACCAGCTGGGCAGGGTCTCGCTCACGTCCAGGGCGTTCTCGAACGACAGGATGGGCCCGTTCCTGAAGAAACTCTGCGAGCTTTCGGGGCTGGAAATGGCCCTTCCGATGAACACAGGGGCCGAAGCGGTAGAGACGTCCATCAAGCTGGCCAGGAGATGGGCCCACATGAAGAGGGGCATCCCTGAGGACAAGGGGGAGATCATCGTCTGCGAGAACAACTTCCACGGCCGCACGACCACCATCATCAGCTTCTCGTCCGACCCGGATTCGAAGAAGGGGTTCGGCCCGTTCGCTCCTGGTTTCGTCACCATACCCTACAATGACATCAAGGCATTCGAGAAGGCAATCAACAAGGACACTATCGGCATCCTCGTCGAGCCGATCCAGGGCGAGGCCGGCATCAACGTGCCCTCTCCTGGCTATCTCAAGGAACTGAGGCGGGTCTGTGACGAGAAGAAGATACTTCTCATCATCGACGAGATACAGACCGGCTTCGCGCGGACGGGCAAGATGTTCGCGTTCCAGCACGATGGCATCAAACCCGACATCCTATGCGTAGGAAAGGCGCTCGGCGGCGGCCTGTACCCGGTCTCAGCAGCCGTGTCCACGAAGGAGCTCATGAGTGTGTTCAACCCAGGCTCCCACGGGAGCACGTTCGGCGGGAACCCCCTTGCTTGTGCTATCGCGGAGACCTCCCTGGATGTGCTCGTGGACGAGAAGCTGGACGTGAAGTCGAAGGAGATGGG
>JBFYNF010000146.1:0-6259 GCA_041304525.1 Thermoplasmata archaeon | reverse complement strand
TACATCAGGTGCAGGCCCTACTACATCTACCAGTGCGACATCGCGAAGGGGCTTGAGCACTTCAGGACCGCGACCGCGAAAGGCATCGAGCTCATAGAGAACCTCAGGGGCCACACGTCCGGTTTCGCCGTGCCCGAGTTCGTGATCGACGCCCCGACGGGCGGAGGGAAGATCCCGGTCGGACCGCAGTACCTGATATCCATGTCCGACAAGCGCGTGATACTCAGGAACTACGAAGGCGGCATATTCCAGTTCCCCGAGGTCGAGGGCGACAGGGTCAGCAGATGCCCGCCAGCGTGCAGACTGTGCAAGACCCACGAGCACCTCGAGTCGAAGGAAGGCGTCGCGGGTGTCCTGTCCGGCAAGAAGCTGTGTCTCATACCTGAGGGGACGATGAGGGCGGAGCGCAGGAAGGCCTACGGCAAGGAAGACAAGGCCTCGAAGTGCACGGACTTCTAGCGGCCGAAACACCTTCCCCCAAAACCTTTCCTAATCCTTCTTCTCCAGAGACGCCTTGTGTATGACGTACGTGCCGGAGTCCCTGCGCCAGCTCGCCTCGGCCTCCTCGACATGTACAGACTTCGAGAAGTGGGGCGCGTCGAGCACGAAGGTCTCTATCTCCCCACCCTCACCGGAGACGCTGATCCGGTACCTGTCCCTGAGCCTTTCGAGTTCCTTGATGGTGGCCGATGTGATGACCTTCCCCAGCCACCCCTCGTCGAATCCGTGGGCGTACACGCCAACGACCATGAACCTGAAGCCGGCGTGGACCATGTCCTCGAGGAGCATGCTCTGGTCCTTCCTCCACAGGGGCGAGTGGAGCGGCTTCCCGAGCTTTTGGCATATGCCGTTGAGCCTCGACCATTGATAGTCCGAGGCGATGGCTCCCGACACGAACCCGTCGACGTCCTCTTCCCTCATGAGCGCCTCGACATCGTCGAGCTCCTTCTCCTTCTCGCCGGAGCTCTCCCTCGTCCTGATGGGGATCCCCATGGCCTCCGCCTGGAGGGTTGTCCAGCGTATGTTTGGCACGTGGAACATGTACGAGTCCTCGGCCTTAGGTATCACGGTCAGGAGGCTGGCCACATCCCAGCCCTGCTGCTGGGCCAGGTAGACAGCATAAGTGGAGTCTTTGCCTCCCGAGAAGAGCGTTGAGACCCTCATGGACTCGTCCATGTATCCCCGGGCTGCGTATTTACCTGTTCGGTCAGATGACGAGCCCCGCCGTAATGACAAGGATCACGACCGCGATGAAGAAGACGACCAGCGGGACCCTTTGCGGCCAATCGTCGTTGAAGATGTGCTTCGACCCGAGGTACACGAACGGCACGGTCGCAGCGAGCTCCACGATGCCGGCGACGGTCGCGCCTCCCCGCAGCATGAATAAGCCGAGTATGAGCAGGCACGTGGCCGCCGTCAGAGGGAGGGCCGCGAGCAAATGCCCCGAGAGGTCCACCGCACCGGTCCTCTCCCTGAGCACTCTGAACCCGATGAGCATGAGGCCGAGGAGCACTAGTGACCCAGTCGCTATGTAGTCGATGGCCTCCGAGCTTTCCGCGACCAGCACTATCCCCGTGAGCAGCAGAAGGAACACCCCCACGGACAGGGCCGTGTCGAGGACGGCCGCATCCTTGTCCATCGGGTGGAATGTCGAGAGCACGACGAGGACCGCCCCGCCAATGCCTACGAACATCGCCATGCCGACCTCGATCTCGCCAAAGTTGACCGTGAACATCGTGGCGGCGGCCACGAGTATCAGGACGAGGCCAGAGGACAGCAGGTAATCGCCTCTCATGTCCGGGAATGAGAACGCGGTGCCGACATACCCGATGATAAGACCGATGAGGATCGGGGACAGCACGACGAAGGTGTCGTACATGTCTATGGAGGCCACGGTGAAGTGCCAGAGCAACAGCAGGACCGGGCTGAGGATGACGGTGTACGTGACAGCGCTGACCTTGGTCCTGGGCTTCTTCGGCCCGGGCATCCTGTACTTGGTGCGCTCCTTCCTGCCGCCCGCCAAGATCCAGAGCAGGACCCCGATGAGAGTGCATGCCATGATGAAGGATGTGAGTCCGTCGGTAGGAGAGAACATCTTGAGCAACACCATGGCCGCTATGACTATGATCACCGCGGTTATCGCCCTTGGCCGCTCCCGCCGAGCAGCCGTCGGAGCTATCGGAGCTATCTGCTCCTCCCGCTTAAGGGCGGGGACGATCCTGTATGGCCTTCCGCACCCTGGGCAATCGAACCCGACCTCTTCCTCGAAGAAGATGTTGTCCACCTCGATCTGCTTCTTGCATGTCGGGCAGAAGACCGAGATGAGCTTTTTCTCCGGGCTGGTCATGATAGCGATCTCGTCCCTGACCGGCCCACCCCTGTCCAGCTGGTTGATGACTGATGCGATGCTGGCCCTGTGTGATGTCACGATCTCTGAGACCTTGACCGTGCTCGTGCCGCTCGCGTCCTCGAACGAGACCTCGACCTCCAGCAGCCGTTCCCGGACTGTCGTGGCCGTTTCGGCGCCCTTTGGAGTGATACAGTATACGTTCTGCCTCCTATCGGCGCCTTCGACATGCCCCTTGACGACCTCCACGGACCCGTCCTTGATGAGTTCCTGTAAGGCGACGGCCACATGGCTCCTGCGGAGGCCCAGATGGTCAGAGAGCCCCTTCTGGGTCACCTCGAACGGGAACGTGCCCTCGTCAGACTCGCACCTGTGGAGGCACAGCTGGACGAGGATCTTTTCCTTCGCCTTGAGTCTGAACACGCTCTGGCCTCCAGTTCCCGTTGTCATACCCCGAACCCCGTGAACGAACGTGATGAGCCATCGGCGAGTTAATCCTTTCCGGCCAGGGGCGTCACTCGGTGGCCTCGAAAGTCACGGGGAGAGTCTCCGACCTCAGGTTCTCAGGGTCGTACATGTCCCACGCGACCACACCCTGGAGCGTGCTCTCGATCGGCATCTCGGCCACGAGCGAGTAGTCGAACTCGACCGGCACACCTGACTCCACATCTGTGATGTACACTATGACCTGCCGGTCGTTGTAGTCGTACGAGGATATCACTCCCTGGGCATCGAGCGAGTCGAACTCCGAGAGGTCGAACATGAAGCCCATGGGCGCGCGCAGGTCGACGAGTATCATCTTGATCACGGCCGCGTCTCCATCGTACAGTAGGTACAGGTGCGCATCGAGCGTGTCATCCACCGCGACGGATGTTGCGTCGTATGTGACGGTCAGCGTTAGGAACGGGGACGACTCGGGCTCGTCGGGCCATGGCACATACTGCTCGAGATAGATCGAGTACAGCACTGAGCCGATGCCGGTGCAAGAGACTGACACGTTGGTCACGTTCGCCAGGTACGGCCTCAAGTCGATGATGTATGTGACATCCTTGTTGAACTCTCCCATGTCGATCGTCTCGATGACGGCCCCTTCGACAAGGACCTGTACTTGGACGTCCTCGACGGAGTTCCCTCCGGCCACTTCGGCCAGGGCGTGGAAAGCGACGACAGTGTCCTGAGTGGACATCCAGCCGCCCAGCTCGCCCCTGTGGTCCAGGAGGTACTTCACGGCCCCACCAACGGTCGTCGCGTGTCCGAACTCCCCATTTAGCGCCATGGCAGCGTAGCCTGTGGTCTCGATGATTCTCGGTGAAGAGGCTCCCCAGTAGACATCCCCGTCGGATATCAGGTTCACATCGCTGTCCCAGTGGACGGTGTCGTCGTCGACGACCCTGAGCGCCTCGAGCCTCTCTGCGATATGGGTGCGTATCGAGTCCGAGCCGTCCCCTGCCTGGAGCAGGAGCAGCGACAATGAGAGGCTGTATGGGTCGTCCTCGATCGTGGATATCTTGCTCTCCACATAGTCGACCGCGGCCTGGATGTGCGGGTCCGACCCTGGCACACCGGAGTGCAGCAACGCTCTGGCTATGTACCCGGTCGCCGCGACCTCCTTCGCCTTCAGGATCGGGTTGTTGAACTCGTAGATGCCCCAGTCGGGGAACTCCCACGAGCCGTCGTCCTGCTGTATCGACATGAGCCAGTCCTGCATGTCGGTGATGATGTCCTCATCCAGCCCGAAGCCAGCATTGATGGCGTCCTGGAACGCGATGAGGCCCCATGACGTGAGCCACGGGTGGACATCCTGATCACCCGGGAACCATACGATGCCCCTGCCGATGCCGTTATTCGATTCAACGAGGTACATCAGCTCGTGCTGTATCCCCTGGTTCACGATGTTCTCGTATTCGAACATCTTCTCGGGGGATGTTCCGAGCTCCATGACCGTGGCATATGCGAGTATGTCTATCGATAGCATCGAGAGGGACTGCTCGCCGCAGCCGGACACGGACTGTATGAACTCGTCCACGCCCTCGAGCAGGACGGCGTCAACGCCGCCCTGTATCTTGACCCAGGCGTTCGCGCTCCCTTCGATCATCTCCTCGTCGAGGTACAGCGTCTCAGTGACGGTGCCGTTGCCAACATCTCCGTTGAAGATTGTCTCGGCCTTCTTGCCGTCGGGGACGACATCCATCACCCTGACGACGGCGTCGGATGCCTCCTCGGAGACGCCTGAGACGGTGACCGTGTGGTTCCCGACCTTCTCAGCGACGATGGTGAAGGACACCGAGGAGACGTAGTTGGCCGGCACGACCACGGTCTGGTTTGCGGGCGACAGAAGCGTGAACCACGGGTCATCGACGAGGGTCACGTTCACCGTCTGTTCCGTGTCCAGGTAGTTGTATATCATGATGCTGAGCGGGAACTCGTCCCCCCTGACGACTGAGACGGGTATGTCAGGCTCGATGAAGAACTGCTGGAACACCGTGATCGAATCGGACCCAGTGCCGATCATGCCATCTGATGTGGATGCAATCACATCCACCTGCCACGATGTTATGGAGTCGGGAGCGGTGAGCGATACATTGGCCCATCCGTTGTCGTCCGTGAGGACGCACGGGTCCCAGTACCAGGTCTCCGGGAAGTACTGACGGATGATCGTGGGCTGGGATACGCTGCCGCCGCTGGTATCGTACGAGCCATCGTCGCCGTAGGCGGTGTCAAAGTCATCGAGTCCTATCGGCGCCACCGTATCCGCCTCCCAGTCCGTGGCGTCATCGTTACGGTTGGGGAGGAATGGCTGAGGTTCATCTTGGCTGGTCGACGAGCCGAACCCGAGGACTGACACATATGCGGTCGCCAGACCCGCCGCGGCTATCACGACGATGATCGCCGCGATGAGTTTCACCCCGGCGCGCCTCTTCCTCGGCCTCGTGCCGATGAATATCAGCATGCCGACGGCGACGCATAGGTAGAGCGCGAACCAGTATCCCCTGGATGCGTCCACCTTGATGTCCTCGGCTGTGGCCAGGTTGTCCGGCCACGTGGACATCACGCGCGCCTCGTCCATCTCGTACACGACTTCTGTGGATTCAGAGGGTAGGGTGCCTACGCCTCCGTAGACGTAGGTCAGGATCTGATACTGCGGGATGATGAACTCCTGGTCGAGGCCGAACACGATCTCCTCGAACCCCTGGAACATGCTGCCCACCTCATACACCGCCTCGTCCACGACGGATACCCCGAGGACGGCTGCGGTCGGGTCCCCTCCGCTCTCGACATAGAATGAGAGGCCGACAGTGTCCCTGGGAAGGTACGATGAGTTGTGAGTGCTCACATTGACTGTGAGCATCGACGAGCTGCCTACCGAGAATGTCACCGCGTCTCTGGCGACGCCCATGTCCTCCTCGACCTTGTACACCCGCAGCTGCGCGAAAGGCTCAGTGTCCGGTCCCAGGACGACCTGGAGTGACGCTCGGCCGTCGTCCAGCTGGACGACGCCCCTGTCGATGAGGTATCCTCGAGAGACGAGGTCCCAGTAGACGTTCGTGGTCATGGACTCGCCCGCGTAGATGATGTCGAAGCTCGCGGCGTCGCCGACATCGTAAGAGGTCGAGTCCGCAACGACCTTCAACCCTTCGTTGGTCTCGAGGTCGATGTCCAAGACGGTCGTCTGGTCTTCATACACCCCGGACAGGCGAGCCTCCGACTCTCCCTGGTATGTGAATGTCACCGCACCGATGCCTCGCTCGTCGGTCGTGGCCCACGCTGCCAAGTGCTGTGAGGTCCCGTCGTAGACGTACATCGAGATAGATGCATTCGCCAGAGCACTTCCGCTGGGGGATCGGGCTATGGCATAGAATGTGGATTGCTCGTTGACGACGCAGCTGTCAGCGAGCACGGAAAGGACCAGGC
>JBFYNF010000145.1:0-14222 GCA_041304525.1 Thermoplasmata archaeon | reverse complement strand
GTACTGCCCCTCCCCGAGGCCCGAGGTCACTGTCCCGAGTATGACCAGGTGGTCCTTCATCTCGAAGATGCGCTGGTAGTCGGAGTACTCCTTCCTGAGCAGGTCGAAACCCTTGTCCGTGAGCTTGATGCGCTGTCTCCTCGCCCCCAGGTCCCTCTCGATCAAACCCTCTCCGAGGAGCTCCAGTATCTTCTTCGAAGCCGATTGCTGGCTTATCTCGAGCACGTTCCCGAGCTCCCTGGACGATATCGCGATATAATCATGGACGCCGCCCATCAGGGCGATGTGCTTCAAGGTGGCAATCTGCTTCTCATGCATGGCGGAATTCGCATGACAGAGGGGCGATAAATAGATTTCCAGAAATTTGGTAGTAAACGGTTCCTTTGGTAGATGTCCGAGAATCGACAGAGCCCTTGGCTCAGTCCACCCCGTGCTCGCTGAGCTCGAGATACCTCTCGCTCCTGAGCCTCACGACGGGTATGTTCTCCGCCCTCAGGCGCCTTATGAGCTCGCGGTCATTCGTGAGGACCGCAGCCGACATCCTCTTCGCAACGTCCAGGACCGCATCGTCCCCCCGCAGGTCCGTGTCCACGACCTCGTACTTCCTGGCCAGGGCGACCGCGCCCTTGCCGGCGGGGCCATTCAAGGTAGCGAGCTCGCCCAGGACCGAGCTCGGAACCACGACAGGTAGGTCGCCGAAGAGGCGCTTGAGCTCCATGTCGATGTTGACACTGAACTGAAAAGGCATCATCAGCCCGTTGGCGTCGAGGACCACGGCGGAGACCACGAGGGCATCTCCTCACTTCACGGTCCCGTATCCGATCAGGCGCCACTTGCTCGTGATGCGCCTGGACATGGCTATCCTCTGGCCCTTCTCCGCGCACACGGGTATCTTGAGCGATATCTCGGCCGAGTCCGCACGGCCGCTCGTCACGGTCCCCACGGTCGTCGCGGTGCCGACACTCAACATGAGGGGCTCGTTGGTCTTCAGGTTGTCCACGGCAAGGTCCGATGCCACTCCGACCACGCGCTTCATCAAGGTGGTCTCGACGGTCAGGGAGTACTGCACGGGCGGCAGGCTGCCAGGGGCCCCGGCGATCCTGCCCACGAGGGAATCGGACTTGGTGAGGACTGGGTCGAGGCCAGTGCCGATAGCGATCAGGCCGCCTGGTCCCGCCTCTTCCAGTTTCAGCCCGCCAGCGAACAGCGAGCGGACCTGCGTGACGATGGGCTCCCATGTGACGCCCTTGCCCGTCTCGACCTTCCGCCCAGGCCGCACCTCGACCTCGTCGCCGATGCTGAGCCTGCCCTGCGTCAGCGAGCCCCCAAGGACTCCTCCCTTGAGCTTGTCGATCTTGGTACCTGGTGGGTTGACATCGAACGACCGCGCGACATACATCCTCGCCGGGCGGGACTTGTCCCACTTGGGCGTCGGGATGGCCTGCTCGATCGTGCGTATGAGAGTATCTATGTTGACGTCGTGGTGGGCGGATATCGGGATGATCGGGGCCTTTTCGGCGACGGTCCCCTTCACGAACGCCCTGATCTCGTTGAAGTTCGCCCGCGCCTCCTCTGGGGAGACCAGGTCGATCTTGTTCTGGACGACGATTATCCTGTCCACGCCTATGATGGAGAGCGCCATCAGGTGCTCCCTTGTCTGCGGTTGGGGGCACGGCTCGTTCGCCGCGACCAGAAGGAGCGCTCCATTCATGATGGCCGCGCCAGACAGCATCGTGGCCATGAGAGTCTCGTGGCCAGGGGCGTCGACGAATGACACCGACCTGAGCAGGTCGCACTCACCCTTGCACGCGGGACATGTTGGCTGGTTGGTGTAACACTCTGGCTCGTCGCATTTCCTGCACTTGTAGAAAGCCGCGTCCGCGTATCCGAGCCTGATCGAGATGCCCCTCTTGACCTCCTCGGAATGGCGGTCGGTCATCTCACCCGTCAGGGCCTTAGTCAGCATGGTCTTGCCGTGGTCAACATGGCCGATCATGCCGATGTTGGTCTCTGGTTGGGTGGGGACATTCATTATTCTTTCTTCTCCTCTTTCTTGATGAGCTCTGCTACGGGCTTCAGTCCGTGCGCCGTGATCTTGAGGTTGACCTGCAGGGTGTCGGGCGCGACCGTGTTGCCGCGCATGGTCTTCTTCTTCCTGAGGCCCCCCTTCTCCGGTTTGAAGCCTATGCTCTTCGAGACGAGGAGCTTCTTCCTCCTTGGGCCAGGAAGGTCCTTCCTCATCGGGAAACCGTCCTTGTCGCTGCCGCCTGTTATCTGTAGCTTGTACCCAGGGAGCCCTACGAATATGCCGTCGATGACATCGCCTATCTTCTTGCCTATCAGCGAGTTAGCGTGATGTCCCGCGACAGGGGCCTGATACGACTTGCCATCTTTCGGGTCATTGATGACGGCTTTGAAATCTGCCAAGCAATCCACTCCGGTGTGCAGGACGCCCTAATGCGCAAGGAGTTATAAGGGTTTCGGAGATGGTCCGACACACTGGTATGTCCTCGGACGATGTCGGGACATATTGTCGCGGCGACAGGGTTATTTGACCGCGTGACGGTCCATCGCAAGGCGCTGATATGAGGAATGTCACCAGGGAGGAGCTGAAGGTGATGATGGACCGGGGCGACCCGTTCATCCTTCTGGACACGCGCAACCGGGACGCCTTCAGAACCGAGCACATCCCAGGTGCGGTCTCCGTTCCGTCCGACCAAGTGGGCAAGCACGTCCTGCCGGGCCTGAAGAAGGACGACACGATAGTGACCTACTGCTCCAGCTTCAGCTGCGAGGCGAGCAAGGTCGCGGCGGAGAAACTCGAGAGGTACGGGTTCAAGAAAGTGTTACAGTTCAAGGGCGGCCTCAAGGACTGGAAGGACGCCGGATACGCCACCGAGAGATGATCATCTTCCCCAGAATGGCTTCTCCTTGCGCTTTATTCCCGCCACCTGATCCAGGACCTCGCGCTCGTCGATTGTGAGTTTATAGTTCGATAGCTCACGCGCGTGGCTCTCAGGTATGTCCACCAGGAGGATGTCCTCGACATCTATCTGCCTCCCGACCGTGGCGTCATCTATCGCGATGGCGACCTCGCTCCCAGCGATTGCTTCAGTCTGCGTGTTCTCGCCGCTCCTGATGCTCTTTATCCTGCCCACCTGGCGACCATCCTCGCGCATGAGCATCTGGCCGGGGCGCACCCTTCCAGCGAGTATGCGCACGCCGACTATGGCGGGCTTGCTGACCCTGAACACATGGTCCCTGAGTATCTTGACCTTGCCCGGGAACACGGTCTCGAGCCTCTTCTTCGCCTCGACCTCGCGCTTCTTGACCTCGCACCAGGCCTTGTACTCGTCCAGGAGGCGGTAGATGACCTGGTTGCTGAACATGGTGACTCCCGTGGATGCGAGCTCCGCCTCGACATCGGGGTTGGCGCCCGCATTGAAAGAGAATATGACCCTGTGGAGCGGGTTCTCGAAGTTGGACGCCTCCATGACGTCCTTGCGCGTGACCTTCCCTATGCCTATCTTCCTGATGGGCAGTTCCGCGCTCTTCGCCTCGAACACCAGTGCCTCAAGCGAACCGATGGCGTCCCCGCGCACGACGATGCCCTCGTCCGCAAGTTCCACCTTGAGCTCGCTCTCCTTCCGGACCTCCTCCCGAATGGTGTCGACGTCCTCGTTCGCCACCCTGAGGATGCCTCCGGCCATTGCATTCTCCAGATCCTGCCCCACGAGCCTTATGCCCGCAGCGGCGGACACGGTTTTGACCGTATCAAAGCGCTGCGTCGGGTCCCTGATCTCGTCGAGGGGCCGTGGCCTGAGCAATGCGCGGACCTTGGTCTGGATCGGGTCGCCCTTCGTGGACGACACCAGTATCTGGTCGCCCACATTCAGCGTGCCCTTGTAGACGATGGTGTCGATGACTGTGCCAATGCCCTTCTCCTCCTTGACTTCGAGGACGGTGCCCTCGGCTGGACAGTCCTCGGTCTTGAGCTCGGTCTCCAGGAACTTCTGCGCGAGCCCAACGAGCATCAAGAGCAGATCCGGCAGACCTTCGCCGAACTTCCCGCTCACCGGCACGATGGCTATGGACTTCGTGAAATCGGATATCTTGTCGAACCTGTCCGCGCTGAACCCGGTCCTGTCGAATACGGCGCCAGCGATGGCGTATATCCTCTCATCGAGCTCGGCGACGACCCTCGGGTCCTGCGCCTCTAGGGACTTCGCGATGATGGAGCCCTCGTGCACCCGCCAGCCCATAAGTCTGTCAACCTTGTTGGCGGCTATGACGAATGGCGTCCTGAACTTGCGAAGGATGTTGATGGACTCGATCGTCTGAGGTTTGATGCCCTCGTTGACATCGATCACCAGCACTGCCAGGTCCGCGAGAGCGCCGCCCCTGGTCCTCAGTGTCGCGAACGAGTAGTGTCCGGGCGTGTCGATGAAGAGAAGGCCCGGCACCAGGAACTTCCTGTCGCCGATGAGCGGCCTGCAGAGTTCGTATATCGTCTCTATCGGTACATCAGTAGCGCCTATGTGCTGCGTGATACCGCCGGCCTCGCGGGACACGACCTTGGTCCCCCTGATCTTGTCCAGGATCGTGGACTTGCCATGGTCGACATGGCCCATGACGGAGACTATCGGTTGCCGGATCGCCACGGACTCGCAAGAACCCCGGACCATATATCAACTTATGCCGGCGTACGCTGGGCGGGTAGCCATTGGGATAGAAATCTCAAAGTGGTTTGAGGGTGGGGTTTCACTTCTCGAATATCCAAGCCTCGTCGGCCTGGTCGAACTTCTGTAACTCATAGTCGTTGAAGAACAGCTTGATCTCCCTCTTGGCGCTCTCGGGGGAGTCAGAGCCATGGACGATGTTCCTTCCCGTGACCTGTGAGAAGTCCCCTCTGATGGTCCCTGGCGCTGCGTCCTGCGGGTTGGTCTTGCCCATCATGGCCCTTGAGGCCGCGACGCAATTCTCGCCTTCGAGGACCATGCACACGACCGGGCCCGAGGTTATGTATGAGAGCAGGGGCTCGTAGAACCCCTTGCCCTTGTGTTCCTCGTAGTGCCTCTCCGCCAGCTCACGCGGTATCCTCATCATCTTCATCGCAACGAGCTTGACGCCTCGGTCCTCGAACCTCTGCACGATCCTGCCCACGAGTCCTCTCTGGACACCGTCGGGCTTGACCATCACGAAGGTCTTCTCCATCACGGTTAGGCCCCCTCGTCCTTCTTCGCGGCCTTGGCCTTCTTCGGGGCGGGCTTCTCCACCTTCGGCTCCTCGGATGGCTTCTCCGCCTTCGACTCGGCCTTGGTCTCATCGGGCTTCTCGTCCTTCTCGGCCTTGACCTTCTTGACCTTGCGCGTCTTAGCGGACGTCTCGGCCGGCGCGGACTTGAGCCTCACCTGCTTCTCCCTCTCGTAGTACCTGGTCCAGGTGACCCTGCGCGGGACCCTCCCCAGCTCCACGAGGTTCTTGAAGCACTTCGACGAACAGAAGTTGTATGTGACCCCGTCCTTCCTGACGTACATCCTGCCAGTCCCTGGCTCGATCTCGACGCCACAGAACGTGCAGACCCTTCGCTCAACCATGCAACATCACCCTGTCGAGACGTGAAGCTCAGCGCACGCCGAGCTTCTTCGCCTCCCTCGATGTTTCCTTGAGCATCAGCACGTCGCCGACCCTGATCGGACCCATGGCGTTCCGAGTGATGATTCTGCCCTTGTCCCTTCCGTCAAGGACCCTCACCTTCACCTGGGTCGCCTCACCAGTCATGCCGGTCCTGCCGACGACCTCTACGACCGTTGCTGGGATGCTGTCGTTGTCAGCCATCTAGGCCACCTACTTCTTCAGAGCCTTCAGCTTCTCTGAGAGCTCGTCCAGAGCGGGCTTTCCCTTGGATGCGTCGAGGACCGCCACGGCCGCGGTCGGCTTCTCGAGGCCACATGCGTTCCCGAGCTCGGCCTTGCTCGGCACGAATGCGTAGGGCACGTTCTTCTCGTCGCACAGCGCTGGCATGTGCATGAGAATCTCGGGTGGGGAGACGTCCTCGGCCATGACGACCATCTGGGCCTCTCCGCGCTCCACGAGCTTCGTGACCTCGTTCGTGCCTCTCCTGAGCTTGCCGCCGTCCCGGGCGAGCTCGACGATCTCATACGCCTTGTCTGAGAGCTCCTTCGGAGTCTCGAACTTCACATAAACTGGCTTAGCCAATTCAATACCTCCTTCGGGTGCTTTCGCACCTTCATCATTCATGGGCTCCTTTACGAAAAGAGCAAGGTGATTAATGGGTCGTCCTATAAAAGACTTACTGACCTTACCTGCAGCAGAGGGCCGGGCCCACACATGAGATCTGGCGTCCTGGACTGCGGAGAAACTATATCGCCGTGGGTCATCCCCTCACGGGGAGCCATATGACCGATGCGAACGTGCACTTCCAGCCGCTCGGGAGGAAGACATCGCCTGAGAAGGGGAGGACCCTGCTCGAACTCGCGAGGGATTCGGGCGTGGCGATCGAATCGATATGTGGCTCCGCGGGCAAGTGCGGGAAGTGCAAGGTCATAATCAGGTCAGGCGCGGCCAACCTGTCCCCGCCGAACAGGAGCGAGACCGGACTCCTGGGCGACAAGCCGGTCCTTGCGGGGACCAGACTCGCATGTCAGGCGACGATCGTCTCTGAGGGGGACGTCGTGGTCGAAGTCCCGGAGGAGAGCAGGAGAGGGCACCACAGACTCCTGGCTGCAGGCGAGGAGCTCGCGACGAAGTTGAAGCCCGCGATGACCAAGACGGTCATCGAGCTGCCCCCGGCCACGCTTGCGGATGTGCGCGCGGACGACGACAGGTTCCTAGAGGTCCTCCGGAAGGGGGCGAGGACGTCATCCATGATGTCACCTGGCGCCCACAGAACACTCCCTGGCGCGCTCAGGGACGGCTCGTGGTCAGTGACGGCGACGCTCTTCAGGGGGAAGGAAGTCGTCAGGGTCGACCCAGGAGACACCACAGGGGAGCTGTACGGGGTCGCGGTCGACATCGGCACGACCAAGGTTGTGGCATATCTGATTGACCTCACGTCAGGGAAGGTCCTCGCGACCGAGAGCATGCCGAACCCGCAGATACCGTTCGGAGAGGACGTGATGTCGAGGATCACCTTCACAACCAAGACGCCGGACGGGAACGAGCGGCTCCAGAAGGTCATCCTCGACGGCCTGAACTCACTCATATCGAAGCTGTCATCGACCTCCGGCGTCCCGCAGGAGAACATCCTGGAGGTGATGGTCGTCGGCAACACGGCGATGCACCACCTGTTCTTCGGGATACCGGCGAAGCATCTCGCATCTGCCCCGTACGCACCAGCCGTGCGCACATCGCTCGTTTACGACGCGGGCCAGATGGGCGTGGACATTTATCCCTTCGGCAAAGTGTCATCACTGCCCAACGTAGCGGGGTTCGTCGGGGCGGACGCGATCGCGGACCTGGTCTCGAGCGGACTATACAGGGACACGCATATCGGCATGATGATCGACATAGGGACCAACACCGAGATAATCGCGGGCAACAAGGACAGGCTCGTAAGCTGCTCGAGCGCCTCGGGGCCTGCGTTCGAGGGAGCGCACATAAAGTTCGGCATGAGGGCGTCCACGGGCGCCATCGAACGCGTCTGGATAGACCCGGCCAGCAGAGATGTCAGGATCCAGACGGTCGAAGACGCACGCCCGAGGGGCATATGCGGCTCGGGGATAGTCGACGCCATCGCTGAGATGCTCAGGAGCGGCATCCTCGACCCTTCTGGGAGGATAACGGACGACAAGGGCGACCGCAGGGTCAGGAAAGGCTCCAACGGGGTCAGGGAGTATGTCCTCGTCTGGGGCAAGGATACTGAGACGGGCGAGGACATCACTGTCGCGCAACACGACATCGAGGAGATACAGCTTGCGAAGGCGGCGATATTCACTGGCGTCTCTACACTGATGAGGAAGCTCGGGGTGAAGTGCAAGGACCTGGAGCGTGTCTACGCCGCGGGGGCCTTCGGCACGTATGTCGACGCGTCGAGTGCCATAACCATCGGCATGTACCCGGACATCCCGGTGACCAGGATCCGCTTCGTGGGGAATGCCGCGGGGTCCGGCGCGCGGATGGCGCTGAAATCCACCCATGTGAGGGACCTGGCCGAAAAGCTCTCGAAGAAGGTTGAGTATGTCGAACTAGCAGCGCAGAAAGACTTCCAGTCGGAGTTCGCAAAGGCCATGTTCCTTCCGCACAGGGACTTGGGGCGGTTCCCGTCCGTAAAGACGGGCAAAGGGTGAGATGGCCCGCCCACGCAGCGGTTCTTGAAGGGATATGAACCCCGTCAAAGAGGATACTTAACCCAATCCAGCAGTTCCTGTCAGGGCAAGGGTTAATGGCTCCCGGAGGACATCCGGAAACAGAAGTCTGGAGGCTTCGAAAGCACGGATGTAATCATTCTAGGTGCAGGCGCCGTTGGCACCGTAGTCGCACGCCAACTCGCGCAGAGCAGGCATATCGACCGAATCGTGGCTGCCGACATCAGGCCCGAGAAGACGGCGGCGCTCATCAAGAGGGCGCACAGCAAGAAGGTCGTGCCGAGGAGGGCCGACGCGAAGAACATCAAAGACCTCGTCGGCGCGTTCAGGGACGTGGACATCGTGGTCAACGCCACGATCCCGCTCCTCAACATCAACGTCATGAAGGCGGCGCTGAAGGCCGATGTCCACTACATGGACCTCGCCACCGGCGGGCCGAAGGAAGCCACCGATGCCCCTGAGTTGAGAGAGCAGCAGGCCCTCGACGGGGCGTTCAAGAAGGCGGGCCTGACGGCGCTCCTGAGCATGGGCGTCGACCCTGGATGCAGCAACATATTCGCGAGACACCTGGCGGACAGGCTCGACCGCGTGGATGAGCTGCTTGTAAGGGACGGCGACAATTCGACGGTCGAGGGATACTCCTTCGCTCCCCTCTTCTCGCCCGACACCCTACTCGAGGAATGTCTCCTGCCACCCCTTGTGTACAGGAGCGGCAGGTTCGAGAGGCTCGAACATCTCAGCGGGGGAGAGGTCTACGAGTTCCCGGACCCGGTGGGGCCGCTGCCGGCTTACTACGTCGACCACGAGGAGGTCGAGACTCTCCCGGTCAACATCAAGGGGTTGAGGAAGTGCGATTTCAAGTACGCCCTCGGGGAGAATTTCGTCCAGACTCTGAGGACGCTGCACGAGATCGGCATCCTCGGCACCAAGCCCGTGAGGGTCGGCGGGGTCAGGGTCGTGCCCAAGGACGTCCTCGTTGCCCTGCTCCCGGACCCTGCTAAACTCGGGCCCAAGGTCAGGGGCCACAGTTGCGTCGGTGTCGAAGCCCGCGGACGGGAGGCTGGCAGGAGGGTCAGGAGGTACATGTACACCGTCGCCTCGCACAGGGATTGCTACGAGAAGCACGGGGTCACCGCGACTGCGTACCAGACCGGCGTGCCCCCGGCCATAGGCGTGGAGATGATCGCGCGAGGGGACATCACGAGGACTGGCACATTCACGCCGGAGCTGCTGGACCCAGAGCCGTGGCCGGAGGAGCTAGCGAGACGCGGGATGGCCGTGAAGGTCGCTGACCTCGCCTGACCCAACCAGGGTACACCTCTCGAAAAATGCTCGAAGTCGTCGCCCGGTCTTCGAATTCCGTCCACCCTAATGCGAACCCTTTAAACCCGGTCCTAACCGGGCCCGCATACATTAAATAAGGTCGAAGCAATCGCGAGTGTGCGGGCCCTCCTGTCTTCCAGGATGGCCTGTGGTGAATGTGAAAGAATGAAGGCAATGATGCTTGGAGTTGGAGCTGTGGGCTCCGTCACCGCGGAGATACTTGCGAACTCGCAGGAGTTCGACCAGGTCATTCTCGCGGACCTCAACCTCGAAAGGGCGAGAAGGGCGGAGAAGAAGATCTCGAACGACAAGGTGAAGGTGCAGAAGGTCGACGCATCAGACGTCGACGGCATGGCCAAGGCGTTCAAGGGCGTGGACATAGTCCTGAACGGAGTCATACCAAGGTTCAACCTCAAGATCATGGACGCCTGCCTGAAGGCGAAGGCGAACTATGCGGACATGGCCTGGGACATCGCCATCGACAAGACACCAGCCGGCGGCGTAGTGAAAGAAACACCGGCCCAGGTGCACATGAAGAACGACGGGGCTTTCAAGAAGGCAGGCCTCACCGGCATGATGGGCCTCGGGTGCGACCCAGGGTTGTCCAACGTCTTCGCCAGACTGGGCGCGGACAAGCTCGACAGGGTCAAGGAGATACTGGTCCGAGACGGTGACAACGGCTATGTCGAAGGATACGAGTTCGCTCCTCTGTGGTCCCCTGAAACGCTTATCGAGGAAGTCCTGATGCCTGCGACATACTACGGCAACGGGGCGTACAGGAAGCTCCCCGCATTCAGCGGCAAGGAGAAGTTCCCATTCCCTGACCCGGTCGGCGAACTCAACGTGTACAACGTGGACCATGAAGAGCAGGAGACTCTTCCGACCTTCATCGGCCAGGTGCTCGGCAAGGGGTGCGATTACTGTGACTTCAAGATCGCCCTCGGAGACGAGTATGTCGATGCCATCAAGATGCTCGGGAAGCTCGGCCTCGACTCGCCGAACAAGATCGATGTGAAGGGCGCGAAGGTCGCGCCGAGGGACGTCGTGGCAGCGGTCCTACCCGACCCGTCGACCCTCGGACACAAAGCCAAGGGTGACTGCGCAATCGGGTCCATCGTGAAAGGCGTCAAGGATGGCAAGGAAGCCGGGTACTTCGTGTACACCGAGCTGAACCACGAGCGCACCTACAAGAAGTACGGACACAGCGCCACCGGATATTCCGTCGGCGCGCCACTCGCGGTCTGCGCGATGCTGTTCGCCCAGGGGAAGATCACCCAGAAGGGCGTGTTCCCGCCAGAGATGCTGGACCCGGAGCCGATCGTGAAGATGCTCCCGAAGGTCGGCATGAACTGCGTCCAGAAGAAGCTCTGACGGACCAGATAGTGGACCAAAACCCTTCGAAACCCCAACGTCACTTTCCTGACGGGGTGACAACGGTTATTTTACCACCTTCACGATTCAGGCAGCCATGAGTGAGGGCGACAACCGCATCAAACGGTTCTACATCTACCGTGCGGTCACGTCGTTCGCCATGTGGGGCCCGTTCTGGACGCTTTGGGCCAACAAGAACATAGACGACCTGTTCCTTATCACGGTCATAGACATGGCGTTCTGGATCACGATGATCGTGTTCCAGATACCGACAGGCCTCATCGGTGACAGGTACGGCAGGAAAGTGGTCCTCTTCCTGGGCGAGGTCCTGTTCGCCGTCGGGCTCCTGGGCTTCGGCCTGAGCACGACCTTCAACCAATACCTCATATCGAACGCGATATGGGCATTGGGTGCCTGCTTCGTCGTCAGCGGCGACACGCCGTATGTGTACGATACTCTGGTCGAGCTGAAGAGAGAGAAGGAATTCACCAAGATCATGGGCTACTCGAACGCGGTCATGTTCGTCGTCAATGGCGCAGCGTACATGATCGGAGGATACGTCGCTTACTCCCTTGACAGGCTGGACATCACCCTGATCGTCTCCGCGGGCATCATGCTTGTCGGGCTGAGCACGATTGTGCTGCTCAAGGAGCCCAAGGTCGAGAGGACCAAATTCGAATCCTACGTGCGGCAGTTCAGGGAGGGGTTCACCCACGTGGTCCGCTCCAGAGCGATCCTCATCCTGATCATGTTCCAGATCCTCATCCAGGTCTCCGTCTACGTGATGGCGGTCTTCAGAGGGATCTACATGGGCGAGAACCTTGGTTTCGACTACTTCCAAATCGGCCTATTCTACGCATCGTTCTCGATTGTGGGGGCATTCGTGGTCAGGGAGGCCAGCAGGTTCGAGATCTACGCGGGCGAGAAGAAGGCCCTCATGGTGATGTACATAGCCATGTTCGTGTCCCTGGGCGTGGTGTTCTTGGTCCGGTCGAGCGCCGCGATAGTGGTCCAGTACCTGATCTACGCCGTCGCGGACCTCCAATCGCCTATAGTCGGAGGCTACATCCACAAGCGCGTCGACTCGGCCCACAGGTCTACTGTGGCGGCCATCTCCAGCGTCATGTTCACCGCGATACTGGTGACGGTCGAGGTCTCGGCCGGCTTCGTGGCGCAGGTCTGGAGCATCGAGGGGAGCCTGCTCCTCATAGCCTTGGGCAGCCTGCCGATCGCGTTCCTGTTGCTCACGTCGTGGGGAAGGATCGTGGACGCCGAGCGCGCCGAGACAGAGAAGACCAAGGTCCTCAAAGAGCCTTAGAGAAACAGATATGGCCCCGCATCCGGGGCCGTAATACAGAAAAAAGGGGGGAGGATAACTAGTGATGGGAAGGGCGCATTTCCTAATAAATGTTATCATTATCGATATCGATAATGCATTTCGTAAAGTCCCATGGGCATCCATGCGCCGAACGTAGGTCTGGGGGCTCACCGGCCGAGTCTCTTCTCCGTGTCGGCGACGATGAGCCGGGTCTTGATGACGCTGTCCGGGTTGAGCGATATGCTGTCGATGCCGCACTCGACGAGGAACTCAGCGAACTCGGGGAAGTCCGACGGGGCCTGGCCACATATCCCGATCTTCCTACCCTTCGCCTTGACCGTCTTGATCACGCTTGCGATCATCCTCTTGACGGCCGGACTCCGCTCGTCGTACAGCTGAGACACCAGTTCCGAGTCCCTGTCCAGGCCCAACATCAGCTGCGTGAGGTCGTTCGACCCTATCGAGAACCCGTCGAACACCTCAGCGAACTCGTCAGCCAGGACGACGTTGCTTGGTATTTCACACATGACATAGACCTCGAGGCCGTCCTTGCCCTGCTCGAGCCCGAACTCGGCCATCGTCTTGATGACCTTGCGCCCCTCCTCAGGGGTCCTGCAGAATGGCACCATGACCTTGATGTTCTTGAGGCCCTTCTGCTCCCTGACCTGCTTCACCGCCTGACACTCGAGCCCGAAGGCGGGCTTGAACTTGGGGTCATAGTACCGCGACGCGCCTCTCCAGCCAATCATCGGGTTCGACTCCGTCGGCTCGTAGAGCCAGCCCCCGAGAAGGCTCGCGTACTCGTTCGTCTTGAAGTCCGAGAGCCTGACTATGACATCCCTAGGATGGAAGGTGGCCGCGATCTTGCCGATACCCCATGCGAGCTTGTCACGGTAGTAATCCTCCTTCTTCTCGTACCCGTAGGTCCGCTCGTCGATGTCGTCCACGAGCTTCGCTATCCTCGGGTCCTCGGACGCCCTGGCCTTGAGTTTGTCGAACTCGAAAAGCGCTAGAGGGTGGATGCCAACATGGGACGCGATGATGAACTCGAGCCTCGCGAGCCCAACGCCATCGCACGGTATCTGGCCTTGGTTGAACACATGCTCTGGAACGCCCACGTTCATCATGATCTTGGTCTTCGTCTTCGGCATCGACTCGAGGTTCGTCCTCTCGATCCTGAACTTGAGATCCCCGTCGTACACACGACCCTCTCCTTCCGACGTGTCCACAGTCACCGATTGGCCGTCACTGAGCACGCGCGTGCCGTTGCCCGTGCCAATGATGCACGGGATCCCCAACTCCCTGGAGACGATGGCCGCGTGGCACGTCCTGCCCCCTCGGTCAGTGACGATGGCCGAGGCGGTCCTCATGATCGGCTCCCAGTCAGGGTCTGTCTTGTCCGTCACTAGGACCTCGCCCTTCCTGAAATCCGATATCTCGAAGGCGCTCTCCAGCACATTGACCTTGCCCTTGCCGATCTTCGACCCCACAGGGTCGCCCTTTGCGAGCACGGCGCTGTGCTGCTCCAGCACATATGTCTCTAGGACGTTCTCCTTCTTGGCGGCATGGACCGTCTCTGGCCTCGCCTGGACGATGTACAGCTCCTTCGTGAGACCGTCCTTCGCCCATTCGATGTCCATGGGCTTCTTGTAGTGGTTCTCGATGATGCACGCCCACTCAGCTAATTGGATGGTCTCCGCATCGCTCAGGACATACCTCTGCCTGTCGACCTCGGACACCTCTGCGTCGGCCATGCCGCCCTTCGGTGCGTACACGAGCTTGTGCTGCTTGCTGCCGAGCTTCTTCTCGATGATAGGGTCCTTGAACTTGCCCAGAGAGGGCTTGAAGACGTAGAACTGGTCCGGGTTCACGGCGCCCTGGAC
>JBFYNF010000144.1:0-8929 GCA_041304525.1 Thermoplasmata archaeon | reverse complement strand
GTATCCTGACCAGGACCTCGTCCGCGCCAATCGTAGGCTTGTCCACGGTTTCGACTTCAGCGCCCGGCTCCCTGCGCCTCTTGACCACAGCGTGCATCTGCATGGTCGTTGCACCTTTCTGTGCACTGTCAGAGTCTCATGCCTCTTAAGCGCTGTGCAACTACAATGATTCTCCAAGAGGCCTGGTCGGCGAAGACCGCTTCATCCCCCGGCCGATGACCGTTCTCCCCCTGAAGATGTGTGCGCCAGACCTCTCAGCTCAGATGACGAATGGAACCGTCTTCTCGGCCAGTATGACCTGACGGCTGCATCTGTGGAAGAGGGACGGATTCTCCGTGTGTATCGGCACGACCTTTGCCGGGGCAATCCTGCCCACAACGTCGAACACCTCGGCCATGCTCGCGTGGCCGGAGGCGTGGGCATTCTGGAAATCGAGCTTGAACGAGTCGACCCAGGCCTGAAGCACAGCTTCCTGGACGTCGTCCTCCTCGAAGGGTTCGCTCTTCGACCTGATGAACAGGCTCCCTTCAGACGGCTTGATGTCGATCAGTTCTGCCAGCTGCATGAAGTCCGCATGGAATATCAGCTTGCTCTGATGATCCCGTACATAGTCTGAATCGACCACATGGTCCGATGATCCAGCCATCTTCACGTACTCGTTCTCATACGGGACCTTCTCAGGCCGGGCCATGCGCCTAACATAGACGAGCATGTTCGGGTCGCTCATCGGGTCTGGCGCATCTATGTGCGGGTCTCCCTGGAACGCCTCCAGCATGTGCGCGACCTTGGCGGATACGACGAACCTCCTCCCCGTGCTCTCAGCGACATCTCTGAAGGAGCGCATCCGGTCCACGTCCTTCGGATAGAAGGACACGACGGCCAGCTTATCAGTCTCCGAGATCAGCCCGTCCACCTTCTTCCTGACCCCTTCCTCCGACATGTTCTCACGCGGGTCATTGTCGGACACGCGCGTGCCCTCGCATATGAGCACATCGGGTCTCGCCTCTGCGGCCCTGTTCACGAATTCGAGAGTCATGTCGCCTCTGGGGCCGTGAAGCCTGAAGTCCCCGGTATAGACAACGCATCCCTCAGAGGTGTGAATGATGAAGCCGTAGGCACCCGGAGTCGAGTGGTCCACATGCACCGGCTCGACCTCCAGCGGGCCTAGCTTGACCTTGTCGCCTGTCCTGAAGGTCCTGAACTCGTGCTCGCCGAAATCAGACCGGCCCAGGCTCGTTATCTGCCAGGACCTGCGGATGGTGTCCGCGGCTGCGCCCAAGTAGACCGGTATCTTCCTATCCATGTACTTCAGGTGCATCGCGTGGTCGAAGTGCATGTGCGATATGAACGCGGCGTCGAACTCTGGCTCTCTGTACTTCAGGTCAGTTCCTTCGAGGTAGTCCTCGTCGTAGAGCCCGAGGATTCTCGGCATCAGGTCGAAATGGAAATAGTCCCTCAGGCCGAACCTGCTCTCCCTGGGCGTGAGAAAGTCTACGAAGAACTTGTCCTTCATGTGGAACGGCTCGCCGAAGTCGAAGAACACCCTCGTGTCGCCATCCTCGAGAAGGATCTTGTTGCCGCCGATCTCGCTGACGCCGCCGTAGAGGGTTATCTTCACCATGTCCCAACACCCACTAACATCATAGCCAAGGTCAACACCCTGTGGCGGAAATCAATCTTCCGGTGGCCCTGCGAGACGGCTCGAAGAAGTCGTCCAGGGTCGAATTGCGCGGCTCGTCCCGGTGTTCGGCCAGGTCGGCTATCCTCAGCCACGATGGCAGTTCGCGCACGCCCTTGATGCGCTCCGCGTCCACACAGCGGTTGTAGGGCCTGTCCACCAGTATCGCCTCTATGCCCGCGTTTTGCACAGGATAGAGGTCGAGCACAGGCGTGTCCCCGACCATCACCGCATCCCTGCGGTCATACCCTCGTCCGGAGAGATACTTCGAGATCTGCTTCCCCTTGTTCCCGTTCAGGAGTATCTCGTCGAAGAAGTCACGGATGCCGAAGTCGTCAAGGAGGGCGTCCAGGACGGGCTTCGTGTTCCTGGAGGCGATGCACAGGCTGTCCACCCTGCGCCTCAGGGTGCTGAGGGCCTCAGCGACCCCTTCATCCAGTTCGAAGAACTCCCTTGCATGCCCCGGCGAGGGGTCGGCCCAGAACTCCCAAGTGCTCTTCCCCCCGCGGGGGACATACAATGTCCCTTCCGCGTCCAGGAACACGTGCTTGAACCTTCGGCTCATGTGTGCATCCACTCTCATCGTCCCGTGGACGTCGAGGGGTGGGTTTCTCACTGAGCGAATATCATATCATCGATGTTGATACGAACGGGCCGGCCGTGTTTTAATAATCGTCTGTCAATACATCATACCGTATCATGACATTTAAAAGCAACCGGCACCATATCGTATCCCGGGAAGAGCAATGGCAGTGGTGTTCGGAACTCTAGGATACAGACCGAAGTCGTTGATACCGACCCTGAGGTCGACCCAGGACGTCGACAAGCTGGTCTTCTACTTCGGTGCGGACAAGAGCGATCCCGAGGCCGAGGGTAAGGTCTCAGAGGCCAGGAAGGCAGTGGTCGATTACTGCGCCAAGATGGGGATAGCGGTCGACCCGGTCGAGCTTGATGACCCCTTCGATTTCAAGGGGATCGCCTCCCGCATAAGGAAGGACCTGAGGAAGCACAAGCGGGAGGGCAAGGAGATCGCCGTCTTCAACATTGCGGGAGGCACCAGGCCCACATCCTCCGCGGCCCTCCTCGTGTGCATACTCGAGGGCGTGCCCACGGTGTATATCCATGATGTCACCTACGAGGAAGTCCGCCTCCCGCTCCTCAAGATGGAGTACGACCAGATCCTCTCCAAGGAGGAGAAGGAGATCCTGAGGTTCCTGTCGAGGACCAACGGGACGGATGTGACGGAGGTGGAACTCGCCTCGAAGCTGGGGAAGCACAAGGCGACCATGAACCATCACGTCAAGAACCTGGTCAGAAAGGGCGCGGTCCGGCTCGAGAGGCATCCGAGCGACCAGAGGAAGAAGGTCGTCAGGATCGAGGACTCGACCGAACTCCTCTTGGGGGACGACCTTTGAGGACGCTCGTCGCCACATTCGGGGAGGGCGATGTCGAGAAGACCCTGGTCGCGATGCGCCACCTCCCGTACGACAGACTGGTCATGATAGGCGAGGATGAGGAACCAGGGGGGCTCGCAGAACTCCGACAGCTCGAATCGTTGACCGGACACGAAGTCCTCTTCGAACGGATCGGCGCAACGGACTTCATGGGCCTCGTCGAGGAGGTCTCCGATGTGATATCCAGGGTCTCGCGCACCGAGGGATCTCGGGATGATGTCATCCTGAGCATGAGCGGTGGGACCAAACTGATGGCCGACGCCGCCCTGTTCGCGGCATTCAGATTGGGAGTGCCTACATACCATGTCACGGACAGGGTCGTGCGTCTCCCAGTCATGAAGGGTGTGACAGCCAAGAACCGATTCACACCCCTGCAAGCGCAGTTCGTCGAATCACTTGAGAGCAAGCGCACTCTCGCGGATATGGAGCAGACGCTCAGGTCGCACAGCAGGCAGTCACTCGAGAGGATCATGAGGGAGCTCAGGAAGATGGGACTCGTTTCAGCTGAGCTGGAATCAGGCCAGGTGACGGTCTCGCTCACCGAAGTCGGACAAGAGGTGAGGAGGGCGCTGGCGGCGACGAACGGGTCGAAGAAGGCGTGACTCAGTCGATGTCCTCTCCGCCCTGGAGCGCCAACTGCACCGCGGCGTATATCTGCTCGAGACCTTCACCGGTGTCAGCGCTCACTGGGACGACCGCCCTTCCGGCCCCGATACTCTCGAGCGCTTGGAGGAACTCGACGCTCACCCCTGTCTGGGCATCCTTCGACTCGTCGAGGAGGGAGGCGAAGAGAGAGTATTGGTCCCTGCTCCACGATTCAATCAATTCCTTATCGTCATCCTTCAGCATGTCGGCCTTGGCCATGAGCAACAGCATCGGCACGGGGTGCCTGAAATGGACCGTCGCCGCAAGCATCATGGAAGAGACATAGCCGTTCGGGGACCTCGCGACCGACGGGTCGAACAGGAACGCGAGCGCAGAGTCCTCGATGCCGAGCTCCTCCACGATGATCTTGCTGCTCTGCCTGAACGTGAACAGCTCGAGCTGCCCAGGAGTGTCGATGAGGACGTAGTCGGTGTCGAATCCTGCGACGACATCTGAGATCTCCTTGATATTCAGGGCCATCATGTCGGCGGCAGCGATCTGGGCGCCGTTCGGGCCGAGGCCGTATTCCTTCATGATGTCCTCGATCTCGACCCAGTCACGCACGTCCACATCCGGGGCGTACATCAACGACTCGACGCCCGGGTCCAGGTTCACCGTTATCGCATCGTACCCCTGGTTCTGCATCCAGAGCTGGAACGCATACGTGAGGGTGCTCTTCCCGCAGCCCGCGGTACCTACAAAATAGAGGTTCTTGGCTGCCATCGATTGGCTCCTTGATGTATCAAAGGATTTGGCGGGCCTGAAGGGATTCGAACCCTTGGCCAATCGGTATCCCCTGCGATTCCGGAGAATCGAAGTAAGAGCCGATTGCTCTACCTAGCTGAGCTACAGGCCCACGAAGGCGCAGTATAAACTCGTTCTTTATATATCTATCGAAGCACCCAGTCAATCGCGACAGGCCTGGCTCACCCTCCGCGGCCAACCTGGACGACGCGGCTCAGCACACGATTTTGATATATTCAACAGATTATAATAAACGGATTATGTATTCGGGACTTGGGCATCGCCGATCCCCTCGAGGACCCTGTAGGTTCCCTCTTGCAGATGAGACCAGAAGAGAGTGTGGCCTTCCTTGCTCCCGTCCTCCTCATGAAGAACTTCAACCAGAAGATTTATTGGCGGACGGGACGTTCGTCGCGAAGGATGCACGGAGCCTCCGTCACTATACTGAGCAGCGGCAGCTGCGGCAACTCGATCGTGTTCTCGAGCGATGGAGCCTCAGTCATGATAGACGCGGGGTTGTCATGCAGGGAACTCGAGCGGAGGATGTCCATGTTCGGGCTCGACCCGTCCGATGTGGATGCACTGCTGCTCACTCACGAACACACTGACCATACCCGGGGGGCCAAGAGATTCTGTTCAATGTACGACGTGCCAGTCTACGGCACCGATGGCACGTTGTCCCTCACCCCCCTCGAGGGTGTCGAGCTGAGGCCGATATCGAACAGGCACGCGTTCGAGGTGGGCCCACTGATGGTCTCCCCATTCCCCATAAAGCATCTCGCCGCCGAGCCGGTCGCGTTCTCCATCTCCAACGACGGTTTCAAACTATCTGTAGCGTCCGACCTGGGCTGCGCGACCCCAAAGGTCCTCGAAGCGCTCCAATCGTCACAAGTGCTCATGATCGAGGCGAACTACGACGACGAGATGCTCATGAATGGCACATATCCCGAGTTCCTGAAGAGGACAATCAGAGGGGACCATGGACATCTGTCGAACGATGATGCCGCAATGGTCTGCTCGCATGTGATCTCCGACGTCACGAAGACCGTCGTTCTAGTGCACCTGAGCAGGGAGAACAACACCCCGGAGAAGGCCGCCCAGACCGTGTCCGACGGTATACGCAGGAACGGAAGGGATGTGAGGCTCGAGGTCACCGAGCACGGAGGCTCGAAGGGACCGATTGGCCTACGATGAGCCTATGATCTTGATCTTGCCATGGGACAGGAGGGTGTCAGCGACGCTCTTCGGTATGGAGACCACATCCTCCTTCCTGAGCTTGTAGTCCCTGTCCACACCCGCGAACGTGGGGACGTCCTCGAGGACGCGCGCCATTACGAGTCCGTCACCGTCACTCTCAGGAGGGACCTCTTCGGCCTTCGCCTTGGCCTTCGGCGCCTCCTTCTTCATCGTGGGGACCTCGACCATCTCCTCCTGCCTGGTCGTCCTCGGCCCCAGTATCTCGAAGTCGGCGTTCGAGTCCTTGTGAGCGGCCAGGACCGATGTCAGGCTCGAGAAGAGGACGAGCTCGTCAGGAGTCAGGTTCGCCGTGTCAGGGTTGTCGCCCGAGACCTTCCTCAGGGCTATGAGGGATATCTTCCTCGTGCGCAGCTCGTACACGCGCTTCGCCTTGTCAATCGCCTTCTTCAGCTGGTCGTTGAGCATCATGCTCGCGTGCGAGCTCGGGTTCATCCCTATCTCTCTCTCGCTCTCCTTCCTGATGCTCTTGATGTACGCGGATATCCTGTCATAGAGGGCGGGATCGACCTTCGTCAGCTGGGGAGACCTGTTCTCCTGCCTGAAAAGGGTCATGATGTCCTCGTAGTTCATGTCCCCCCGCTGCTCGGCCATGTTCGAAGCATACGCCACGGTGATATATCAGGATTGCGCGCAGTTCACATGTGAGAGCAACTAGTTATACCGACCTCGGGAATCACGGCCCGAGGTAGGATGGAGCGGAGGGATTTCATCGAGCCCAGCGGCGAAGGCTGCAGGATATGGATAGACGCGTCGCCGGGCGCCCCGCGGAGCGAGGTCACGGGTGTCAACCAGTGGCGCGTGGCGCTGCAGGTTAGGATAGGCGCGCAGCCGAAGGATGGGGCCGCGAACGAGGAGCTGGTCAGGTTCCTCGCCGAGAAGCTCGGCATCCCCAGGAGGAAGGTCGTCCTCGTCAGAGGGGAAAGGTCATCGACTAAGGTCCTGGAAGTGCCGCTGGACGCCGACGAGGTCCGGAAGAGGCTGGGGGTGTGAGGTCATCATAACCCCAGGTGAACGCCTAGACATGATACTCGAGGTCGTTGATGAGATCGAACACATGAGTGGCGGCTCGCCCATAGTTGTCGAGGGACTGAAGGATGTCGAGGCGCTCAAGAGGATGGGCATCAAGAGGAACGTGGTCTCGCTGGGGAAGGGGCTGACCGTATTCGCCTTCTGTGAGAGATTGGCACTCAGGTCCAGCTCGGCAGTCATCCTGACGGACTGGGACCGAAAGGGGGGCAAGCTCGCGAGGATGCTCAAGGACGCCCTCGATGCGAACGGCGTCAAGGCCAACTTGGACCTCAGGGCGAGGCTCGTCCTCCTGGCCAAGAAGGACATCAAGGACATCGAGAGCTTGCCTAAGTACGTCCGGAGACTCGGAGAGATGGCCAACAGGCCCTGACCCGGCCGAGAACGGTTGTTTGTGGGACGAAAAAGGATTTACGATAGCACCCCGATGAAAAGGCCATGGGGCTCTCCAAGTGTTCCCTTGAGATGCTTCAGGAGATGGGACTGAAGTCGGTCGAGGACCTCTTCGTCGACATTCCGAAGGCGGTCAGGACTGACGGCTTGACGCTCCCTGACGGCATGTCTGAGCTCGAACTGAGGCGCGAACTCGTGTCCATGCTCTCCGCCAACAGGACCGCAGATTCACATCCGTGCTTCCTTGGCGCAGGGATATACAACCACTTCATACCCGCAGCGGTCAGGACCATCGTTGGCCGCTCGGAGTTCATCACATCCTACACGCCCTATCAACCTGAGATCAGCCAGGGCATGCTCCAGGCGCTCTTCGAGTACCAGTCGTACATGGCCGAGCTGACGGCCATGGACGTGGTCAACTCCAGCATGTACGACGCGTCCACCGCCCTCGGCGAGGCAGTGCTCATGAGCAACCGCATCAACGGCGGGAAGAGGTTCCTGGTCAGCAGGGCGGTGAGCCCGGAGAAGCGAGAGGTCGCCAAGCTGTACGCGAAGGGCGCGGGCATCGATCTCGTCGAGGTCGGGTACGACAGGCCGACTGGCACAGTGGACCTGGAAGACCTCAGGTCCAAGTTGTCCCCGGATGTCTCCGGTTTCTACTTCGAGACGCCCAACTTCCTCGGGCCGATAGAGCCTCACTGGAAGGAGATCAGGGATATGCTCGGCCAGAAGACGATGGTCGTAGGGACGAACCCGATGGCCCTCGCGCTCCTAAGACCCCCAGGGGAGATGGGCGCGGACATCGTCATCGGGGAGGCGCAGGTCTTCGGAGCCCCCATGAGCCTGGGAGGACCTACGGTCGGTGTACTCGGCTGCAAATCCGAGCATGTGCGCAAGATGCCCGGCAGGATCATAGGCATGACGGCGGACCTGGACGGCAGGACCGCGTTCTGCATGACGCTCCAGACAAGGGAGCAGCACATACGAAGGAGCAAGGCGACCTCCAACATCTGCTCGAACGAGGCTCTGCTGGCGCTCGGGGCGGCCGCGTACCTCGCGGTCGTTGGACGGACGGGCCTGCGGGAGATCGCCGCAAGCAATGTCAGGAGCATGCAGGCGCTCTCGACCAGGATCGCCGAGATACCAGGCTTCATGGCGCCCCACTTCTCAGCTGCGCATTTCAACGAGTTCGTGGTCATATCGGACAGGAATGCGTCCGAGGTCGATGGGGCCCTGCTCGCGAAGGGGATACAGGGAGGCCATGTCCTCTCGAAGCACTTCCCCGAGCTGGGGAACGCCTCGCTCTACGCGACGACGGAGATGCACACGAAGGAGGACCATGACAGGCTCATAGGGGCCCTGGAGGGGATCAGATGAAGTACCATCAGGCGGTCCACGATGTCCCTGTCCTGTTCGAGGCATGCGAGAAACCACAGCCGGGCGAGATGTTCGACGCCACCGTCGGCGGCGCCATCCCGAAGGAGCTGGTGAGGGACGACCTGAGGATACCAGACCTCCCTGAGAGGGATGTCGTCAAGCACTTCGTGAACCTGTCACAGATGAACTTCGGGGTCGACAACGGGCTCTATCCTCTGGGTTCTTGCACGATGAAATACAACCCCAAGCTGTGCGACGAGGTCGTCTCGTGGCCATCGATAGCGGGCATACACCCGCTCCAGGACCCGTCGACGATTCAGGGCGCGCTCAGGCTCATGTACGAGCTCGAGCGGAT
>JBFYNF010000143.1:0-3694 GCA_041304525.1 Thermoplasmata archaeon | reverse complement strand
TGACCGTTCGCTATGAGTCGGTTGCCGATGGCCCAGCAAGGGTGAAACAACGACCACGAGGAGCTCCGCGTCCCCCCTCAGAGATCCGAAGCCTGTAGGTTCGCTGGAGCAGAGGCTTTCTCTCCTGGATTTGTTCCCTGACCGGGTATCGGTCGTGAGGGACGACCGGACGATTGTATACCTCAGCCCTGCGTTGAAGGAGGTTTACGGCGACCTCGTGGGCAAGAAATGCTTCGAGACCGCGCTCGCCTCTGAGGATGTCTGCAGGAGCTGCCCCGTGGCGCGTGGCATGGAGCACTCCACATTCCCGTTCACGAGGACCGCGAGATTCCCGGATGGCACGATATGGGAGTTGACGGTCACTAGATACGAGGACGAGGATACTGGGGAGGTCTTATACTTCTCGTTCGAGCGGGACGTGACCGAATCGGTCTCCAAAGAGCAGTTCCTGGTCAACCTGTACTCGTCCGTGGATCAGATGGCCGAGGCCATCATGGTGATGGACGTCAACGGCAACATGGCGTACATCAACAAGGCTTTCGAGGCGCTCATGGGCATATCGAAGGAGGACGCGGCGAAGTGCAGCACCTCCAGCACGGCTGTTCTGCCAGTCGATTTCGATGTCTCGCGCGTGCTGAGGGAGTCGCTGGACAACGGTTGGTCCGGTGATGTCACTCTTGGAGTCAAGAACGGTCTCCCCACTATCGTCCACATAGATGCGAAGCCCGTGAAGGACAGCCAAGGCCATCCGCTTGGCATCGTCGGTGTGTTCAGGAACGTGACAAGAGAGAAATCAGAGAAGGTCGAGCTCGAGAAGTACAAGTCGCAGCTCGAGAAGAAAATGGAGGCGCGGACGGCCGAGCTCGCTCGCAGGGTCAGCCAGCTCACCACCATCAACAAGATCAGCAGGGTCGTGACATCCATACTCGACCCGGACGAGCTGATGGCGGAGTTCACGAAGTCCATAGCCGCCGGGTTCGGTTACCAGCACGTCGTCGTGATGGCAATGGACAAGGAACGTGGCGAACTGCACTTCCGGGCCGGGCACGGCGCGAAGATGCCCGAAGTGTCCAGGAATCTGAAGCTGAAACTGAAGGAGGGTATCATCGGTCACGCGGCGTTCTTCTCGGAAACGCTCGTGACCGGCGACGTGGAGGCCGACCCTCGGTACATCACGAAAGGCATCAGGACCACCAAGTCCGAGCTTGCGATACCTATCCTGTTCAGAGGAGACCTCATCGGAGTCCTGGACATCCAGAGCGATACGAAGGATGCGTTCACGAGGAACGATGTCACGCTCCTCGAGATGCTCACAGACATACTTGCGACTGCGATTGTGAACGCTCGCACTTTCACAGAGTCGAAGGAGCGCGAGCATGCTTTGACCGTTCTGGACAGGATCAGCAAGCAGATCTCCTTCAGACAGGAACCAAGTGTCATCCTGGACCAGGTAGCCAGGGACGCGGCCGCGCTGCTAAAGGGCGAGAAGGCGATGGTCGGCCTCAGGGAGGATCTCACGAACAGGCTGCAGTGGGTCGCGTCTTACAATGTCGACAGGCCCGTGCTAGAGAAGCTGGAGTTCAGCGCCGCGAAAGGCGTCACTGGCCGAGCCCTCTCGAGGCTGAAGGCGGAAGTGGTCAACGACTACTTGGCCGACCCGGACGTGAGTGTTAGGGACGCGGAGATATTCAAGATCAAGTCCATCGTCTCGGCGCCGCTCATAATCGAGGGGCGTGGCATCGGGATAGTGAACGTCTACAACAGGCTCGGAGATGGCAAATTCAGCAGGAACGACGCGATATTCCTGTCCTCACTGGCTGATCATGCGGCGATAGCGCTCGAGACTTCGAACCTCATGAACTCGCTCAACCAGAGGGTGAGGTCGCAGCTCGCGCTTCTGGACATCGCGCTGTCCATGCAGAGGCAGATAGAGATCGGGGGCACATACGAGTACGTCGCGGACAAGCTCAGGGAGGTTGTCTGGTACGACTCCATAACGTTCTATAAGATCGACTACGAGAACGGCACGTTACTGCCAGTGCACGCTCGCGGTTCCTACGCGGACCAGGTGATGTCTGAGACTTTCCCGGTAGGTGAGGGGATCACGGGACATGTGGCCAAGACCGGCAAGGCCGAGCTGGTCAACAACACGACGTCGGACGCCCGCGCCACCCAGGTGGAAGGCACCCCCATCGAGCCAGAGGCGATCATGGCCATCCCTCTGAGGGGCAGGGAACAGCTCATAGGCGTCCTCACGATATACCGGGAGGGCGGCAGGACGTTCACCCCAGCGGACTTCGAGATAGTCCAGCTGTTCGCTAACCAGGCAGCGGTGGCCGTCGAGAACTCCGAACTGTACCTGACGGAGGAGAGGTTGCTCGGGGAGAGCAGGACGAAGGTCGCGCAGATGTCTCGTGTCCTGGAGCTCACCACATCCGTCATGTACATGGACGACCTGGACAAGCTCCTGAGCAACCTGGTGAACGCCATCGTCAAATCATTCGGCTTCAAGAGGGCTGCGGTGTCGCTCCTGGACCTCGGCAAGAACGTTTTCGTCAACAGGGCTTTGGCTGGCTTCCCTGACTGGGTAGGGGTCGGTAGAATGGTCCCCGCCGAGAGGGTCCTCGAGGACATGAAGGACGAGTTCAAGATAGGGGAGACGACGTATTACGTGAAGTACGAGAATCAGGACTATGGCATCGAGGAGTTCGATTTCATCGCGCATCCGGAGCTGGCCAACGTGCCGAGATCAGCGCCGGACGCGTGGCACGAGCGCGATATACTGATATTCACGCTCAAGGACAGGAGCGGCCGGCTGAACGGCTACCTCCTCGTAGACGAGCCTTACGACCTCAAGATCCCGACGACTGAGCAGATTGAGGTCCTAGAGGTGCTCGCGGGCATAGCGTCCATCGGTCTGGAGAACTCAGGACTGTACGAGAAGCAGGTGTTCGCCGTCAACGAGATAGCTCTTCTGAACGACCTCATGACCCACGACATCAACAACTTCAACCAGGGCATCATGGGTTACATCGAGCTGCTGCTCCAGGACAAGAGGCTCGACGAGGGGCAGAAACGATATGCTGAGAAGGCCCTCGTGCAGGTCAGGAATAACGCGAGGGTCATAGACAACATCAGGAAGCTCGCCAAGGTCAGATCGATGTCCGAGGACGACTTCACCGTATGGGACCTCCATACGCCGGTCATGAACGCGGTCCAGGCGGTCTCGCGCCAGTCACCGGAGAAGACCATCCAGGTCGTGCCGAACCTCGCGAAGGGCGCGCATTTCATCCGGGCCAACAACTACATCAACGACCTGTTCCTGAACGTCATATCGAACGCGGTCAAGTTCGACACCGCGAAGATGGTCAGGGTCGACGTCACGGTCGACGAGGTTAAGGACACCAGGGGCGAGTTCTGGGTCGTCTCGGTCACGGACCGCGGCAGAGGCATCCCCGACGACAGGAAACGCACCGTTTTCGAGCGATTCGCGACAGGCGCGACGGGCGTGAAAGGGTTCGGGCTCGGCCTCTCGATCGTGGGCACCATAATCGAGAAGTTCCAGGGGCGGATCTGGGTGGAGGACAGGGTCAGAGGGGACTTCACCAAGGGTGCCGTGTTCAAGATCATGCTGCCGAAGGCGCATCCGACGGTAGCCAAGGCCACCGTGGCCGAGGCGCCTACTTCCTCTGCT
>JBFYNF010000142.1:0-4550 GCA_041304525.1 Thermoplasmata archaeon | reverse complement strand
CATTCTCCAACACAGTGTACTTGAAGGTCTCGTTGAAGTACTCGCCTGGGGCGAGCTCGACGGTCGTGTCGAGGCCCACCAAGGAGTCCACGATGTGCGCCCACATGACCGTGTCCCAGCTCGGGTTGCTGACATTGATCCAGTAGGTGACGAGCTCGCCGACCTCGGCGCATGACTTGTCCGCGCCCTTGTCGACGGCTATGTCCGGGTGGTATATCTCCACGGTGGCGCTCGCCTGAGCGCACACATCGAGGTTGAGAATGTCCTCGCCCTCCGCGGTCACGATGTTGACCAACGGGTCTGCGGGCGGGTCCAGCACCAGATAGTCGATCGGGTCGAGGTAGTAGGTTTCACCAGCAAGGAGTGTGCCTACCGTCAGGCTGAGGCCGAGGATCGAATCGACGACTGTAACGTTGTACAGATCTGTCTCAATGGAGGGGTTCACTACCCATATTTCGTATGTGACCGTCTCTCCAGCCATGGCGCACGGCATATCGGCCGTCTTGTACACGTCGATGTCGGGGTGGAGTATGTCCACTTTCCAGGAGTCGTCGTCTGTCGCGGTCCTGCCGTACACATCAACGCCCGTGACCGTGGCCGTGTTGGGGAGCGGGTCTATGTCCGTGATGAGGATCTCGTGCGTGGCGTAGAATGTCTCCGTCTCTCCCGCCAAGAGTGTCTCATCGTCCACGAAGAGTCCGATGTCCGGGAGTGAGTCCACGATATCGACATAGAACAGGTCGACATCGCCGGTGTTCGTAACGGTATATTCATACGTGACAACATCGCCCACATGCGCGTACTCCGGCCCGATTTTCTCGATCATGACCGATGGCTCGGATATGATGCAGAACTTGCACCACGCGACCTCGGGTGGGTAGTATCCGCCGTGATTGTCCTGATAAGTCGTGTTAGCCCAGTTGTAGTAGCATCCGGGCTCGTTCGTGTTCACCGTGGCCGTGAAGCTTAGGTGGCCCACGAGGACCGGGCTGCATCCATCGTAACCAGTCCCTGGCCAGTACCCCAACGACCAGTCCCATGTGTCGCCAGACACCACGGGCATCGGGGAGGGGGGCATCGGAGTCGGGTTCGCGGATGTCCAGTAGAGGAACGATGTCGGGTCTATGTCGATCACCCACGGGAGGTCGTCGTGGAACACCAGGCAGGAGGCCGCTGCCTGGCCGATGTTGCTCCATGTGAGTTCGAATGTGATCTCGTCACCCTCGACGACGGTGCAGGGGTCGCACACCTTGTCCAGGGTCATCTCCGGGGGCGTCATGACCTCGCCCAGCATGATAGGGACGTCCCGGTGGCCCTGATTGTCCTCAGGGTCGATCATGATCATGCGCACGTGGAGTGCGCTGCCGGGGTAGAACGATGCGCCGAGCCCGCTGGGCACATCTGCAGAGACGGCAAGGTGCGCGCCGAACCTGACGATGGCTACGTCATATCCGTCTACCAGATCGACTGTGAACCGCCATACCTGGAGGAACTGGTTGCCGCCTTCGTCAACTGGCTCGTTAGGCATCCGCTCCTGGTACGTGACCATGCCCTCAGAGGGGTCGATCCAGAACGGCTCACTCGAGTTGGTGTAGCCATTGAAGGCCGCCGTAGGCGGGTCCGTCCAGTACTGTGTGAGGAAATCTATTCCGTAAGTCGGGTTCGTCGGGGAGTTGACATCTATGAAATCGAACCCGATTTCAACTGTGATCTCGTCGATGGCTCCCAAGTGCTGAGAGCTCAGGACTACGCTGAATGGAACGCTGTCACCTTCGTTATATCCCTTGATGTCCCCGTGGGTCCACCTCAGGTGAGGAGCCAGGGTCCAGCCTTCGATGAAGGCTCCAGGGTCCCAGAACTGTGTCGTGGCAACGAGGTCTCCCGTCGCCAGCACCTGCGTGACTGTGACATTGACGGCAAGGTCGGGGTTCGCAACCCACTCGGCCTGATATCCGTCGAAAACAAAGCTCCCATCGATCATCGGCGTCTCAACAAAGGTTTGGATCCCAAGATCAGGATGTTCCAGTTCTATCTCGACCGGAACCCACTTGACGAAACCGTCACCGAACAGGTATACGGTCTCCCCAGGGGCGTATTCATCGCTGTCAGTCCAGACCTCCGGCGTCGTCTCCGCGTTGACCATGACCGCCATGAAGGAGGTCGTGATCATCACTAGGACCACAATCGCCGATAGAACGCTCACAAACAGTCTCTTCCCTAGACGTCCTTGATACGCAGTGCTCACACTGCTAGTGCTAACAGACATTGTTTAGGCCTCCCCTCTCTCTCCGTGCCTTGACCCGAACCCCCCTTTAGAGCCGCAGGTCAGACGCCCGCGTCAGCCAAGGCGCAGTGTCGAGCCGACGTATTCTGATGCGGGGTATAAATCTTTTCACTCCGGATGATGTACTGACCGAGCATATCGTAGGATACGGAAACAGACCATCTTTATGACCGGAAGATGACCGGTCCGGGAACACACGGCAATCGAATGATCGCGGCAGCAGAACACGCCCGACCCTCGATGGTCCTTCGATGCGTTCCATCCGTAAGGGTGCCGTGAACGCCGTCCGCAGGCAAGATACATACAAATGCTCGTTCGGCGTTGACGAGAATCCGAGGGAGCTTTCTGAAGGTAAGGCTGTTCGGAAGGGAGGGTGAACTGTCCGTGGCGAGGGCCGCGGGGGTCGCCCTCGCCGTCATAGGTGTCGTCCTTCTCGTGCTGATGCTCAACGCCCAATCGAGGATAGACGAGATCGGCGAGACGACGGACCCCGACCTGCTCATCGAGCTGGACGACCTCCGGGACGCCAGGGACGCGTACATGGCCTCGGCCGTCGGTTTCGTGTTCCTTGGCCTGTTCGGCGTGTTCGTCCTCTCAGAGAGGAGCGTGCCCGTGAAGCTCTCGGAGTCACAGATGCTCGGTTCCGCCCGCATGGCGCACGGTTTCCTCGCAGGCCTGTCGCTCTCGGGCAACGCGTCTTACCTGCCAGCGAAGAACGGCCTCACCAAGGAACGGCTGTTCCTGCCCGCACCTATCGATGGTGGCGTTCCGCCGGCCGTCGCATCCGACGACCTCACCGTATCGCCTGGCAAGGACGGCTCGACCCCCGGGATGCTCTCGGAGCCTCTCGGCCTCAACCTACTGGACTCGATCCAGTCGGAGAGCGGCACTGGCCTCGAAGGGGTCGGGTTGGAGGCCACTGAGGGAGTGCTCCAGGTGCTCAAGCACGACCACGGCATCATCAGGGACTTCCATTTCAAAGAGAGGGACGGCAGGACCGTCCTGCGAGTGGAGTACAAGGAGCTGCTCGGGGCGTGCAGGAAGGTCAGGAAGGACATGCCCGACACCTGCAGGCAGATGGCGTGCGCGGGCTGCGCGTGCATCCTCACGGCCGTGGCGAGGGCCACTGGCAAGAGGGTCGAGGTCGAGCAGGTGGACAACTCGAAGGACACGGTAGTCTTCACGCTCCGCCTGTGGGACTGGTGATGCAGCGATCATCCCGGACCCTCAGCGTTCCGTCAGGTTTAATACGGCAGTTGGAGGTTAGAACAAGGATGATCCCGCGCCATGGAGGCGCATCACCCCCGGGACGTAAGCTCGGCATATCGGCGCTCGCCTTGGTCGTCGTGCTGGCCGCGTTGCCCTTCGCGGCGGATGCGGAGATACCGCATGAGAACTACGACCTCGCGAGCTCCGACCTGGACACGGTGATCGCGCTCCTGAACTCATCGATCAGGTCTTCGGAGGAGGCGTTGAGAGGATTCTACAGCGAGGACCTCGGAGACGCGACGCAGTACCTGGACAGGGTCGGCGCCGTGCTCGTCCCCGCGGAGAGCATCCTGTCCGATATCGAGGACGTCGTGGGGAGCTATGAGGAGCTGAACTCGCTCCTTCCGCCGTTCGTCGGCCTGTACGACTCCATGGAGATGTTCCTCGGCCAGGAGACGAGCCTCCTGAGCACCATAGATGGCATCGTGTCGTCTTCCGAGCTCGAGAACCTGACGGGCGAGGCGCTGGTGGAAGCCCTTGACGCGATCGAGATGTTCAACTCGCTCATCGTCCAGATGAACCATACGATCGACGAGATGCTGGCACACGCACACGCGATCGACGGCCTCACACTCGAGGATTCGACGCCGTTCGTGCCGAACGAGCTGGTCGAATTGATAGAGCAGCTCAGGGACAAGATCGACGACGTGCTGACCGAGGTCCAGAAGGTCATAGAAGAGGACATCCCGTGGGACGGCGACATATCGTTCATCATACTCTGGGTCAGCGATGCCAGCATCTATCTAGGCGACAGCATCGTAGGCGGGGGCTATGTGTTCCTCTCCGGGGCTTTCGCCGAAGGGCACGCCGTCGAAGTGGACATGGACGAGGACGCACTCGTGGACGCGACGACCGGCTCCGGCGGGAGGTTCGCATTCTCGTACCCCGTGCCGGTCAATGAGACATGGCTCGGCCCGCACACGCTCACGGCGTACGCGGAGGCAACTAACGGCACGATCGCATCGGAGCCCGTGGCCATCACCATATCGCTCATCCC
>JBFYNF010000141.1:0-19455 GCA_041304525.1 Thermoplasmata archaeon | reverse complement strand
CGAAGCCGGTGTTCAAGAAGGCATTCGACCTTGGCAAGAAGGGTGTTGTCAAGGCCAAGGACAAGACGAAGGAAGTCGCGAAGGATCTGCAGGACAAGTGAGACGGGATCATCTCTTCCGTCGTTTGGCCGTACCTTTCTGCCTCAGCTTGCCGAAGTCGTCCGCCAGCTTGTCGAAGTAGTGCGCGACGACGCAACTCTCGGTGCACCCGCCGCACCTGGTGCAGAGCTTCTCGTCGACGGTTATGCCGTCCTCGACCTTGATCGCGCCCACAGGGCACGCTCTGACGCATATGCCGCACTTGGTGCACATGTTCGCGCGGAGCACCGCCCTCGCGACCCCGTCGAAGAGTTCCAGTGCGTCCTCTGGGCTGGCCGCTACTGTGCTGACCTGGCCGCCGGCGAACGCCTTGCCAGATCCTTTTGCCGTCTTCACGATGACGACCCCGAACTCCTCGTTCGGCATCACGTCCCCGAAGGTCTTCAGCACCTCCGAGGTCTGGGACAGCGGTCTGGCCTCGGGCAGCGATATCACCGCGTCCACCGAATACCCTCCCGCGGTACACGGGCTGACGCCCTTGATGACCTTGAGCGCGAGCGAGTCCGCCCTCCTGGGCGAGACCTTCATCCCCAACTTGTCCGCGAGCTCCTTCATCTTCGGCGGCAGTTCCTTCCAGCGCCAGAATCCGTAGGTCACGAACTCCTTCGGGAGGGAATTCTCCTCCGCCCATGCGTCCAGTTTGGCGTTCCACGCGCGTGAGAGCTCGGGGCTCAATCTCGATATCTCCGCGCTCTCGCTCGCGAGGGATGACGGGCACATCCAGCATCCGACCCTCTCGATGTCCTCATCGTAGAGTTGGTTGTATGGCAGCTTCCCGGATATGATGTGGATCCACACGTCCAGGGCGGTCCACTCCCTTATAGGATTGACAATCACCTGTCCCGGGACGAACGGGTTCTCCTCGATGAGCTCTATTCCCGCCCTGGAGAACGACTCCAGGCGCCTGTTGCCCTCGACGGTCAGCGTCCCGCCAGGGAACTGCTCCTCGATGAGCTTCGCCGCAGGTGCGAGCTTGCAGACCTTGCAGCACCATCTGAAGTCCTTCGCGGGCGGGCCGAACGCCGGCATGTTGTCGTCGAAGGCGTCCTCGGCCTTGGCGACCATCAGTCTCAGCCACTGCGACTCCGCGAACTGCTTGACGTATTCGCGCGTCGTCGGGTGCTCGAGTCCAGTGTCCACGAACACTGTCGTGAAATCGTTCGTCACGGCCCTCACCAGGTCCAGGACGACGAGGCTGTCCTTGCCCCCGCTGAACGAGACCGAGAGCGGCAACGGATGCTTCTCCATCGCATCCCTGATCTCGTGCTCGGCCTTCGCCTTCTTGGCGGCGAGGTAGTGCTGGTTCGCCCTGACGACGGCTCTCGTCCAGGCCTTCTTGCCTGGGACGATCGGGTCCGCCCTGGCGAAATCCCTGACCTTTATCCCCTTGTCGGATGAGCGGAACTGCGCAGCGTCCACCTTGGCCGACCCGCACCCGATGAACCTCCCCATGCGGAGGATGACCTCGTCCCCGGCCCTTATCCCGGGATCATATGATTGGATCGAATCGGGCTCAACGTGCTTTCCCTTCATGTGTCCGTCCGCCCTGCTCAGGACCACGGTCTTCTTGGAGTCCAGGGCCGCGAGCATCCTGGCCCCGTCGAGCCTCAGCGTGAGTTTGTAGTCCCTCGCCTCGAGGTCGTACCACAGCTTCACGATCCTCCTGCCGTCTATGATGACCTCCTCTGCGCGGTCCTCGCCCGAGGTCTTGTTCAAGAGGACAACCTCGGGGACCAGCTGCTGCACCCCGAACTGCCTTAGGAAGAGGAACCTGAGCCTCTTCTTCGACCCTTCCAGGGCGATCCTGACCTCTCCAGGCGGGAGGAGCTCCACGCTCCTGCAGTCCCCTCCACACTTGCCGCAGCTCCTGCCGATGACGGGCACGTTGCATGTGTCGCACCAGAAGAGCTGTGTCTGGACCTCGTGACTGTGATGCATGACGGCCGTGCTATGACGGAGGCATATAATTAATGTGTGCGCCTGTCGACATCCTACCTCCAGGCGTCACTTGACAAGATATTTCTAGGCGTTAGAGGTCACCGGGGCCATGCCTCTGGGCAGGGATGGAGACTACACCCTCGTGGAACCGCAATACACATACAGCTACTCGATGGGCCCATACGGCACGGTCAGTCCAAGGAGGGAACGGTTCTTCGGGAGGACCGAGCTCAAGCACATAACCATCGCCGTCGCTGTCCTCATAGGGGCATTCACTATGATCCTCTGGGACGGGGACAACGCGTCCCTGCCGGGCGCGCTCGGCCTCGCCACGCTCGCGGTCGTCCTCGGCGTCTTCCTGCACGAGATGGCCCACAAGATCATGGCGAAGAAGTACGGATGCTGGGCCGAGTTCAGGGCATACTACGGGGGACTCATGCTCGCGCTGGTCATGTCCTTCTTCGGGTTCCTGTTCGCTGCCCCAGGCGCGGTATATGTCTCAGGCAACGTGTCGAAGGAGCAGAACGGCAAGATCAGCATCGCCGGGCCGGCCACCAACATCGCGGTCGCGCTCGTGTGCCTGCCGTTCGCGGTCATAGAATCCTTCCCGTCGATAGTCTCGACGATTGCCAATGGCCTGTTCTTCCTGAACTCGTTCCTCGCGGTCTTCAACATGGTCCCGGTACCGCCCCTGGACGGCTCAAAAGTGTGGGCCTGGAACAAACCGATCTATCTGGCATCCATGGCGGCGGCGGTGTCACTGCTCGCCCTTGCTTGGCTGTGAGGCTTCGCCTGACTGGGCGCACTCCTCGTCGAGGAACGCCGGGTACCTCAGCTTGTAGATGATGCTGCCGTCCCAGTCGAACATCTTTCCAGGGTTCATGATGTTCTTCGGGTCGAGCGCCTTCTTGATCGCCTTCATCGCCCCGATGGAATCCGCCCGTTCTATCTTCATGTAAGGCGCCTTCGTGATGGAGACCCCGTGCTCCCCGGTGACTGTCCCGCCGAGCTCGAGGACCTTGTCGAATATCTCCCCCACGGCCTTCTCGCCAGCCCTCCAGCTCTCCTTCGAGTACGGTTCGACCAGCATCTTCGTGTGCAGGTTCCCGTCGGCGGAGTGGCCGTAAGTGCCGATGACGACCCCGTGCTTCTTCGCGATATCCTGGAACGCAACGACCGCTTGAGGTATCTTGGATATGGGGACGGACATGTCGTCTGCGAGCGCCACGGACACGAACTTCTCGCCGTACCTGCTGAGGGAGGGCATGATGGCCTTCCTGGCGAATGTCCACTCGTCTATCCTCTTCTTCTCCCTGGACTTCTCCGTCGAGACCGCCCCGCTCTTCCGGCAGATGTCCTCCACGGTGGCCATCTCCTCGTCCACCGCGAGAGGATGGCCGTCGACCTCGATCATGCAGAGGGCCTCGCAGTCCGGGAGCCCGACGTTCATGCACTTGTTGACGGCCTTGATGCAGACGGAGTCCATGAGCTCTATCGCCGAGGGCAACAGAGGCTTCGCGATGATGTTCGAGACGCACTGGCCAGCGTCCTTGAGTGACTTGAAGGCGGCGACGGTCATGCCCGACGCCTTCGGCTTCACGGTGTATCTCATTGTGATCTCAGTTATGATGCCAAGGGTGCCCTCGCTACCGACCATCAGCCTGTCCAGTTGGTACCCCGAGGAGTTCTTGAGCGTGCGTGTGCCCGTGTGGATGATCTCTCCTGTGGGCAGGACGACCTCGAGCCCGAGCACGTAGTCCCTAGTCGCGCCGTATTTGATGGCCCTCATGCCGGACGCATTCGTCGCGACCATGCCACCGATTGTGCAGGCCTCGCCGCTCCCTGGCGTCGCTGGGAACCAGAATCCGCGCTTCCCCAGTTCCCCGTTCAGCTTGTCGTAGATCACGCCGGGCTCGACGATGCAATACAGGTCCTCGACGCTTATGACCTTGATCTTGTTCATGTAGGTCATGTCGATGATGATGCCGCCCTTGATTGGCACCGTGTGGCCGCACATCGCGGTCCCCGCGCCCCTGGGTATGATGGGAGTCCTGGTCCTGTTCGCGAGCTTCACGATCTCGGACACTTCCTGGGCGTTCGCCGGCTTCACGACGGCGTCGGGGGTCGCATGGTGTATGGACGCATCGAAGCCGTAGACATAGAGGTCCGCTGTCTTGGTGGACATGCGCTCCTTGCCTACGATCTTCTCCAGCTCACCTACAACCGTGCGCTTCATGTGGACCGGATGGTCAAGTGTCCCGCCTGGATAAAATGATTTTCACACACGGACGGCGGATCAGATCCGCATGGTCCATGCCTTCGGACAGGGTCAGGAAACGATAAGTACACCTTGGCAGATGCTTCGGCCGGTACCATGCTGAAGCTCATAATATTCGGCCCGCCCAGCGCCGGGAAGGGCACTCAGGCACAGAGGCTGTCGAAGGAGTATGGGTTGCCCCAGGTCTCTACGGGAGACCTGCTCAGGGAGGCTGTCGCGAAACAGACGCCTCTGGGTGTGAAGATCAAGTCTTACTTGGACACGGGCAAGCTCGGACCCGACGACCTCATCGTGCAGCTCATCAAGGACCGCGTATCCAAGCCGGACTGCTCGAAGGGATACCTCCTCGACGGTTTCCCCAGGACCATGGGCCAGGCCAAGGAACTCGACAAGATGACGGACATCGACCTCGTCCTCAACATAGTGGTCGACCACGAATCCTTGGTCGAACGCGCCGTCGGCCGCAGGATATGCAAGAAGTGCAACGCGGTCTATAACGTCACTTCCAACCCGCCCGAGAAGACAGGCGTGTGCGACAAGTGTGGTGGGGAGCTCATACAACGGGATGACGACAAGGAGGCGACCGTCAGGAACAGGCTCAAGGTCTATCAGGAGCAGACCGCACCCCTCATCGAGCACTTCAAGAAGAAGGGCAACATCGTCGACATAGACGGGTCGAAGGGCATCGAGGGCGTCTACTCGCAGATGACCGCGGCGATAAGGACGCTCAAGAAGTGACGTGGCCTCCCGGCGAGGCCCCCCCGTGTCCTTTCTAACTTCTTATATACAGGGACCTGAATAGCGCCATCTACATCGAAGCCCCGTAGTGTAGCGGTCAATCATGCGGGACTCTGGATTGCATATCTTGCAAGGAGAGATTCTGCGACGGAGGTTCGAATCCTCCCGGGGCTACCTCATTCTCATCTCTTGCCCTTCGAGCCTCTGTACTCGTTAGCCTTGAAGAACTCGAGCATAGCGGGGTCCCTCTGGAGCGTCTCCTTCCACCAAGCGGCCCTGATCTTCGGGTTCAGTTTCGATGCCGCTGAGACATACTGTTTGAATCTCCTCTCTGCGGTGTCGACGACTCCGAAGTCGTCGAGCCGCGTCATCCCATCCCTGTCTTTCATGACGCCCCTCGAACTGTAATAGTGCCGTGGGCTTAGAAACCTTTCTTGTCAAGTTCGTCGTTGACCAAAGCGTCCACGAGCTGTATACGTTCGTTCTCCCTCGGGACGTACATCAGCTTGAAACTGCGGAAGACCGACGCCTCCGACCTGACCGCGTCCACCAACGGCCTCAGATGTTCCTTCTTGACCTGGTACACGCCGTTCACCTGCCTCACCATGAGCTCGCTGTCGGAATGGAACCGGACGTCCCCGCGCGTGATCTCCTTGGCGCGCTGGACCGCCCATATCAACGCCTCGTACTCAGCCTCGTTGTTCGTGCGTCTGCCGATTGCTCTCGCATCCTTCTCCAGGAGCCTCCCGTCGGGCCCGAACATCGCATAGCCTGAGCCGGCCGGCCCAGGGTTGCCCCTGGCAGCGCCATCCGTGTACACGAAGAGATCCGCTCGGGCAACCAAGAGTCATCGACCGCCGTTCGTCGAGCGTATGGCACGGCCTGAATAAGAATCTGCGTCCCGTCATTCCCCAGGACAATAACTAGAAATACGGACTGCCGTTTCATTCCGTCGGGGGAGCAAGGCAGTGGGAAGAGCGGCCACGCCGATGATGGAGCAGTATTTCCGGATCAAGGAACAGCACAAGGACTGCCTGCTGTTCTTCCGTCTGGGTGACTTCTACGAGATGTTCGGCGAGGACGCCGTCACAGGCTCGAAGGAGCTCGAGATCACGCTCACATCGAGGGACAGGGGCAAGAAGGAGCGGATACCCTTGTGCGGCGTCCCGTGGCACGCCCTCGATTCCTATCTCCCCAAGCTCCTGAACAAGGGGTACAAGGTCGCGATATGCGAGCAGATGCAGGACCCTAGGTACGCGAAAGGGCTCGTCGACAGAGATGTCGTGAGGATAGTGACCCCGGGCACGGTCATCGAGGGTTCGGTCCTCGACAGCAAGACGAACAACTACCTCATGTCCATCGCTCGGTCCGGGGACAGGTTCGGCCTCTCATTCGCGGACATATCCACGGGCGAGTTCATCACGACCGAGCTGGGCCCGGAGGATTCAGAGTCGAGGGTCCTGACGGAGTTCTCCCAGAGGTCGCCCAAGGAGGTCCTCTACGGCGACGGCCTGGGGGCTGGCCATCTTGTGGACGAGATCACCCTGTCCGGAGCAGCCATGACCCGGCTCGACGACATGGCTTTCGTGAAGGAGGCCTCGGAGTCGGTCATCAAGAGGCATTTCAGGCTCAAATCCCTCGACGGCCTCGGTCTCTCGGACAAGCCGTTGGCCGTGTCCAGTGCGGGAGCTGTCCTGCGCTACCTCGAAACCACACAGAAGCGCAGCCTCGACTTCCTCAGCATGCCAAGATACTATTCCACGTCAGACAAGCTCGTCCTCGACCAGACGACTCTGAGGAACCTGGAGATCCTGAGGAACGTCAGGGACGGACGGCGGGAAGGCACGCTCGTCGAGGTGCTGGACCGCACGCTCACGCCCATGGGCTCACGCCTGCTCAAGGCATGGGTCACCGAGCCTCTCATGGACGTCGCGGAGATAGACAGGCGCCTCGACGCGGTCGAGGAGCTCGTCACCGACACGCTCGCGAGGAACGACATCGCATCCTCGCTCAAGAACGCCCGCGACCTCGAGCGGCTGATATCCAAGGTCATGTACGGCAGCGCGAACGCCAGGGACCTGCTCGCGGTGAAGGATTCCCTGGACGCGGTCCCCGATGTGAGGGATGTACTGAATGGTGCGAGGTCAGGGCTCCTGACACAGCTCGGCTCGTCGATGAAGGACATCGGCCACGTCTCGGATCTCATCTCAAAGGCCATCGCCTCGGATCCTCCAGTCGCACTCAAGGAGGGCGGGCTCATCAGGGACGGGTTCGACGAGGCCATCGACTCGCTCCGGTCCCAGGCCAGGGAGGGCAGGCAGTGGATCGCATCCCTTGAGGAGAAGGAGCGCGAGAGGACGGGGATAAAGAACCTCAAGCTCGGGTTCAACAACGTGTTCGGATACTACATCGAGGTATCGAAGTCGAACGCCAAGCGAGTTCCGGACGACTACGAGCGTAGGCAGACCCTGACGACTGGCGAGAGATATGTCACGCCGGAACTCAAGGAGAAGGAACAATCCATACTCGCCTCGCAGGAGCGCTCGTGCGCGCTCGAGTACGAGGCGTTCATCAAGGTCAGGGGCGAGGTCGCGAAGTCGGGCAAGGACATCCGCGAGACCGCTCATGCGTTGGCGGTCACGGACGTCATAAGGTCGTTCGCTGAGGCCGCGGTGGCTCACAACTACACGCGCCCGAAGGTCGACGGATCAGATACCATCCTGCTCAAGGACGCGCGGCACCCGGTCGTGGAGCGTTTCCTCCGCGGCTCGTTCGTCCCTAACGACGTGTACCTGGACACGAACCTGAACCGTCTCATCATACTCACGGGCCCCAACATGGCTGGCAAGTCGACATATATCCGACAGGTCGCCCAGATAACCGTGATGGCCCAGGCGGGTTCGTTCGTCCCCGCGTCCGAAGCGAGCATCGGTGTCGTGGACCGCGTGTTCACCCGGGTGGGCGCGTTCGACGACCTTGCGCGCGGCCAGTCGACATTCATGGTCGAGATGACCGAGCTCGCCAACATACTGAACAGCGCGACGAGCAGGAGCCTCATCCTGCTGGATGAGGTCGGCAGAGGCACGAGCACGTTCGACGGCCTCGCGATCGCGTGGGCCGTGTCCGAACATCTGTACGACCACAACAAGGTCGGCGCGAAGACCCTGTTCGCCACTCACTATCATCAGCTCACTGAACTCGCCGAGTCCCTGGAAGGCGTCAAGAACTACTCGATGGCCGTCAAGGAGCAGGGTTCCGAGGTGGTGTTCCTCAGGAAGGTCGTTCCGGGGAAGGCGAACAAGAGCTACGGCATCCAGGTGGCGAAGCTCGCGGGCGTGCCTCATGAGGTGATAGGACGCGCGGAGCAGGTCCTGAGCAGGATCGAGGAGGAGAACGTCCTCGAGGTCAAAGCCGGGAAGCGCTTGCACAGGCAGTCGTTGCTGATGCCAGCGCCCGAAGAAGTCCCTTCGTCGGTCCTGGACGAGCTGAGGTCCGTGGACCTCGCCTCCATGACTCCCATGGAGGCCTATGTCAAGCTGAACGCGCTCAAGAAGAAGGCAGGTGGTCCCGCTGGGAAGGATAAGAGTACTCGATGATGACACTGTCAACAAGATAGCCGCTGGCGAGGTCGTCGAGAGGCCTGCATCGGTGGTCAAGGAGCTCGTCGAGAACTCCCTGGATTCGGGTGCGGACTCGGTCCATGTCTCCGTCGTCGACGGCGGTCGTCGGTCCATCATCGTCAGGGACGACGGGTGCGGCATGTCCCCCGACGATGCCGTCGCGGCGTTCGGCAGGCACGCGACGAGCAAGATAATGGATGTGGACGACCTTAGAAGGCTCACATCATATGGTTTCAGGGGCGAAGCATTGTCGTCCATAGCCTCCGTCGCCAAGGTGACCCTCCGTACGAAGGACCATGGGGCGCATGAGGGAACGGAGGTACTCGTGTCAGGCGGGAAGTCTGGTGTGCCCCGGTCCGTGGGCTGCCCTCCGGGGACAGAGGTCGTCGTCGAGGACCTGTTCTACAACATGCCCGCGCGCAGGAAGTCGGCCAAGTCGAGGGCGACGGAGCTGGCGCACTGCAGGGATGTCGTCGTCGGTTTCATGCTCTGCAGGCCGGGCATATCGTTCTCATTCTCGTCGGATGACCACCTCGAGTTGGTCCACTCTTCAGCCGAGGGTATGAACGGCTCCTTGGCGGCCGCATTCGGCGATGCGGTGGCCGGAGGCATGCTTCACGGCGAGGCCGATGGCGACGGCGTGCGCGTCGAAGCCTTCTTCGGTCGACTGGAGCACACCCGGTCATCTCCTGTGGACCTGCGCCTGTTCGTCAACGACAGGCCGGTCAGGAGCCCGAGGATCGTCTCGTCCATCGTGAAGGGGTATGGGTCCAGGCTCATGAAGGACAGATATCCCGTCGGCGTCCTGAGGGTGTTCGCCGACCCATCGGTCGTGGATGTCAATGTGCATCCGACGAAGAGGGAGGTGAGGTTCGACGACGAGCCATCCGTTCTCGGTGCCGTCCAAGGATGCGTCGAGTCGGCGCTCAAGGCGCCAGACCTGACATTCAGGTACGACCTGACGAGGTTCTCGCAGTCATTCGAGCCGAGGCCTCCAGAGGAGGCAGAGGGCCACGCAGCTTCGTTGCAGTCGGTGCTGCAGGTGGAGGAGCTGCCTGCCAAGGACCGACAATCTGCGATAGTCCCGCTCGCGCAGATCATGAACACTTACATCCTCGCCGAGTCACGCGGGAGCCTCCTGCTCATCGACCAGCATGCCGCCTCCGAACGTATCGTGTATGAGGATGTGCTGTCTGCGATGAAGTCTGGCAGGGAGGTCTCCCAGAGGCTGCTGACGCCCATCGTGCTGAGGCTCACGCCATCAGAGGTGAAGGTGCTCGAGGAGAACAGGGAGCTGGTCGAGAGGGCCGGGTTCGCCGCTGAGCCGTTCGGAGGAGACTCGTACTCGCTCAGGTCGATCCCGACGGTCCTCGGGGTCGCACAAGGCGAGGCAGCCCTCAGGAACATCCTCGGGGAGCTGGCTCAGATGCCCTCCCACAGGAGGCTCGGACTTGACATCATATGGAGGGTTGCGTGCCATACGGCGATAAGGGCCGGCGAGACCCTCTCGAACGTGCAGATGAGGCAGCTGGTCTCGGACCTTCTCAGGACAGAGAGTCCTTACACGTGCGAGCACGGCAGGCCAACCATGATCGTGCTCTCCCCGGTCGACCTGGAGAAGCTCTTCAAGAGGCGCGTGTGAGCGGTCAGGCGTGCTCGAATACCTGCGAGCCGTCCTTGTCCAGTATCCCGTACCGTCTCGCGACATCCCCGACCCTCTCGGCAGTCTGCCTGTCCAGCAGGAGGGGCTTGTGTGATGCCAGGATCTCCTTGACCCTCCTCTTGGCGAAGGCGACCATCTCGTCGCTCATCGGGTCTGGCTGCTCGAGCGAATGATACCCGGTGACTTGCGGTATCATGAGGTCCTTCCTCATGTACCGCAGCGTGTGCGGGTCGGATAGGAAAGTCCCTCCCGGGCCTTGCCTCTTGATAGCGTCCAGTCCGAGCCGGTCATCGTCAATCGCTATGCCCTGCCTCAATCTCCTCAACCAGCGCCATGCCTCGCAGTCCATGACCAGCTTCTCTGGGGACATCATGGCCGCCCGGTCGAGGCCTCCGAGGCCGACCATCAGGTCGGAGCCCGTCAGGAGCGACGCGAGCGCAGTCATGCCCGTCTGATATCCCGCCTCGGCCAGCAAGGACCTCGAAGCGTTCGACGGACCTCCTGCGCAGCAGGGAAGGCCATAATGGTGCGCCATCTCGATCGCGGCCGTGTCCATCAGGATGCCCTCGGGCGTGCCACACAGGAATACCCCGGACTTGAGGTCGGTGACGCCGGAGAACGACGAGTAGATGCATGGTGCGCCTGGGCTCGCGGCCTGGGACATCGTGATGCCGCAGAGGTTCTCCGCGGCGATGACCGCGAGTGAGCCGGCGACCGTCACAGGGGTCACGGACCCGGCTATCGCCATGGAAAGGTGCACGACGGGCACACCGGCCCTTGCGAGCTCCACGAGCGCCTCGGCCTCTCCGTGGTCGTATCTCAGAGGTGAGATGGGTGTGCACACATCCGAGAAGATCGGCCTCTTCCTCAGTTCCTCCCGGGAACCCAGGATCGCGGAGCACACATCTATCTGGAACCGGGCTTCGTCTGAGGAGGCGGCACCGTGCTGGATGTGCTTCGACGAGTATGCGAGGGCCACGAGGAACTCGTAATAGGATGACCTGTCCGAGGGCATGTCCGTTGCCACGACCGGTGGCCACACGAAGTCGACCTCAGGCAGCGCGTCCGCAAGCATGATGAGGTCCGTGAGGTCCTTCAGCTTCGACGGTCTCTTGGCTCCCTTCTCGAGGTCCAAGACCGCTGGCGGTTGGCCGTCGGTCGATATCAGCTGCACCCCCTCTTCGGGCACGGTGTAGTCCTTCCCACTTCTGGAGCACATCCGGACCTTCCTCGGGGCGGTCCTGAGGGCCTCCGAAACCACCCGCTCATCGAGCCAAGCCCTCTGCGAGCCAGTGTCGACCTTGGCCCCCGCATGCGCGAGGATGCTGAGCACTTCGGCGCTCTCGACCTTGACGCCCGTCTCGCTCAGTATGCGGAGCGCCGCCTCGTGTACCTTCTCCATGTCGCTCCTGGACAGTACGCTCATGCTCGCCATCGTCATGCTCTACCCTCCTCCGCGCGTGCGAACCCGCCAACAACATCCCCGGTGACGGACCTGGAAACCATGAGGCCCCACGTATAGATTAACGCTCCGTCTCGGCCGTCGCATCTCGATATATCGTTTGCGGTCCCGTTCCGTTCGTCCTCGGACGGGATGCATGCGAAAACTATTATTCCACGAACTGTGTCAACCGCCTGTCGGAAGGTGCCCATATGGGTCTCAACATGGCTATTACGGAATTGGAAACTGACAAGGCGCTCTGCAGGACGAAGAAACTCACGCTGGCCAAGGTGTACGTGGACGACCCGTCCGCCTGGGCAGGCCTGGTCGAGGTGGACAAGGTCGTGGACTTGAAGGCCGCCTCGGCGAAGCTCGGGAAGGAGAAGCTGGACGCGATCCTCAAGAAGTCGCGGCAGGAGCCGGAGGGTGACGAGATGTTCCTCGAGAAGGTCAAGGACCCCGAGGACCGGAAGACCCTCGGACCGTTCGTGAACGAGGTAAAGACGAACTGGATCCTCGTGGAGAAGGTCCCTGCGGACCGGAAGAAGGACGTGCTCGCGGCGGCGAACAAGGCCAACTCGGTTACGGAGTGGGACCTCGTGGAGTTCGACGCGATGTACGCGACATGCGCGAACTGCGGCCTGTCGTGGGACAACAAGAAGGGGTGCGTAGGCAACTTCGGCCCGTCGGGCTCTCCTGTGCCAGGTCTTGCCAAGAAGTACGGCCTCACGATCCTCGCGAAGGTGGAAGAACTCGGCGAGAAGAAGACCGTGCTCACGCCCAAGGATGCCGAGAAGTTGCTCGAGGAGGTCAAGGTCCTGAGGGCGAAGACCCCTGCGGAGGGAAAGATGATCGTCCGCAGGATCGAGGGCACACTGACCCGGCTCGAGGCGATAGCCAAGTGCTCCAAGGAGTCCGGCGTGGGCTTCTACTTCTTCTGAGCGCGGGGTGAGCTCGTGTCTGCCGAGGACGGTCTTCGGGGAGAGGGGTCTAGAGTGGTCCTCACGAAGGGCCCCGAAGGAGCCGTATCGGTCGAGCTGGTGCCTCTGAGGGCGGGGGTGTCCCGGGGTTTCGTGAAGCATTCCCCTCGGGCGCTCAAGCTGTCCGATGGAGCCGCGCGGGAACTGAGTCGAGCGCTCGCCGACGGCTGCTCAGGGACGCTACTCGCTGCTGACACGAAAAAGAGGTTCCTGGCGCGCACGCTCGAGCCCTTGGGGTGGCGCGTCTCGCGGGCCGTCGAGGCGCGCATAGACCACAAGTGCAGCCTGTGCACCACATACGACATCCCCATGGACGAAGAGCTGCAGGACGACCGAGGCGCGAAGCCGGATCTCAGCGAAACGTCCCACATGGTGGGCGTCAGCATGGACCTGGGGGACAGGTGTGCCTTCGGGTTCTACACGGACGACGGGGACACGGCGAGGATAGTGTCCGAGGGGCCGAGGAAGCAGGGCATGCTCGTGGCGCAGTCGTCCGAGGACATGGCAGTCGCCGCGGACTGCATGGTCAAGTTCCTCGCGGTCGCGAAGAAGAAGTGGGCGGTCTTCTCCGTCGATATGGGCAGGTTCGTCAGGCACTATGACCCGATGGTCATGTGGCGCATGTCCCTGGACGGTCCCCGCGGTTACGACCACTCGATCAAGCCGGTGTCGAAGGAGGGCCGGAAGGACCTCGTCCGCATGTTCTCAGAGTACTACGACGAGGGTGGCTTCCAGGCGTCCATGCGGTTCCGGCGGATGCTCTCGGACAAATCGTTCTCGGTCTTCGCCACCGATGGGGGCTTCGTCATCACGCGGCTCGAAGGCGAGACCGGCCTAATCTATGACATATACGTCGCACCTGCGCGCCAGGGCGAGGGCATCGGCAGCGAGCTCATGAGATGTGGTTTGTCAAGTTTGGCCGGGCGCGCGTCCACGGCTTATCTTCACACGAGTTACCCGAGGGCCAAGGCCCTCTACGAGAAGTTCGGGTTCAAGACGACCTACTCCCAGCTCGCGATAAGGCTCGGCGAGATGTCCTTCACGCCCCCCTCAAGTTAGAAATATCAAGAACCCGATGACTCGGCCCGGAGCAGCATCCACATAGGACCGAAGGGGGGTACCAGCATGATTTCAAGAGACAAGATCCTCAGCGCCCTCGAGGGGTACGACCTCAAGAAGGCGAAGATCGGCATGGTCGCATCGCACTCGGCCCTCGATGTGTGCGATGGCGCCGTCGAGGAGGGGTTCAGGACCCTTGGCATATGCCAGGAAGGCCGCGAGAAGACCTACTCGAAGTACTTCAAGTGCCAGCGGGACGTGGAGGGGAAGGTCCTGCGCGGAGTCGTCGACGAGTGTTGGACCCTGAAGAAGTTCAAGGAGATGATGACCCCGGAGTATCAGGCCAGGCTCCGGAAGGAGAACGTCCTTTTCGTGCCCAACAGGTCCTTCACATCGTACGTGCCTCTGTCGCAGATAGAGGAGGAGTTCGCAGTGCCGCTCGTCGGCACCAGGAGCCTCCTGAGGAGCGAGGAGCGGGGCGAGGAGAAGGACTACTATTGGCTCCTCGAGAAGGCGGGCCTACCCTTCCCCAAGCGCATCAAGGACCCCAAGGACATCGACAGGCTCGTCATAGTCAAGCTCCACCACAAGGTCAAGAGGCTCGAGAGAGGGTTCTTCACGGCTGCGTCGTACCAGGAGTTCAGGGAGAAGTCCCGGCAGCTTATCTACAACAATGTCATCACCGAGGAGGATCTCAAGGACGCGAGGATAGAGGAGTACGTCATAGGTCCGGTGTTCAACCTCGACTTCTTCTACTCCCCCCTTGAGACGAAGATGGAGCGCATCGAGCTCATCGGCGTCGATTGGAGGTTCGAGACATCTTTGGACGGGCATGTGCGCCTGCCCGCCCCTCAGCAGATGACCCTGCAGGGGGCCCAGGCGACCCCGGAATACACCGTGTGCGGGCATAACTCGGCGACGATGAGGGAGTCCCTCATAGAGGGAGCGTTCGACCTCGCGGAAAAGTATGTGAAGGCGACCCAGGAACATTACGCCCCAGGGATCATAGGCCCGTTCTGCCTCCAGACATGCGTCGACAAGGACCTCAAGTTCCACATATACGATGTCGCACCGAGAGTGGGCGGGGGCACGAACGTGCACATGTGGGTCGGACACCCCTACGGGAATACGACCTGGCGGACGAACATGAGCACGGGCAGGCGCTTGGCGGTGGAGGTCAGGAGAGCAGTGGAGACAGACCAGGTCGATAAGATCGTCACTTAGGCCCCGGACGTGCTGGCATGTCCTGCTGGCAGCGCCCCCGAGGCCCCCTCGGGAATCCCTAAAGCTTATAAAGGGGCAATCTATTCGCCGGAATACCCTATCTCATAAGGGGGGTCCGTTGATTCCGGTCCCCAGGAGAGGGAGGGGACATTTGGATGAAGACAGGTGCAATGAGTAGGCTATCAGCCGCCATCATCGTGCTGGTAATGGCGTTGTCCGCCATGGTCGCGCTCCCGATGGCAAGCGTCGACGCAGCTGACGAGATGAATGATATCAACCTATTGGTTCTGGACGCTTCGAACGGTGCAACGGTCGAGACGGCGACTGTCAATCTCATCAACCTGTACACTGGGGAGGTAATCGAGGCCTCGTACTCATCCGGCATGTACATCGCATCCGAGCCGGCACCGGGAGTATACAGGGTCGAGGTGACCGACGGTGATTACTACGACCGGATCGACGCGGTGCCAGAAGGCATATCCTTCGACGGGCTAGCGCCATACACTGGCGCTCCGATCGACCTGGACCCGCTGCCGCCCAGGACTCACACATGGAACATAACGGTCGAGGACTCCCTCGGGATGCCGTTGTCCGGGGCCACGGTCGGCTTCTACGACAACAGCAGCCGCGAGTCTGTAGCCGAAGCCGTGACGAACAGCGAGGGCTGGGCGCTCGTGGACATGTACAACGTGCCCGTCCTGACGGACATATACCTCTTCGCAAGCAAGGACAACTTCGAGACACATGTCCTGCAGACCACTGTCACGGCCGACGATGCAGCCACGGTCTCCATGTCGCCAGCAAAGATCGTCCGTGGCCTCGTCAGGGATGCGGACGGATACCTGGCGACCAACACGGTCGCGTACCTCGTGAACGAGGACCCGTCCGTGCCGTGGGTCAAGAGGGTGCTCAAGAGCGACCTCGGAGGCGGCTCGTATGTGTTGTACGGCTACGAGGGCGAGTTCAAGCTATCGGTTGACGCAGACGGCGTGAAGTCCGCGTTCAGGGACATATCGATCACCCCGAGCACGACCTACCAGTTCGTGGACCTCGCGATGGAAAACCAGACGCAGAGAGCGGAGACGGTGTCCATCGACTACGGTGCTGACTTCAACTCGTTCGAGATGATGGTCGAGACCATATGGTCCTACGATGACACCGTTCCGGGCATGCCCTACAGTGATGCGGGTAGCCTCAGGATGCAGATCGACATGAACTCCGCCGATGCTGACGGCGCAGTAGACGCAGTCGAGGCAGGCGAGTTCGAGGCCAAGCTCGCAGAGTTCGGTCCAGAGTATGTGTCGAGCGCAAGGCTCCTGACCGTGAACGACACGGTCTACTCGTGCTCCGGCTCGTTCGGGCTGTTCACACTGGGCTCCGTCGAAGGGGACATCACCCTCGAGTCGGGCGTGGTCTTCGAGTACAGCGCGTCGTACACCTCCGAGGATGCCATAGACGTGGACTCCCCGGACTACTACGCTGATGCGTATGTCAAGTACGACGACCCGTCCGTGGACTATGCATTCACCATCGCCCTGCCAGCATCTTACGAGATGGTGGCCAACTCGACCGGCGGTTCTGACAGCCATGTGAACTCAACAGGCTACACGACCGTGACCCTTGACCCGCAGGAGTATGTCGGAGGTCCCGAGCACGTGTCCATGTCGATCGAGCTCTCAGCCGGGCCATCCGCAGGCGCAGGCCTCGTCGAATCGGAGTATGTATACGCCGTGACGAACGAGACGGGCGTCGTGCTGAGTTACATCGTGTCCGTTGGCGATGAGGCCAACTTCACAGCCGTGGATTCGATGGACCCGAACGGCAACCCGCTGGAGTTCACATGGGACTTCGGGGACGGAACCCCGTCCGAGACGACATATAACGTCACCTTCCCGCACACATACCTGTCCGCGTCCGCTGCCAGGACGGTCAACCTGACCGTTACTGACATGGGCGGGCTGGTCAACTACACCGAGATAACGGTCATGTGCGACGGCAGGGACCCGGTGCCCGTTGTGACGATCAAGGACCTTGTTGTGAACGAGACCAGCGGCATGCTCGAGATAGACCAGGGCGAACTCGTCTGGTTCAACGCGAGCGAGTCCAGCGACGACGCGGTCAGCGCGGACGACGGCCTGGGCACGATACAGTACTTCGAGCTCCTCTACGGCGAGGGCAACACCTCCGGCCGCGTGTACGCCACCGAGGACGAGCAGAATGTCTCGTACTCATGGGTCGACGCGGGCGAGTACACCCTCACGCTGAACGTCACCGACTCGGTCGGACACTGGAAGAACACCACGCTAACGGTAAGGGTCAACGACACCGATGCGCCGTCGCCGTCGTTCCTGGTCAAGAACGAGACCTGGGGCACGGGCCTGGTTGAGGGCGAGACGCTGGTGTTCGACGCCAACGCCACGACGGACAACCTCGACAACACGACGACGCTGCTATACTCGTGGTACTTCAACGACGACAACGGCGCCGACTCATGGCTGAACGGCACTGGGCTGTACAACGTGACGCATGTGTTCGAGTCCGCGGGCAGCTACGCGGTCAGGCTCAACGTGACCGACTCCGAGGGCAACTGGGACGGCTACACGAAGACCGTGACTGTCGTCTCCGGCCCGAGGCCGAGCTTGATCATAGATGATGTGACCTTCGACCCCGAGGTGTTCACCGAGGGGACGACCGGCTACATCACTGTGAACCTGACCAACACCGGCAGCGCGGCCGCGACCGAGTTCGTCTTGAACTTCTACATCGAGAACGCTGACGGCACCGAGGAGCTCCTGGGCACATGGACCACGGTCCTCAACGCCACGACCGGGGCAGAGACCACGAGCGTCGCGATAGGCGGCACAGCGGTCGTCAAGTTCCCGTACAAGTTCAGCGACCCGGGCACATACACCGTCAGGGTCAACGTGACCTGCAGCGACCAGCTGGTCGTCGACGAAGACGTCGGCGAGGTCACCGTGAACGAGGCGGGCTGGAAGAAGATCGCTCTCTGGGGCGGTGTGGCCGCGGTGATAATCCTAGTCCCGCTACTGCTCTATCTGCGCGGCAGATGGTCCAGGCGCGAGAGGAAGGGCCCGAGGCGCGAGAAGGCGGAGAAGCCCGAGAAGGTGGAGAAGTCAGAGAAGCCTGAGAAGCCCAAGAAGGACGAAGGCCTCTGAGCACCGCCTGAAACCTGCCAAACCTCTTAACGCTCCTTTTCATTCTCTCATGCGTTAGCATGCGCGATGTGTGGCGTCTGGTGGACAGCGGCATGGTCAGGCCTCCCGTGTCAGCGGCCCTGGACGAGGCCATCCTGGAAGCACACTCCGACGGAGCGGTCCCCGACACGCTCCACTTCTACGCCCGCTCGTCGCCGACCGTGTCAGTAGGCTATTTCCAGAAGGTCGGGGAGACCCTGGACATCGATGCGTGCAGGCGCTTTGGGGTCAACATCGTCCGTCGGGCATCCGGGGGCAGCTCGATATACACCGACGAGGGTCAGCTGATCTACGGGCTCGTGGTGAGGTCCGAGGAACTGCCCCCGACCCCGGAGGCGTCCTTCGCGGTCGTGTGCGGCGCCATCGCGAGGGCCCTGTCGTCGCTCGGCATCGACGCGAGGCACAGGCCCGTGAACGACATCGAGGTGGGTGGCCGGAAGGTCTCGGGAAGCGCGCAGCTGAGAAGGCGCGGCTCCGTCCTACAGCACGGCACCATCATTGTGGACACGGACCTGGCCGTGATGGACTCGGTCCTGAGACATGTCGATGGGCCGAAGCCGTCCGAGCGGGTCACGACCCTCGCAGCGCTCCTCGGCAGTCCACCTTCCATGGACGAGCTCAAGATGCGTATCCAGGCTGCGGTCTCCGATGCGTTCGGCGTGCGGTTGGAGAAGGGCGCCCTCACGCATGATGAGGCGGGTCATGCCGGGCGTCTCGTGGGGGAGCGATACTCCAGGGACGAGTGGAACCTGAGGCTGTGAACCTACATCTCCTCGGGCGCTTCGATGCCCAGGCACGAGAGCGCGTTCCTCAGCGCCCACATGCTCGCCTCGACCAGGGCGAGCCTGGCGTCGCGGATGTCTCCCTCGGCCTTCAGCACGGGCACGTATCTGTAGAACTGGTTGAACTGCGATGCGAGTTCCTGGGCGTACGACGCGAGCGTGTGCGCCCGCCTGTTCTGGGCGCAGTCGTCTATCACTGACGGCAGGCCCGCGATGAGTTTCGCCAGGGCCTTCTCGTGGTCCGTGACAAGCTTCTTCGCGTCGAACGCGCCCGCGCGCCCGCCTGATTTGGCCATGATGGAGCACGCCCTCGCGTGCGCGTACTGCACGAAAGGCGCGCTCGCACCCTCGAAGTTGAGCGCATCCTCCCACTTGAACACGATCTGCTTCTCCGCCTGTATCCTGATGATGTTGTACC
>JBFYNF010000140.1:0-2500 GCA_041304525.1 Thermoplasmata archaeon | reverse complement strand
GTCATGTACTCCAGAACCGCCTCCTTGTCATCGGTGTCCATCGAGGTCATCTCCTGTCCGTCTGCGTCCCCATGCTCAGTTCAGCGTCTCGTATGTGTTCGCCAGCACTGACGGTGTCGTGAACATCACGAAGGTCGGGATGCCATGCTTCGGTATCAGCAGGCCCTGGAAGTCCTGCTGGATCGTGAGCGACATGTCCCCGCCCTGGGCCGTCAGATCGATGTGCAGCAATGCGATGTCACCCTGGGTCAACCCGACATCTGTCGCCGTCCATGTGTTGTACGGGTACGTGTCCCTCACCTGGGTGGCGTCGAAGGTCGTCGCGACGGATGTCACGTCGTCGTAGCTCAACGACTCGTCATCGTATCCGTCGGTGATCTCAACGATCAGGTGGATCAGGTTGATGACCGGGCTTCCAGCCGTCAGCGACACCTTCAGGTACAGGTCCGTGATAGTCAGGGAACCTGTGATCGGGTCCGCCGTGGTCATGCCGTATATGGTTATGACCTTCAGCCCAGTCGCAACCTCTTGGAGCGCCTGGTCGCCCGTGGTCTCCGCCTGCTGCTGCAGCGTGTATGCTGTCTGCACCAAGACCCCGGCGGCGACTGCCGCCACCAGGATCATCGCGATGAAGATGAGCAACGTGCCCACCCCCATCTCTGCGTCTTCCATCCGCGCAAGTCTAGGCTTGCGTATCTTCTCCATTTGTTGGACCTCCTTTGTTCTCGGTTGTTGTGGCGGAGGAAGGGTTAGCCTCGGCCCGGCCAGGGAGTCGATGGCACCTGCCCGCAGGACAATCGTCCCGGGGACCGGTGGTGCACCTGATGTGCGACACGATCCCGAGCCAGAATCCGAAGCTGGCCTATCCGCCTGTGGTTCTTATTCCACTCCCGAGGGAGGTCTGCATGCCCTGTGGATAGTCCAAGCACGTTCTTGCCCTCGCCACGGTTGTCCCGCGTGAGAGCAATGACTGATTATCACGGGCAATAGAATAGGGTTGCGTCGCTATTCCCGAAAAAGAAAACCACGGCGGCAGGCGTGCCATAGTGAAGAGAAAGAAGGGGTGCTGAGGGAGCCCTTCGGGCCCCTCAGAGGAGAGGTTTCGACTCCAGACCGCGACTGCTGGCGCTAGTTCTAACGCTATAATGGGGGGATACCCAGACGCTGTCCTTCGTATCCTAGTTGCATCAGCGACTGTGCTTCATAGTTCTCTCGGTTTCGGTGTGGCCATGTTCTGAACGATCTCTAGGGGGGTCGCCCTGTAGTTCATGTCCACCTTCATGCGCAATGTTCCCTTGTCATAGACGAGGGTTACGCACCCGACCCGGGACCTGTACACCTTGTATCGCTTCCCATCCGGTGTTAGCTCGCTTCCTTCCTGTTCGACAAGGCCCGATGCCGTCAGTTCTCTCAGCTTGCGATAGCAGCTGGCCAGGGGGATGTCGAACATGAACGCGAGTTCCCTAGCGCTCCTAGCCTTGTGGTTTGTCGCGGCCAGGATGTTCATGTTGTACTCGTCCATTAGGACCTGGGCTAATCCCAACTCGGTAGCCGTGGAATCCCTCACTGAGAAGAAGATGCCCCACACCCTCTTCCTTGAAGTGGCGAAACAAAATCCTACATATATATAATTCACTGGTCGGTTACTACGTTTGAGAATCAAGTCTCTCTATCAAAACGAGTCCGTATCAACTGTGATACGATGGCTTAGACGGGTCAAAATCCCGGAAACCCCCTCTTTCGGACCGATGTTAACGCTTCTGATACTCTCTCCTTGGAATTGTGCGGCATGGTTTATGAGCACAGAGCGAGGATTGCCTCTCCGAGGCCACTCGCACTTGAACGCGTACGAGCTGTCGAAGCTGCTGATCGACGAGTACTCCGCAAAGATACTCACATACGCCCGGGACCGCCCGAGGAGCGTCCAGCAGATGTGCGACCACCTCGACATCCCGATGACACTGGGATATCGCCGGGTCAACAGCCTGATGGCCGAGGGCCTGCTGAGCTGCGAGGGACGTGTTCTCACCCAGAGGGGGAAGTGGAGCCGGCTGTATGTCTCACAAGTCCGCAAGGCATACATCTTCTTCGAGGAGGGGAAGGTCCGCCTCAAATTCGAGTTCAAGACAGGCCAGGTGAAGTGGTCCGAGGACTGGGAAGCTGCGGCTGCCTACTGACAGGTCGAGACCGTCTCGACCTTGTGCTCTGACGCATGATTATCACATCGGAGATTTGACCGCAAACCTATTTCACCGAAGTCCCCGGATGCCTATGGTAGTCTGCCTTTCGCCAACGAGCCCAGTGAGTGTCCAGGCACGCCTGTCCTGGTGTTGCCATGATCGGCCAGAAGGAGAGTCCGAAGAGCAAGATTCCATCGGACATGGACCTGGCGAACTACGCGCGGTCCTATGTCGGCGCCTACATGAGCGCCGTGCAGAGCGAAGGCTCCGAACGCGTACCGATGTTCGCGCGGAACCACCCGTACTCCGTCGAGGTCAGC